>NZ_BSEF01000006.1:0-309007 GCF_027925545.1 Sphingobium sp. BS19
CGATCCAGTCATCTACGCAGGGCGGAAATAGCGTGGTTTGTTTGCGATCAGCACCAGAAATGAAGCGACCCATATGATCCCCCAAAACGTTGGACCACCATACCACATCTGACGCGTTTTCACACAGTCTGGACCGAAGACAGTCAACTCCGTTATTTGCGCCAGCGGCCCATGGTGATGCCAATCGACTCGCCGCGTTCGCTCAGCGCCAGCTTGACGATCTTCACCTGCACATGCCTGACCATGTCGTCCTGCAGGAACACCGTCTCGATGATATGTTCGGCAATCGCTTCGATCAGGGTGAAATGTTGTCCCTGCGGCAGCGCGGTCGTCGCCGCATGTTTGAGGTCCATGTAATTCTTGGACGCAGTCAGCGGCGTATCCGGCGCATAATGGTCAGCCATTTTCAACAGCGCGCGCACCGAAATACGCAGAGGCTGCGGCAAATGCGTCTCTTCCGAATAAATGCCGGTCAGCACATCGAAGTCGAGGTCATCCACCTCCAGCGCCAGATAGTCGTTCGTGGGAAAGTCCATATGTCCTGCGCTGTGCAATTCGTGCTTTTCATTTGACGGTCAGTCGGTAAGACGCCCGCGCTCGTGGGCGCTCATGCCCCTTTGCGAAACGAACGGCAAGACGTGACCCATATTCTCCCTCTCGACAGCCAAAGCGACAGCGCGATCGACGCGCTTCTGGATGCGGCGTTCGGCATGGATCGACGGGGACGCACGGCCTATACGATCCGCGCGGGGATGCACTGGTTGCCGGAACTGAGCTACGCCGTTCTTGACGATGACGGCGTGCTGGCAGGGACATTGCAAAGCTGGCCGGTGGCGTTGCATGGTCCGGATGGCGCCACATCTCCGCTGGTCATGGTTGGCCCGGTGGCGGTTCGGCCGGATCATCAAAGCAGTGGCCTAGGCCGCGCAATGATGGATGCTGTCGTGCGGGATGCACGCGCGCAGGCCACCCCGCCGCTGATGATGATCGGCGATCCGGAATATTATGGCCGCTTCTGGGGGTTTTCCGCCGCTGGAACCGGCGGATGGGACGCCCCCGGCCCATTCGAGGCGCGGCGACTATTGGCGCTGATCGTCGATGGCGGCACGCTCCCGGACGTCGGCATGCTGGGACCGCGCGTTTCCCGAAGAGTGGCGTAGCAGGGCGTTTCTTCTTTGCATCGGACGCGGGCGTCCCTATCTCCACCTTATGCCTATGCCGCCCCTGCCCGATCTGGCCTCCCTGTCGCTTGCCGAGATCGTGCGGCTGATGGAGGAAAAGAAACTGCCCCCGGTGGCGCAGTGGAACCCGACGCATTGCGGCGACAGCGAAATGCGGATCGCCCGCGACGGGACATGGTTTCATCAAGGCTCCCCCATCGGTCGCGAAGCCATGGTGCGCCTGTTTTCCACGATCCTGCGTCGCGAGTCGGATGGCAGCTATGTGCTGGTCACGCCGGTCGAGAAGCTCTCGATTGAGGTGGAGGACGCACCCTTCACGGCGGTCGAGGTTAAGAGCGATGGTGTAGGGCAAAACCGCTCGCTGGCGTTTCGGCTGAACACCGGGGAAATCGTGGTCGCCGATGCCGATCATGCGATAGAAATCCGCAGGACCGATGAAGGCCCGCGTCCCTATCTGCATGTGCGCGGCGGGATGGATGCGTTGATCGGTCGCGCTGTATATTATGAGCTGGTCAATCTGGCGCTGGAAGACGAGGCAGAGGATGCGCAGCCCGGCCTCTGGAGTGGCGGCACGTTCTTCTCCGTGGGCCTGCCCGAATGACGCTGGCCAGAAGGCTGCGGGCGGCACTGGAGGAAGGACACAGGCGCACCGATACACCCGACTGGATCCAGACCGTCGATCCCCGTATCGAAGGAAGCGTTGTGCTCGCGCCTGCCGCCGTGCTGGTGGCGATCACGGACAGGGCGAACCCGGGATTGATCCTGACCCAGCGATCTTCGCGCCTGCGCAAACATGCCGGGCAAGTCGCCTTTCCGGGCGGCAAGGTCGACGACGGCGATGCCGACGAAATCGCGGCGGCCCTGCGCGAAGCGGAGGAAGAAATAGGTCTGGCCCCGCATCATGCACAGATCATCGGCACCAGTGACCGGTACAGCACTTTCACGGGGTTCGATATCATACCGGTGCTCGCGGTAATTCCCCCTGACCTTCCCTTACAGGCGCAGCTCGATGAAGTGGACGACTGGTTCGAAGTCCCGCTTGCCTTCGCCCTTGACCCCGCCAACCGCACGCGCAAGGAACTCGAATGGGATGGCGCGGCACGACATTATTACGAGATCGACTGGCAGAAGCGGCGCATCTGGGGGATCACCGCGGCGATCCTTGCCAATCTTTCGTGGAGGCTGGGCTATGATCGCAGCCCTGCCTGATGCTGAGTGGCAGCACCGTGCGAGGCTGAGCGATTTGCTGGATGCACTCGATGCGTCACAGGGCAGTGTGCGCTTCGTGGGCGGCGCGGTGCGCGATACGCTGTTGGGGCATGTCGTTGCCGACGTGGACATTGCGACGGTGCATAGCCCGCAGGACGTGGTCCGGCGACTGACCGACGCGGCGATCAAGGCCGTACCGACGGGCATCGATCATGGCACGATTACCGCCGTGCTGGACGGTTGGCCGGTGGAAATCACGACCTTGCGCCGTGACGTAGCGACCGATGGGCGTCGCGCGACAATTGCCTATACCGACGACTGGCGCGAGGATGCGGCACGGCGCGACTTCACGATCAACGCCTTGCTGGCCGATCCGGTGACGCGCCAGATTACCGATTATTTCGACGGTCTGGCGGATCTGGAAGCCGGAACGGTGCGCTTCATCGGCGATCCCGAAGCGCGGATTGCGGAAGATCATTTGCGTATATTGCGGTTCTTTCGTTTTTACGCGCGCTTCGGCAAAGGCGCGCCCGATGCGGCGGCCTATGCTGCCTGTATAGCGCAGTCCAACAGCCTGATGGCTTTGTCCCGCGAACGCATCGCCGATGAGTTGCTAAAGTTGCTGGCCCTGCCCGATCCCGTGCCTGCCCTGCGCCTGATGGTGGAAGGCAAAATCCTCCTGCCGGTGCTGCCGGAGATAGATGGTGCGGGAGTTGGCCGTCTCGAAACTCTGACCCAGAGGGAGAGCGCTGCGCGTGTCGGCTTTTCTCCGCTACGACGCCTTTGCGCCTTGCTGCCTAGCGATCCGACCGTAGGGGATTCTGTGGCGGCGCGGCTCAAGCTTTCGAACAAGGCGCGCAAGCGGATCGTCAGCGCTCTTTCCCCCCATGCTGCAAAAGCCGAAGCGAAGCAGCTTGCCTATTGGCTGGGGACGGAAAGTGCGATCGACCAATTATTGCTGGACGACACAGTCACGCCGGATAGCATCGCATCGTTGCGGGAATGGACCCCGCCTGCTCTACCGATCACCGGTGGCGCGCTGATCGCACGGGGATTGCCCGCCGGGCCGGATGTTGCCCGGGCGCTCAAGGATGTCGAACTGGCCTGGGTAGAAAGCGGCTTTGCGGACGGAGAACCGATGGACGCGATTATCGATCAGACGCTTTCGAAGTTCCAGCGTGCGCGCCAATAATCGAAGGCGTCGGCTTCGGGCAATGCCCGGGAGAAATGATAGCCCTGCCCCTGCCAGCAACCCAGCTTTTGCAGCGCCAGTGCCAGCTCCTGCGTCTCGATACCTTCGGCCGTGACGTGGAGGTTGAGCGATTCTGCCAGCGAAAGAATGGTGCGCACGATGGCATTCTTGTCGCGGTCGGTAATCATGCCCGACACGAAGCTCCGGTCGATCTTCAACAGATCGATGGGCAGGCTCTGCAAGCTGGCGAGGTTGGAATAGCCGGTTCCGAAATCGTCCATCGCAATCGACGCATCCAGACTTTTGAGCGCGGCCAGCACCTGCCGCGCCTTGTCCGGATCGGCAATGATGGCGCTTTCGGTCAATTCGATCGTGAGGCGATGCCCAGCTATCCCGGCATAGCGCAAGGATTCCTCGACCACCGACGGCACGTCATCCCGACCCATCTGGATGGGGGAAAGGTTGACGCTGATTCCCAGCGGCAACACCTGGCCTTGTTGGCGGTCCCACTTCGCCAGCGTCTGGGTGGCTTCGTACAAGGCCCATCGTCCCAGCGGAACGATCAGACCGGATTCTTCGGCCACCGGGATAAATTCGGCGGGAGACACCTCCCCCAATTCCTCGTCGTCCCAGCGCGCAAGGGCTTCGAATCCCGTGACTTCGCCCGACTGAAGATGCACGAGCGGTTGGTAAGCGAGGTGAAGCTTCCCATTGGCCAACGCTTCGCGCAGACGACTTTCCAGGGTGAATCGCCGATGTGCTTCCTTCAGAACACCTGGACGATAGATTTCGAGCTTTCCACTTCGCTTGGCAATCTTGACCGCGGCCTGCGACTGACGAACGACGTCATCAGCATCGTCCGAAACGCCGGACGATAGCGCGCAACCGATGGCGCAATCGACGCTGATCTGCAAATTGGTCAGCCGTACTGGCGACGCCAGCGCGTCGTTGATCCGCTGAACGATGTATAAAGCATCCGACAGCCCATTGTTGAGACGCGCGAATACGGCGAATTCATTGCCCCCGATACGGGCCAATACGTCGCCTTGGCGCAGGCTGGACTTAAGGCGTTTGGCGACGGTGATGATGAGTTCATCCCCCGCCAGCGGCCCCAGCGATTCGTTGACGCGGCTGAAACGGATAAGATCGATCGCCAGAACGGCAAAGCTGCCGCCGTCCGTCAGCGGGCTCAGCTTCAGCCGGTCGTCGATCTCTTCGCCAAAGCCGGTACGATTGGGTAATGTGGTAAGGCTGTCGGAAAGCAATTCCCGACGCAGGTTCTTTTCCATCACCCGTTCGTTGGTGCGATCGATAGCCGTGAACAAGAGGCGAGTCGGCCCCTGATCGTCGCGCTCCAGTCGACCTATCGTACAGGCAAGGAATTCAGCGCCCAATCGGCCTTCCCTGCATATTTCGAAACTATCGGAAACACGGCCGGACGCGTAGAATTTTTCCACCCGTGCCGTCCAATCCAGCCCACTGTCCGCCTGGGTGCAGACAAAGCCATCATGACCTTCGGGAAAGGTGTCGGCGAATACGCCATTGGTCAGTTCTACCGCGAGCGTATCACCTTTTACTGCAAGTATGGCGGCAGCGTGCGGCAGAGCATGTAGCCATCCTGCCTCGCTTTTTGGCGCGCATACACGTTCGCTATGACCGGTCGACGCACAAATGCGTTCCAGCTCTTCAGCAATCGTAAAGCGCGCAGTTTCAGCGTCCATATGTCCCGAATACGGACATTAAGTAAATTATTTGAAAACCGAAACGAAAAACTGCGTTCGTGTAGCCACTTAGCCGAAGCGATTGTCGCGCGGGAATCCAGTGGGCGGCATTCTGCCCGCTGCGCCGCGGGTGACGCGCCATGGCGTCATGTCGCTCTCCGTCCGGGTACGCCCGGTATCGCCGCCCATCGCCCAACTGAGACCGTTGGCAAGCGTGAAGCTGATCGCGTCCGACAAACCACCGTCGCGATAGCGCTGCATCTGGACGCCTTGGCCCCGCGCCATCTCCGGCAGTTCGGTAAGGGGAAAGACGAGAAGCTTTCGATTGTCGCCGATGACGGCAACACTGTCCGCGCCCGCTTCGATCTGCCGAACGATGGACAGGCGGGCGCCGGGACGGACATTGACGACTTGCCGACCCTTTCGGGTTTCGGCGATGATGTCGTCGGTGACAGCCAGAAAGCCGCGCCCGTCGGTTGCTGCGAGCAACAGCTTGCCGCCCATTTTGTTGGCCATCATCGCAACGATCTCCGTCGCATTGTCAAGGTCGATCATCAGGCGCACGGGTTCGCCAAAACCTCGCCCGCCGGGGAGTTTGTCGGCCCCCAATGTGTAAAAGCGCCCGTTAGCGCAGGCGATCAACAGCTTGTCGGTCGTCTGCATATGGACCGGCACGCCCCAGGGACCGTCGCCTTCCTTATATTTGACGCCTGCGATGGTGGCATCGTCGACATGGCCCTTCATTGCGCGAATCCAGCCGCGTTGCGACAGGATGACGGTGATCGGCTCCCGGTCGATCATCGCTTCCAATGGAATTTCGCGCGCGGGGCCAGCTTCGGCGATCAGCGTGCGGCGCTTGCCCAGCAGCGTTTCGGGGCCGTAGCGCTTGCGCAGCGCGGTCAGATCGCGCTTCAACTGGGTTCGTTGACGGGCGGGACTTTCGACCAGCTTCTCAAGCTCCTCGCGCTCCTTGACGAGTTCGGCATGTTCGCGGCGGAGTTCCATTTCCTCCAGCTTGCGCAAGGAGCGCAGGCGCATGTTGAGGATGGCTTCGGCCTGCCGGTCGTTGAGGCCGAATTCGGCCATCATGACTTCTTTGGGTTCATCCTCGGTCCGGATGATCGCAATCACCCGGTCGAGGTTGAGATAGGCGATGATGTAGCCGTCGAGCAGTTCGAGGCGAGCGGCGATCTTTTCCAGCCGGTGCTGGGCACGGCGGACCAGCACCTCGATCTGGTGCTTGAGCCATTCGACGAGGACTTCGCGCAGACCCATGACGCGCGGCGTGTGGCTGGCGTCCAGCACGTTCAGGTTGAGGCTGAAGCGGTTTTCGAGGTCGGTCAGGCGATACAGGCTGTCCATCAGCACGTCGGGGTCGACCGTGCGGCTGCGCGGTTCGATAACGATGCGGATTTCCGCGTCGGACTCGTCGCGAATGTCAGCGAGAATCGGCAGCTTCTTGTCGTTGATGAGCGCCGCGATCTGCTCGATCAGCTTTGACTTGGGCACCTGATAGGGGATTTCGGAGATGATAAGCTGCCAGGTGCCATTGGCCAGCTTTTCCGGCTTTACCACCCACTTGCCGTCCACCATTTCTCCGGCGAAGCGCGCGCGGGTTCGGAAGGAACCGCGGCCGGTGGCGTAGGATTCCGAAATGCTGGCGGGGCTTTCCACGACGATGCCGCCGGTGGGGAAATCGGGGCCAGTGACGATCTGCATCAGGGCCGCATGGTCGGCATCCGGCTGATCGATCAGCAGCAACGCTGCGTCGATCAGTTCATGGACGTTGTGCGGCGGGATGCTGGTCGCCATGCCGACCGCGATGCCCGACGCGCCATTGGCCAGCAGATTGGGGAACAGGCCGGGGAAGACCTCCGGCTCTTCGTCTTCGCCATTATAGGTGGGACGGTAATCAACGGTGCCTTCGTCCAGCCCCGCCATCAGGTCCGATGCGGCCTGCGTCAGCCGCGCTTCGGTGTAGCGCATGGCGGCGGCGTTATCGCCGTCGATATTGCCGAAATTGCCCTGTCCATCGACGAGCGGCGTGCGCAGCGAGAAGTCCTGCGCGAGGCGGACCATCGCGTCATAGACAGATGTGTCGCCATGCGGGTGATATTTGCCGATGACGTCGCCGACGACGCGGGCGCACTTCTTGTAGCTGGTGGTGTTGCGCACCGGATCAGGATTGCTGGGTTCCAGCTTGAGCAGCCGCATCGCCCAAAGCAGGCGGCGATGCACGGGCTTCAGACCATCCCGCAAGTCCGGGAGCGACCGCGCGGTGATCGTGGACAGGGCATAGACAAGATAACGTTCGGACAGCGCGGCGTCGAAAGGATGGTCCTTGATGCTGTCGAACGGGTCGCGGAAATCACTCATCGCGGGGTGGATAGCAGGGCGTGCGCGTTGAGGCGAGAGGGGAGTGAGGCCATAGTCCTACTATACTGTTCGTCATCCCGGCCTGCGCCGGGGAAAACCCAAATAAGTCGACACGCAAAAAAGGCCGCCCGGTCTGTACCGGGCGGCCCTTTTTGTCTCGCGAGAGAAGAGGCTTACGCTTCTTCCTGCGTTTCTTCGACTTCGTCCGTGGGTTCCGAAGCGATTTCGCCCGGTTCCGCGTTCGGATCGTATGCTTCCGTGAAGCCGGCTTCGTCCTTTTCGAACATGCTGGCCATCACGTCGACGCCGTCCTTCTGAAGCTCGGCTTCTTCCGGCGAACGGGCTACGTTCACCTGAATGTTCACGGCGACTTCGGGGTGCAGCGACACCTTGACGTCGAACAGGCCCAGGGTCTTGATCGGGCGTTCCAGCACGATCATTGCCTTGGTCACATTCGTCACGCCATCGGCCTGCAGCGCTTCGATGATGTCGCGAACCGACACCGAACCGTACAGCGCACCAGCGTTGGACGACTGACGGATCAGCACGACCTGCTTGCCGTCGACGTCGCTCGACGATGCCTTGGCGGCTTCGCGACGGGCATCGTTGTCGGCTTCGATCTTCGCGCGGTTAGCTTCGAAGACCTTCTTGTTGGCATTGTTGGAGCGCAGCGCCTTCTTGTTGGGAAGAAGGAAGTTGCGGGCGTAGCCGTCCTTCACGGTGACGATGTCACCGATCGCGCCGAGCTTCTCGATCCGTTCGAGCAGAATGATTTCCATGAGATCTATTCCCTCACTTCACGATGTAGGGCAGCAGGCCGAGATGGCGTGCGCGCTTGATGGCCGTTGCCAGCTCGCGCTGCTTCTTGGCGGAGACTGCCGTGATACGGCTCGGAACGATCTTGCCACGTTCGGACACGAAGCCCTGAAGCAGACGAACGTCCTTATAGTCGATCTTTGGTGCGTCCTTCGCAGCGAAGGGGCAGCTCTTGCGGCGGCGGAAAAATGGGCGTGCCATGGTCTAGTTCTCCTTATTCGCCAGCTTCGTCGCGGTCGCGACGGGGACGGTCACCACGATCTTCGCGGGGACCACGATCGCCACGCTCACCGCGTTCACCACGGCCACCGCCGCGTGCATCGCGTTCCTGCTTGCGCATCATCACCGAAGGACCAGCTTCCAGCTCATCGACCTTGATGGTCATGTAGCGGATGATGTCTTCGTTGATCTGCGTCTGGCGCTCCAGCTCTGCCACGACGCCTGCGGGGGCATCGATGTTGAGCATGACGTAGTGCGCCTTGCGGTTCTTCGCGATCTTGTAAGCGAGGCTGCGAAGGCCCCAGGTTTCGGTCTTGATGACCTTGCCCTTGTTGTCTTCGACAATCTTGGTGGCGATTTCCGCCAGCGTGTCTACCTGCGCCTGTGCCAGATCCTGGCGCGCAAGAAACACATGCTCGTAAAGAGCCATGAGTCTTCCTTTATCTTGGCCGATCGCTGACGCCGCCCCATGCGAACGCCCCTCCGGCTATCGTCTATACATTCTTCCCAAATACAGATGGAGTCGCCTCGCTGCCTTTGGGAAGCGGGCGCTATGGTCGAAAGTCCGGAAAATAGCAAGCGACGATAACGTTCACAAAAGACAAGAGGCGCACCTTGCGATACGCCTCCTGCCCTTGTCGAACTATCGGTCAGCGACAGCGCTGGATCGTCGTCCATTCCCCGGCGTAATCGTCGTAATAACGGTCCGTGGAGCAACTGCGGTATCCGCGATAGCCGCCGCGATAGGGACGGTAGTTGTCGCGATAGTAACCGCGGTCATAATAGCCGTCGCGATAATATCCTCCGCGATTGTAGCCACGGTAACCCCGGTCGTAATAACGATCGCGCGCACTGGAAGCGATGGCTGCGCCCAGCGCGAGACCGACTATGCCGCCTGCAACTGCCGCGCCCGCACCGTTGTTATGGTGGCGATAGCCGCGATATCCGTAACGTTGCGCCTCCGCCGGTGCCGCGCTGATCGCCAGAGTGGCGCACGTGGCAATGGCAAGAGCGCCCTTTTTCCATTTGTTCATGATCATGGTCCTTCAGCTTTCAAGCCATTGACCGGACGCACCGGGATCAAGGGCGATGAGAGACTTAACCATCCGGTCGTTGAATGGATGCTGAAGGTGGCTGTAAACAGACGTTAATATGCCCCCTCTTCCGTAAAGAAGAGGGAGCCGAAGATTTACCGGATCGCGTTGCCGATCACGGCGCCGATGATGCCGCTGGTAAGGGCGATCATCACTGCGTCATTGCCCGAACGAACCCACTGATAACCGCGCGGCGGCGTGTTCAGGCGGTAATTGCGATAGTCGTTGATCACGCGGTAGTTCGATGCCTGACGACGGTCGAAGCGCTGACCCTTCGCCCAACGATGGTTGTTGTAGCCGCGATTATAGCCGCTGTTGTAACCCCGATTGTCGAACTTGCGCACGACCTGCTTCTGCTTGACGACGGTGCGGCCGTTCGCCTTATGCTTTACGGTCGTCTTGACGACCTGCTGGCGGCTCGGCTGAGCCTGTGCCTGAGTTGCAAGGATAGGGCTTGCGACCATCGTGGTAGCGGCCAGAGCCATCAGAAACTTCTTCATGATCCGTATCCTTTTCATGTCCGGCGCCAATCGCGGCGTCTGACTATGAAATAGGAAGCGGGTGTATCGCGGATGTGTCAGGCGATGGGCTTAAGTGTCTGAAAATGTATCAGACACTTAAGCCGTCATTCGTGTCGCAATGCGTCGATAGGATTGAGGGAAGCGGCGCGGCGGGCCGGGAAG
Source organism: Sphingobium sp. BS19 (assembly GCF_027925545.1). Classification (NCBI taxonomy): domain Bacteria; kingdom Pseudomonadati; phylum Pseudomonadota; class Alphaproteobacteria; order Sphingomonadales; family Sphingobiaceae; genus Sphingobium; species Sphingobium sp. BS19. The sequence goes on from NZ_BSEF01000006.1 coordinate 10,492, forward strand.
TAGCCGAATACGACGCCGATGGCCGCCGAGAACAGGAAGGCGAGCACATTGATCTTCAGGTCGAAAATGAAAGGCACCTGCATCAACGGCGCAATGGCAAGGGATGCGACCAGCGCAAGGCCAAGACCGATCAGGCCGCCGAGGCACGATAGCACGATGGCCTCGACCAAGAATTGCAGCAGAACTTCCTGCGCTACAGCGCCGATGGCGAGGCGGATGCCGATTTCGCGGGTGCGCTCGGTCACCGAGACCAGCATGATGTTCATGATGCCGATCCCACCGACCAGCAGCGATATCGCGGCCACTGCACCGACGATCTGCGTCAATATGGTCGTGGTGCCAGTCAGCGTATCGGAAATCTGCTTGGTGTCGAAGACGTTGAAGTTGTCCGCCGAGCCGGGCTTTACCTTGCGCCGCTCGCGCATGAGCTGTTCGAGGCTGTCCTGTACTGTGCCGCTGTCATACGCATCGTCGACGGCGACCATGATGAGGCCGATATCCCGATTGCCGGTGAAGCGGCGTTGCACGAATTTTATGGGCATCACGACGACATCGTCCTGATCGTTGCCGAACCCACCCTGCCCGCGCGTCGCCAATAAGCCGATGACCTGACAGCTTACGCCCTTGATACGGAAGCGCTTGCCGATAGGGTCTGCTTGCCGGAACAGGTTGTTCCGCAGCGTCGATCCGATGATGCAGACGGGCTTTCCGGCCTCCTCTTCCTCCGGCATGAAAAGGCGTCCGCTATCGAGTTTCCACTGCTGTGCTTCGAAATAGGCAGCGGTGGTGCCGTTGACGGTCGTGTTCCAGTTGGACCCTTCATAGATGGCAATGCCACTGGTCGAGGCTTGCGGTGCCACGGCGCGGACGCCGGTAAGCTGATTGGCGATGGCGGTCACGTCGTCCGGTTCGAAGTCCGGTGGCTTGGGACCGCCGCCGCCGCGCCCGAAACCCTGCCCCGGTCGCAGTTGCAGGATATTGGCGCCAAGGCTGCTGATCTGTTCCCGCACGGCTGCAGTCGCGCCATTGCCCAGCGTCGTCATGGTGACGACCGCGGCCACGCCGATGATGATACCGAGCGTCGTGAGGAAGGAGCGCAGCTTGTGCCGCGCGATGGCGCGGAAGGCGAGCGTGACGGTGGTGCCGATGATCACGCTGCCTGACCCTTTTCGATGCGTTCGACCAGACCGTCCTTGAAATGGACGATGGTACGCGCGAAGGCGGCCATATCGGGTTCGTGGGTGACCATCAGCACGGTGATGCCGCTGTTGCGGTTGAGATCGGTCAGGAGTTCCATGATCTCCACCGAGCGTTCCGAATCGAGATTGCCGGTCGGTTCGTCGGCCAGCAGAACATCGGGGGACGTGACGATGGCGCGGGCGATGGCGACACGCTGCTGCTGACCGCCGGACAGTTCGGCGGGGGTATGATCCCACCAGGGTTTCAGGCCCACCTTGTCGAGCGCGGCCATGCCGAGGTCATAGCGTGTCTTTTTATCCTCACCGCGATACAGCAAGGGCAGCTCTACATTTTCGAGTGCGGTGGTGCGCGAGAGCAGATTGAACCCCTGAAACACGAAACCCAGATAGCGGCGACGCAGCAAGGCGCGCTGATCCCGGTCGAGCGTTTCGACATGATGATTGTGGAACAGGAATGTCCCGGCACTCGGTACGTCGAGGCAGCCCAAGATGTTCATCGTGGTCGATTTGCCCGAACCCGATGGACCCATCACCGCGACGAAATCGCCGCGTTCGATATCCAGGTCTATGCCCTTGAGCGCCTGAAACAAGGTCGCGCCACTGCCATAATCCTTGGTAACGCCGCGCAGACGGATGATCGGATCATTCGCCATCAGCGGCTCTTTGCGCGCGGCGCGCTTCGCGGCGGGCGCGCATTTCCTCGCGCTGTTCGGGCGTAAGGCTGTCCATGAAGGCGCGGCGTTGTTCGGGGGTCATGTCGCGCAGGCGTGGGCGGTCGGCTGTCGTAGTTGTCGGCGCAGATGTGGCGTCTTTACGCGGCGCAGGCGTGGCGGCGGCGGGCGCGCTGCTGTTGCCGGCGGGCATGGCTGGTGCGGCGGGCGGCGGCGTTGCGGGTGCGCCGTGGCGCTTGCGTCCGCCCTGGCCACGGTCTGCAGCATCGCGTTCAGGCGGTTGTTCCTGTCCGGCGGCAAGCTGTCCGGTGATGACGCGGGCGCCTTCCTTCAGGTTGCCGCTCTGGATGACCGTTCGCGTGCCATCGCTGTCGCCGACGACGACATTGACGGCTTGCGGCTTGCCATCTTCGCCGACGACATAGACAGTCTGGCTGCTGCCTGCGCCGAAATTCACCTGTTGCGTGGCGCGATTGCCACGGCGGGGGCGCGCGACCAACTGGCTGGTGATCCCGCCGCCGCTTTTACCGCCTGCGTCCGGTTTGAAACGCAAGGCTGCGTTGGGGACGAGCAGCACGTCCTTAAGCTGCTTCGCGACGATATCGGCGGTCGCGGTCATGCCGGGGCGCAATGTTTCGTCGCTGTTGTTGACCGATAGCACCGCCGTGTACGCCACGACGGTATTGGTGGTCGCTGCCGCCGTGGTGGACGACGATGAGGACGTGGTGCTGGCATTGGACCCCACGTTCACGCGATTAACGCGAGCAGGGAACGTGCGGCCGGGAAAGGCATCGACGGTGAAGGAGGCGTCCTGACCATTGGCCACCTGCCCCACATCGGCTTCGTCCACGGCCACTTCGACTTCCATCTGCTGCAGGTCTTCGGCGATGGTGAACAGCACCGGCGCGTTGAAGGATGCCGCAACGGTCTGGCCCGGCTCGATAGAGCGGGAGAGGACGACGCCGGTTACGGGGGATATGATCTGCGCAATGTCCAGATTGGTCTGGGCGCTGGACAATTGCGCTTGTGCCACCGCAATCTGCGCCTGCGCAGAGCGTACCTGCGCCTGTGCCTGCGCATAGGTGGCGCGTGCGGAGTCGAGTTCGGTCTTGGCAGGGACGCGACCGCCCGAAAGCTGGAACACGTTCAATTGCCGATCCAGTGTCGCTTTTGCCAGCGCGGCGGCGGCGCTCGCCTGCGCGACGCTTGCCTCGGCGGAGGCAACCTGCGAGCGGTTCTGAATGACCGCATCCTTAAGTCGACGCGTGTCGAGCTCAGCAAGGCGCTGTCCCTTGGTGACGCGATCGTTCACGTCGACGTAAACCTGCGTAATCTTGCCCGACTGTTCGGAACCCACGTCCACCTGATTAATGGGTTTGAGGTTGCCGGTCGCCGAGACGGTAACGGTCAGGTCGCCCCGGCGCACTTCGCGGGTCGAGTAATTGGGCTGATCCTCACCAGCGAAGCAGCGCGACAGGAGCAGGAGGAGCAGCAATAAGCCGACACCTGAAACACCCCATTTGATCCACTTCTTCCACGGCTTTTCCGGCTTAACGCCCAGAAAATCATCCAGATTGTCCTGCGGTGCGGCTGTCACGTCTTGCGTCATTCGGGGAGTCCGTTCGGGGCGTTCGGGGTCTGGGTGCCAGGGGTCGGGGCGTTCGTGGTTTGCCAGCCGCCGCCCAGCGCGCTGTAAAGCTGTGCCACGGCCTGCACCTGATCGGCGCGTGCAGTGGCCAGTCCATCGCGGGCGGACAGCAGCGATTGTTCTGCGGTAAGGAGCGTCTGGAAGTCGGTGAGCCCTGCCTGATACTGGCTGCGCGCGAGGATGGCGCTGTTGCTGGCTGCGTCATAGGCGATCAGCAGTTGCGTCACGCGCTGACGCGCATTTCGGTCCGCGACCAGCGCATTTTCCACGTCTTCCAGTGCAACAAGGACCGTCGATTTATAGGCCGAGAAGGCCCCGCGCGCTGCCGCTTCCTGCGCGCGGACGCGGGAGGCCGTTGCGCCGCCGTCGAAGATGAGTTGCGCCAGATTGCCGAACAGGCTGCCGGTGATGATGTCGCCCAGACTGCCCAGCGACAGCGCACTCGTGCCGACATTGCCGCTGATGCTGAGTTGCGGATAGAGCGCCGATTCCGCGACGCCGATGCGCGCCGTTGCGGCGGCAAGCGCGCGTTCCGCCTGCCGCACATCGGGGCGCTGGCGGAGGGTATCGGCGGGGATGCCGGTCGCGATATCGGTGGGCGCGGTTGGGACCGGCGCGGGCGTTTCGAGGGCGCGGGTCGCTTCGCCGGGCGCCTGCCCCGTCAGCACGGCGATGCGGTTGAGCGCGTTGGCCAGGCCGGTTTCGATTTGCGGAATGGCCGCCGTTTGCTGTGCGAGTTGAGCGCGGGCCTGTTCCTGATCGAGCGACGACACAAGACCTGCCTCGACCCGCCAGCGGGCGATATCGAGATTGTCCTGCGCGGTGGCGAGTTGCTCCCGCGCGATCTTCAGCCGTTCCTGCGCCAGACGGGCGCTGATATAGTTGCGGACGGTTTCGGCGATGATGGAGGTGCGGACGCTGGCGAGGCTATAACCCGACGCCTCCAGGTCCGCGCGCGACGCTTCGACGGTGCGACCGATGCGTCCGAAAAGGTCGATTTCCCAGCTTGCGCGCAGGCTGCCCGAATATTGGTTGGAACTGCCGCCGCCGGAGGAATTGCCGACCACATTGCCATTGGAATCGAGGATGGCCCCGGACGTCCCCTGCCGGAAGTTGCGGCCGCCGCTGCCCGACGCACTGACCGATGGCACATAGCTTGCGCCAGCCTGCCGCAGGGCTTCGTTCGCCTGATCCAGTCGCGCGACGCCTTGAGCGATGTCGAGGTTGTTGGAAATTGCCTGTTGGATCAGTCCATCCAACACCGGGTCGTTGAAGCTGCGCCACCAGTCCGCCAGCGCGGTATCGTCAAGCGCAGCACCCTGCCGCGTGGTGTAGGCATCGGGGACGCCCAGCGACGCGGTGACAGGCGCGCGATACTCCGGCCCGACGGCACATGCGGACAGAGACAGCGTCGTTCCGATCAGCAGGACAACAGGATAGCGCACGGATTTCCTTTGATTGAGCCGGTGATTGGGCAGGGAAAATGGCGACGTACCCACCCAGTGCTTGCGCCGGGCTGAATGCGTATCTAGTTCCTGCCCAATTCACGACGGAGGCTCAACGGCTTTTGTGTCGTAAAGTGTAACAGGTGCGAAACGGTCGCTGGATTTGGCCGATGCGCAAGGTGGAGGATGTATGCGGGCGTTTCTGTTTCCCGGTCAGGGTAGTCAATCGGTCGGCATGGGCAAAGCCCTGTCGGATGCCAGTCCGGCAGCGCGCGAGCTGTTTCAGGAAGTCGACGATGCGCTGTCGCAGAAGCTGTTTCGCATCATGGTGGAGGGGCCGGAAAGCGACCTGACGCTAACCGAAAACGCGCAGCCTGCGATCATGGCCAATGCGCTGGCGACGTTGCGGGTGATGGAAAAGGAAGGCGGGCTGCGGCTGGCGGAGAAAGCCGATTTCGTCGCAGGGCACAGTCTGGGCGAATATAGCGCCTTGTGCGCGGCAGGTGCATTCGATGTGGCGACGACGGCGCGGCTGCTGAAGCTGCGCGGGCAAGCGATGCAGGCAGCGGTGCCGGTGGGCGAAGGCGCGATGGCGGCATTGCTGGGCGCGGATATCGAAAAGGCGCAGGCGCTGGCCGATGCCGCGGCGCAAGGTGAAGTCTGCACGGTGGCGAACGACAATGACCCGTCGCAGGTCGTGATTTCCGGGCATCGCGGGGCGATCGAGCGGGCGATTGCGCTGGTGAAGGAGCATGGGATCAAGCGCGGTGTGCTGCTGCCCGTTTCCGCGCCTTTCCATTGCCCGCTGATGCAGCCAGCCGCCGATGCGATGGCGGTAGCGCTGGCTGAGGCGGCGCTGCGGGCGCCGGTGGTGCCGGTCTATGCCAATGTGCTGGCCGCGCCGATTGCCGCGCCGGACGACATTCGGGCGCGACTGGTGGAGCAAGTCACGGGCCGGGTCCGTTGGCGCGAATCCGTGAGCGCGATGTGGGAGGCCGGGGTCACAGACTTCGTGGAACTGGGCGGCAAGGTACTCGGCCCGATGGTGAAACGCATCGCCCCGGACGCGACCGTGACGAGCATCGTGACGATGGACGATATCGAGGCGGCGCTGGCGAAGTTGTAGGATTTTTCGCGCGGAGACGCTGAGACGCGGAGGGTTTGTGACCGATATCGATCGTATTAGCGGAGATGTTCTGGATACGGCCTTGCGCATTCACCGTGAACTTGGTCCGGGTCTGCTGGAAAGTGTTTATGAAATAGTGCTTGCGGGAAAACTCGTTTCCATGGGCTATTCGGTGGCGCGCCAGCGGCCCATCGATATAGAATTTGAAGGGATGCGATTTGACGCGGCCTTCCGCATAGACCTTTTGGTGGAAGAACGATTGCTCGTGGAAATAAAATCGGTGGAACGCATCAATGCCGCGCATTCAAAACAGCTTTTGACCTATTTGCGCCTGACCGGGCAGTCGGTCGGGCTTCTCATCAACTTTGGCGGTGCCACGCTGAAAGAAGGCGTCCGCCGCCTCGTAAATGACTATCACCCCTCTGCGTCTCCGCGTCTCCGCGTGAACCAAATCTAATGGAGCTTTCTATGTTCGACCTCACAGGAATGACGGCCCTTGTTACGGGGGCATCGGGCGGGATTGGGTCCGCTATTGCAGGCGCGCTGGTGGCGCAGGGGGCGCGGGTGGCGTTTTCGGGGTCCAATGCGGAAAAGCTGACGGCGTTTGCCAGCCAGTTTTCGGGCGATCATGTTACCCTGCCCTGCAACCTGTCCGATGGTGCCGCCGTCGATGCGCTGGTGCCGCAGGCTGTCGAGGCGCTGGGCGGGAAGCTCGACATACTCGTTAACAATGCAGGCGTGACGCGCGACAATCTGGCGATGCGGATGAAGGATGACGAGTGGGATCAGGTGATCCGTATCAATCTGGAAGCGGCGTTTCGCCTCTGCCGTGCTGCGGCAAAGCCGATGATGAAAGCGCGCTTTGGCCGGATCATTTCGATTACATCCGTTGTGGGCGTAACGGGCAATCCGGGCCAGGCCAATTATGCCGCATCGAAGGCAGGGCTGATCGGTATGTCAAAGGCATTGGGGCAGGAACTGGCAACACGCGGCATAACCGTTAATTGCGTTGCGCCCGGATTCATCCGGTCGGCGATGACCGACGCGCTGAACGACGCGCAAAAGGAAGCGATTACAGGCAGGATTCCGGCGGGCAAGCTGGGCGAAGGCGACGATATCGGCGCCGCTGTCGCCTATCTGGCGAGCCGCGAAGCAGGCTATGTGACCGGCCAGACGCTGCATGTGAACGGTGGAATGGCCATGATCTGATGCGCCGAACCGATCCAAAGCACAGGTGGCGGCGCATTTGTTGCCTCTTGCCTAGCGCTTCCCTTGCCACTAGGGCGGGCTGAACAGATATTCATGTCCCAATCGCACTACCCAGAAAGAAGGACCACCCATGAGTGAGACCGCAGATCGCGTTAAGAAAATCGTCGTCGAGCATCTGGGCGTCGAAGCCGAGAAGGTTACGGAAGACGCAAGCTTCATCGACGATCTGGGCGCAGACAGCCTCGACATCGTTGAGCTGGTGATGGCGTTCGAAGAAGAATTCGGTGTCGAAATCCCTGACGATGCGGCTGAAAAGATCGGCACCGTCAAGGATGCGATCGATTACATCGACAGCAAGCAGTAAAGACGGACTTCGCTCGCAGCGGGCATAAACACCCCGCCGTGAGACGAGCCGACACAAGGTTGAGCGGCTCTCCGTCCCCGGTATCCGGTGGAAGGGGGGCCGTTTCCTTTTATTTTCTTATTTACGCCGGTCGGTCTTTGCCCGACGGGTGACAAGTCTGATTTTGACGGAGCGGGATTATGCGTCGTGTTGTCGTAACGGGTCTGGGAATGGTCACGCCGCTGGGTGCAGACGTTGAGACGGCGTGGAAGAACATCATCGCGTCGAAATCCGGCGCGGCGACGATCACCCGCTTCGATGCCACCGATTATGCGTGCCGCATCGCCTGCGAAGTGAAGCCGGCCGATCACGAATATGGGTTCGACCCCAATCTGCGCGTCGATCACAAGGTTCAGCGGCAAGTCGATCCGTTCATCATCTATGGCATCGATGCCGCCGGACAGGCGCTGGAAGATGCAGGCCTGACGGATGCTTCCGAAGAGGAGCGTTACCGGATGGGCGTTTCCATCGGATCGGGCATCGGCGGCCTGCCGGGCATCGCCAGCGAATCGATTGTGCTGCACGAAAAGGGGCCGCGTCGCGTGTCGCCGCATTTCGTGCATGGGCGGCTTATCAACCTGATCTCCGGTCAGGTGTCGATCAAATATGGCCTGATGGGTCCGAATCACGCTGTCGTGACAGCCTGCTCGACGGGCGCACATTCGATTGGCGATGCCGCGCGGATGATCGCGATGGACGATGCCGACGTGATGCTGGCGGGCGGCGCGGAAGGCGCAATCTGCCCCATCGGCATCGCCGGTTTCGCGCAGGCCCGCGCGCTGTCGACCAATTTCAACGACACCCCCGAAAAGGGATCGCGCCCCTATGACAAGGATCGCGACGGTTTCGTGATGGGCGAAGGCGCAGGCGTCGTGTGTCTGGAAGAATATGAACATGCCAAGGCGCGCGGCGCGAAAATTTATGCCGAAGTGATCGGCTATGGGCTTTCGGGCGATGCCTATCATGTGACGGCACCGCATCCCGAAGGTTCGGGCGCGTTCCGCTCGATGGAAATGGCAATGCGCAAGTCGGGTCTGGCTTTGTCCGACATCGATTATATCAACGCGCATGGCACCTCCACGCCGATGGGCGACGAGCTGGAACTGGGCGCGGTGCGGCGCTTGTTCGGCAACGACATTGCCAAGCTGTCGATGTCCTCCACCAAGTCCGCCATCGGCCATTTGCTGGGCGGTGCAGGCGCGGTCGAAGCGATTTTCTGCATCCTTGCGATGCGCCACCAGATCGTGCCGCCCACGCTAAACCTCGACAATCCGTCGGATGGCTGCGCGGGCGTGGATCTCGTGCCGCATGTCGCCAAGGAGCGGAAGGTGAAGGCGGTGCTGAACAACAGCTTCGGCTTTGGCGGCACCAACGCCAGCCTTGTCATGAAGGCGCTGTAAGGGCCGTTCGATGCGCCGTGTTGGCTGCCTGATCCTGCTGGTCTGCGTGGCGGCACTGGCGTTCGTGGCGTTTCAGTTCGTGCATGGCTGGACGCAGGACGGGCCATCGAAGACTGCCAAGACGGTCGTGATCGCCGATGGCGTGACGCTGACCAGCGCGGCGGTGCAATTGAAACGCGAAGGGCTAATCCTGTCCGCCGACGCGTTCCTGACGCGGGCCAAGGTGTTCGGATCGGGCAAGGCAATCAAGGCGGGCGAATATGCCATTCCCAAGGGCGCGAGCAATTCGGAAATACTGACGATCCTGCAGGGCGGCAAAGCCGTCACGCGGCTGATCACCATTCCTGAGGGTATGCCGTCGATCCTGGTGTATGAGCGGTTGAAGGCCGTGGATGACCTGACGGGTGAACTCGCCGTGCCCGCCGAAGGCAGCGTGTTGCCGGACAGCTATGCCTATGAAAAGGGTGAGCCGCGCGCCGCTGTGCTCAAGCGGATGCAGGCTGCGATGACCAAGGCGCTGGCGACGATGTGGGCGGAGCGCAGCGAGGACGCGGTCGTCACATCGCCGCGCGAGGCGATCATTCTGGCGAGCATCGTGGAGAAGGAAACCTCCGTCGCGACGGAGCGGCCTACGGTCGCGGGCGTGTATGGCAACCGGCTGCGCAAGGCGATGATGCTGCAGGCGGACCCGACGATCATCTACCCGATTACCAAGGGAAAGCCGCTGGGTCGCCGTATCCGCAAATCGGAAATCGCAGCGGTGAACGATTATAATACATATGCGATGACAGGCCTGCCCAAGGGACCGATTGCCAATCCAGGGCGGCTGTCGATTGTCGCAGTGTTGAACCCTGCGCCGACCAAGGCCCTGTATTTCGTGGCCGATGGCAAGGGTGGGCATATCTTCGCCGATACGCTGGAACAGCATAACGAAAATGTGCGTCGCTGGTTCGAGATCCGGCGCCAGCGGGGCGAGCTATAGGGCGCGACACTGCGCGCCCATCGCCTGTGTCAGCAGGGGGACGTGGCCCCCTACCCCCTTACTTCGTTGCGTAGTCGCCGGTGACAGCGCCGAAGACTTCGCGTGCGTGCACCTTGGCAGCAGTTGCGGTCTTGAAGGTTTCGGGCTGCAGCGTGGAGGTGACCAGCGGATAACCCTGCGAATTGTAGCGGGTTTCGCGAACGGTCAGGCGGAAAAGGCCATCTTCATCCTTATTGACCAAAAACGGGCGGACAGCACTGGACGACATGGGTTCTTCTCCATCACATGCCCGGCAAAGGGCGTAAAAAGGCAGGCAAAGCAGCACGCGCAGCCTGTTTCATCGACATCCGAATAATCCGGGCGCTTCGATGACCGGCCGCGGCGTTCGTGCAAAGTGCAACCAGTGACGAGCAATCGTCCCGCACGCGACGTTTGTTGCATAGCGGCATAGTCACAAAATAGCAACGCCAAGGGGGCACCTGTGGAGTCTGCGCGTTGCCGCAGGAAGAAGACACGCCACACAACAGCTTGTTAACTATATTCCCATAGACCCGGTTTTCAGAGTGAAATCAGGTAGATGGCATGTCGTCCTGACGGTTCACCGCTTCGCAACCGGAACGAATTTTATGTCACCTCGATCGCTATCGCTGCCTCTCCTCACTGTGCTGCTGGCGTCCTGCGGCGGGGGCGGCGGGACAAGCGCCACGCCTGCCTCTGCCACACCGCCCGTCACGATTCCCACGTCGCCCTCCACCGGAGGCGGGAGCGCGATGCCAACGCCGACGCCTGCGCCCACAGCGGCGAAGGTGGCGTTCGGCTATACGCTGGCACCGGCCGCGCGACCGTCGAAGGGCAATGCCCTGCCGCTGGGCAAATGCGTGAACATGGGCGGGATGCTGGAGCGCGAGATCGAAGGCGATATTTTCGGACGCCCGATCCGCGATGACGATTTCCGCACCATCCGTGCCGCCGGGTTCGATACCGTGCGGCTGCCCGTCAAATATTCCGCGCACACGGCGATAACCCCACCCTATGCCATTGAGGCCGCACTGATGGCGCGCGTGCGGCACGTGGTCGACCTGGCCGTGGCCGCGGACCTCAACATCATCATCGATCTGCATCACTATATCGACGTGCAGCAGTCCCCCGTTGCCGAGCGGGAGCGTTTCCTGGCGATCTGGCGGCAGATTGCCGAAGCGCATCGCAACGATGGGCCGAAGGTGTGGTTCGAGTTGCTGAATGAGCCGAGCCATGAATTCTGGAGCAAGGTCAGCACCTGGGACATCTTTAAGCCTGCGATCCAAGAGATCCGGAAGACAAACCCGACACGACCGATCGTCGTGGCCGGCAATTATGGCAGCAAGGTCGAATCGCTGGCGACATTCGATATCCCGCTGGACGATCCCAACCTGATCCCCACCTTCCATTTTTACGAGGCCAAGGAGTTCACGCATCAGGGCGCGAAATGGACGACAATCGCTTATCCGATGGGTCGTGCGCTACAGGAAAGCGATCGTGCAGCCATCGATACAGCAGTCACGCGCGTCAAAGAGTATATGAACCGCACCGGGCGCGTGCCGTTTCTGGGCGAATATGGCGCCTATGATATTGACGGCATCGCCGTTGCCGACCGCATACAATATTACGGGCTGGTGAGTTCCGCCTTTGCCTCCATCGGTGTGCAGAGTTGCGCATGGTCGTTCACCAACGGCTTTTCGCTATATAATAAGACGGGGTGGATACCGGGGATGCTGGATGCGGTGCAGACCACGACGACTTTGATGTAGTTTTGGCTGTATTCACAAGCCATTAGTATCTGCTGCCTAAGCATCGGAATACCGCAGGAGAACGAAGCGTGCAGGCAGGGTGCCAAGGTTGCAAATCGGAAGGCCAGACTTTCGACATCGCCATGGCATTCCAGCCGATTGTCGATACGGATACTGGCAATCCGTTCGCTTTTGAGGCGCTGGTTCGCGGCGCGAATGGCGAAAGCGCTGCCGACGTTCTTGCCAATGTGACGCCCTCAAACCGCTATGCGTTCGATCAGCAGTGCCGCGTGGCCGCAATAGAAGGCGCCGTTGCTGCCGGAATATTGGACAGCGGGGCCAAGCTATCGATCAATTTTCTGCCCAATGCCGTATATTCACCCATAGCGTGCATCCAGTTGACGTTGAAGACAGCCCAAGCGACAGGCTTTCCCACGGATCGACTGATATTCGAGTTCACTGAAAATGAGCATATGGCCGATGTGGGGCATGTTCAGAGCATCGTCGAATCCTACCGCAAGATGGGGTTCGGCACCGCCATCGACGACTTCGGCGCGGGCCATGCCGGATTGGGGCTGCTCGCCAAGTTCCAGACCGATTATATCAAGCTCGACATGGAGTTGATCCGCGGCCTCGACACCAGCATGCCGCGCCGGATGATTGTGGAAGGCGTTCTTCGCATTGCCAATTCGCTGGGCATTACGATTATTGCCGAAGGTATCGAGACCGTCGGCGAATATGATGCCCTGCGCGCCATCGGTGTGCGGTATATTCAGGGTTATCTGCTTGCGCGTCCCGGTTTTAAGATGTTGCCGATCGCGCGGCTGCCCCGAGACGGTTACCCGGAAACATACGAAGCGGTTGCCTGATCAGGGTTTGGAATAGCTTCACTTGCGCCTGTTGCTGCGCCGCTCTAGCCTCCTGTAAAACCTACAGGAGTCTCCCCCATGACCACTGCTCTGCAAGACATTCCGCTCAAGACGATCCGCGATGGCGATGCCAGCCTGGCCGATTTTGCCGGGAAGGTGGTGCTGGTCGTCAACGTCGCGTCCAAATGTGGGCTGACGCCGCAATATGAAGGGCTGGAGAAGCTCTATTCGGACTATAAGGATAAGGGGCTGGTCGTGGCGGGCTTTCCGGCGAATGATTTTGCGGGACAAGAGCCGGGGACGAACGAGGACATCGCGACGTTCTGCACCACCAATTTCGCAGTGGATTTCCCGATGTTCGCCAAGCTGGTCGCGACGGGGCCGGACAAGCATCCGCTTTATGCGGCGCTGACCGAGGCCGCGCCCAAGGCGTCAGGCGATGGCGATGCGTTTCGTGAAAAGCTGCGCGGATATGGCATGACGCCGAATCCGGAGCCGGAAGTGCTGTGGAATTTCGAGAAGTTCCTGATCGCAAAGGACGGCACGGTTGCTGGGCGGTTTGCGCCGACGACGGCACCGGACGATGCGGAACTGGTCGCTGCCATCGAAGCGGAACTGGCGAAGTAGATTTCGGGGCGCAATCCGCTTTCAGGACCACATTCATAAAACAGGGAACATCATGCGCGCACATTTGCTGGCGTGGACCGCCATATTGCCGCTGGCCATTGCCACTATATCTCCCGCTCGCGCACAGACGCCTGCGCCACTGAGCGCCGATCAGGCGGTGTTTCGCGATTTGTTCAAGGAACTGGTGGAGACCAACACGACGGTGTCTTCGGGCAGTTGCACGGCGGCAGCGGAGAAGATGGCGGCGCGGTTGAAGGCGGCGGGGTATAAGGACGATCAGCTTACGCTGTTTTCCGTGCCGGAGTTTCCCAAGGATGGCGGGCTGGTCGCGGTGCTGCCGGGGACGAGCAAGACGCTGAAGCCGATGTTGCTACTCGGCCATTTGGACGTGGTGGAAGCCAAGCGGGAAGACTGGACCCGCGATCCGTTCACGATGGTCGAGGAAAACGGATATTATTACGCGCGTGGCGCATCCGACATGAAGGGGATGGTCGCCGCGTGGGTCGACATCATGGCGCGGCTGAAGAAAGACGGCCCTGCGCCGAAGCGCATGATCAAGCTGGCGCTGACCTGCGGCGAGGAAACGGGCGGGCGCTTCAACGGCGCCAAGTGGCTGGCCGAAACGAAGCCCGATCTGATCGCTGCTGAGTTCGCATTGAACGAAGGCGGCGGCGGGCGGACCGATGGCAAGGGCAAGGTCGTCGTCCAGTCGATGCAGATCGGGGAGAAATCGAACCGTAATTTCAGGATCGAAGCGACCAATCCGGGCGGGCATAGCTCCATCCCCGTGCGGGAGAATGCGATCTACGATCTGGGCGATGCGTTGGCCAAGGTGCGGGATTACGGGTTTCCGGTGACGCTGAACGATACGACGCGCGCTTTCTTTGCGAAGGCTGGCGCGTCGCGGGGCGACGATATGGGTCGTGCGATGGTGGCACTGTCGAAGAACCCGAATGATGCCAGCGCATTGGCGATGGTGACGTCCGATCGCGGGTATAACAGTACGTTGCGCACCACTTGCGTCGCGACGACCATCGCGGGGGGCCATGCGGAAAATGCATTGCCGCAGCGGGCGTCAGCCAACGTCAACTGCCGTATCTTCCCCGGCGAAACCGCCGAAACGACGCAGGCGGCGTTGGTGAAGGCCATCAACAATCCCGCCATTACCGTGACACTGGTTGGACGCATCCGGCCAATTGCGGTGCCGCCGCCGCTCGATCCGCGCATCATGGGTCCGGCGGAAAAGCTGGTCGCGAAATATTTCCCCGGCGTGCCGCTGGTGCCGAGCATGTCGACGGGCGCAACCGACGCGACGTATCTGGGGGTGATCGGCATTCCGACTTATGGTGTGCCGGGGGGCTGGGGCGATCCGGATGGCAATGGCGCACATGGCCTGAATGAACGCCGCGAAATCACGTCGCTGATGGTCGGGCGCGATTTTCTCTATGATCTCGTCACGGCTTACGCCAGCAAATGAGGCTGCATTCCATGATCCTTCGTTCCACCGTCGCCTTGATGGCGATGAGCCTTGCCCTGCCCGCCCATGCGGCGTTGTCGCCTGCCGAAACGGCGATGAGCCGCACGGTCGATGCTGAATATGAGCGGTCGATTGCGCTGCTCGAAAAGCTGGTCAATCAGAATAGCGGGTCGCTGAACCTTGCTGGCGTTGAGGCGGTCGGCGAGATGGTGACGCCGGAGTTGAAGGCGCTGGGCTTTGCGGTCGAGTGGAAGCCGATGCTGGCGGCGAAGCGCGCGGGGCATATCGTTGCCACACACAAGGGGAAGCCGGGGACGACGAAGATGCTGCTGATCGGGCATCTCGACACCGTGTTCGAACCGGATTCACCGTTCCAGACATTCGCGCGGGCGGGCGACAAGGCCAAGGGTCCGGGCGTAGCCGATGACAAGGGCGGGATGGTCGTGATGCTGTCTGCGCTGCGGGCGATGCAAGCGGCGGGGACGCTGAAAAACGCGAACATCGAAATCGTGCTGACGGGCGACGAGGAAGATAGCGGCGAGCCGCTGGACGTGGCGCGCGCGGACCTGATCGCGGCGGGCAAGCGGGCGGACGTGGCGCTGGATTTCGAAGGGCTGTCAGTCGTGGACGGCGTGGACATGGGATCGATTGCGCGGCGATCCTCCAATAGCTGGACGCTGACGGCGACGGGGAAATCCGGGCATAGTTCGGGCATATTCTCGCCGACCGCAGGGGAAGGCGCAATATATGAGCTGACGCGGATCATTGCGACGTTTCGCAAGCAACTGCCCGAGCCGAACCTGACGTTCAATGTCGGCATCATCGGCGGCGGGCAGAGTGCGGAACTCGACAAGGACGGTGTGCGGATCGCGGCGACGGGGAAGACCAACATCATCCCGTCCATCGCCATCGCGCGGGGTGACTTCCGCACACTGAGTCAGGATCAAACGGACCGCGTGATCGCGAAGATGAAGGCCATCGTCGAGGCGCATGCGCCGGCGACGAGCGCGACGATCCTGATCGACCAAGGCTATCCGCCGATGGCGCCGACCGAGGGCAATCGCGGGTTGCTGACCAAGCTGAATGGCATCAACGCCGATTTGAAGTTGCCGCAGATGCCTGCGCTCGATCCGTTGAAGCGGGGTGCGGGGGATATTTCCTTCGTCGCGGCGGATACGGACGGGCTGGTCGGCCTGGGCGTGAGCAGCGAAGGCGATCATACGCCGGAAGAAACGGCCGATCTGGACAGCATCAAACGGCAGGCCAAGCGGGCGGCGATATTGATGACGCGGCTGAGCATGGAACCGGGGCGCAAGAAGTAAAGCCGCCGCGCCATCGAACTTGCGTTTATTGCATCCGTGGAACGGATGAAGGGCTGCCCCGTTGGGGGTCGATGGCAAACCCACGATTATACCCGCTGCTGGCGCGTCCGAATATCGGGCTGGCTGGCCCCGTCGATTATAATATGTACGGATTTTTCCGGCAGGCGCTGATTTCCGCGCCGAAGACCGGGCCGTTGGTGATTTCGCTCACCACGATGGGCGGCGATCCGGAAGTGGCGCGCGCGATGGGCGACGATGTGCGCATCATGCAGGAGCATGAGGGGCGCGAGTTGCTGTTCCTGGGGCAAGCCGCCGTCTATTCGGCGGGGGCAACCTTCATGAGCTATTTTGCGCGGGACAAACGCTTTCTGACGCGCGGGACGCGAGTGATGATCCACGAGCGGCAGATCACCAAAACCATCAACCTGTCGGGTCCGCTGCGCATGTGCGTCGCGACGTTGAAGGCTACGCTCAACGAGATCGAGCATAGCATCAACATCGAGGAAGAAGGCTTCCGCGCGCTGATCGAAGGCAGCAATATCGGCTTCGACGAAGTGCACCATAAGGCGCCGGAGAACTGGTATATCGACGCCGAGGATGCCCGCGACATGGGGCTGGTGCTGGACGTTATCTAGCTAGTCCCTCGGCCTCAAACCCCTTTGAACGTATCGCATTGCGCCGGGTCGCCGGTGCTTAGCCCTTTGCGCAACCATTCCATGCGCTGGGCCGCGGTGCCGTGGGTGAAACTTTCGGGCACGGGGCGGCGACCGGCGGCCTTTTGCAAGGTGTCGTCGCCAATGGCTTGGGCGGCGCGCATACCTTCTTCCAGATCGCCGGCTTCCATCAGGTTGGTGTCGCGGGCGGCCCAGACGCCGGCATAGCAATCGGCCTGCAACTCCATCGCGACTTGCAGGGCATTGCCTTCGGCTTCCGAAGCGCTTTTTTGTGCCGTGCGGACTTTGTTGGCGATGCCGGTGATGGTCTGGATATGGTGGCCGACTTCATGCGCGATGATGTAGCCGATGGGGAAATCCCCCGGCGCGTTGAAGCGGGTTTCCATTTCGTTGAAGAAATCGGTGTCGAGGTAGATTTTCTGGTCCGCAGGGCAATAGAACGGCCCCATCGCCGATTGCGCCGCGCCGCAGCCTGACTGGCCGTTCTGGCTGTAGAAGACCAGCGTTGGCGGCGGATATTGCTGCCCTTCCGCCTTGAAGATGTCGGTCCAGCGGCGCTCGGTGGAACCCAGCACCTTGAGCGAGATGCGCTGTACCGGGGTCAGTTCCTGAAAGCCGGGCTTTTCGGTCTGGACCTGCGGCGCGCCGCCCCCGCCGCCGCCCAGCAGGCTGAGCGGATTGACGCCCATGACAAGCGCGCCGACGATGAGAATACCGATGCCGAATATGCCGAAGCGGCTGCCCAGCAGCATCCCGATGAGACCCAGCCCGCCGCCGCCGAAACCACCGCCCCCGCCGCGACCGCTTTGAATCTCAAAGTTGCTGCTTTCATTCTCGTCGTCGAGCCGCATCGGGCACCCCTCTTCTTCGCCTTGGCTTAACCGTAGGGCAAACTATTGGCCAAGGAAACGGTTCAACGGGTGTGCGGGCTGGCCAAGATGAAATCTTTGTAATCAAGGAACGATAGCAAGGGTGCGACGCTATGATGTATTGCAGCGCAATATGACACAGAGCCCCACGAATCGACCCCGCCGATCGGCACCCCCCATGCCCTTGCCGGACCATGTCGCCTTGCTGTTGCAGGGCGGCGGTGCGCTGGGTTCCTTTCAGGCGGGGGTGTATGAAAAGCTGCAGGACTTGGCGATCGAAGTCGATTGGGTCGCGGGCATCTCGATAGGCGCGGTCAACGCTGCGATCATCGCCGGGAACCCGCCCGAACGCCGCATGGAAATGCTCAACCGCTTTTGGGAGAAGGTGAGCGGCGGGATGCCGAACCTGTGGATTCCCGAAAACGACCATATTCGGGAGGCGGCGCATCTGGCAGCGGCAGGCGCCGTGGCGATGTTCGGCGTCCCCGGTTTCTTCCGCCCGCACATGATCCCCAATGCGCTGATGCCCAAGGGTACGGCGGGCGCGATCAGCTATTACGACACGACGCCGCTGATCGCCACGTTGGACACATTAATCGACTGGGATCTGTTGAACGACGGTCCTGTCCGGATTTCCGTGGGCGCCGTGGATGTGGAAAGCGGCAATTTCGCCTATTTCGACAATCGCGGACCCGATGGCATCAGCCGATCCAATATGCGGATCGACGCGCGGCACATCATGGCGTCCGGTGCGCTGCCGCCCGGACTGCCGCCGGTCGAGATCGACGGACGGCATTATTGGGATGGCGGGCTCGTTTCCAATACCCCGCTCAGCCATGTTCTGGACCATCAGCACGGCGACATGCTGGTGTTTCAGGTCGACCTGTTCCCCGCAGAGGGGCCGATGCCCAAGCAGATGACCGACGTATGGTCGCGGCAGAAGGACATCCAGTATTCCAGCCGCACCCGGCAAGTGACCGACCAGTATCTGCGGCTACGGCGGGAACATAAGGCCATTCGGGCGGTGCTGAACCATCTGCCCGCCGAGATGTGCGACGATCCGGAAGTGCAGCAGGTCCGTGCCCTGCTGGACGACGGTGCGGTGAATATCGTCCACCTGATCTATCGCAGCCGTGCGTGGGAAGGCGGGGCGCGGGACTTCGAATTCTCACGCCCGACGATGCTCGACCATTGGGCGCAAGGCCGCGAAGCGGTCGAAGGCGTGATGCACAAAGGCGATCTGATCGCCCGCAACATATTGGATGGCACCAGCGCCGCGTTCGATCTGGACCAACCCAATCATCTGAAGGAGAAACAAGCATGACCCTGCAAGGTAAAACCGCGCTGATCACGGGTTCGACGTCCGGTATCGGCCTGGCCTACGCCAAGGCACTGGCGGGCCAAGGCGCGAATATCGTCATCAATGGATTTGGCGACAAGGATGCCATCGAGAAGGAGCGTGTGGCGCTGGAGCAGGCGAGCGGTGCGAAGGCGCTGTATAGCGGCCATGATCTGACCAAAGTCGATCAGATCGAAGCGATGATGGCGGAAGCGGCCAAAGCATTCGGCGGCGTGGATATCCTGATCAACAATGCCGGGATGCAACATGTCGCGCCGGTCGAGACGTTTCCGGTCGACAAGTGGGATCTCATCATCGCGCTGAACCTGACCGCCGCGTTCCACACGACGCGCCTCGCCGTGCCCTATATGAAGGAGAAGAAGTGGGGGCGGATCATTCAGAC
The DNA here is from genome assembly GCF_027925545.1 of Sphingobium sp. BS19. NCBI lineage: Bacteria > Pseudomonadati > Pseudomonadota > Alphaproteobacteria > Sphingomonadales > Sphingobiaceae > Sphingobium > Sphingobium sp. BS19. Next base: position 29,921 of record NZ_BSEF01000006.1, read on the forward strand.
GGCCTCGGCACACTCCAAGGCGGCATCGCCCTTCAAGTCAGCCTATGTCACCGCGAAGCATGGCCTTGCCGGGTTTACCAAGACAGTCGCGCTGGAAGTGGCGACGTTCGGCGTGACGGCCAACTGCATCAGCCCCGGCTATGTGTGGACGCCTTTGGTCGAGAACCAAATTCCCGACACGATGAAGGCCCGCAACATGACCCGCGAGCAAGTCATCAACGACGTGTTGCTGGCGGGTCAGCCGACCAAGGAGTTCGTCACGCCCGAGCAGGTCGCCGCGATTGCGCTGTTCCTGTGCGGCGATGCGGCCAGCCAGATTACCGGGGCGAACCTGTCGGTCGACGGTGGATGGACGGCACAATAAGTCGACACCCGAAAAATGTTTTCGCGATCATAAGTGCATGAAATCACGGGGGTAGCTCTGCATATGAGCGCCCCCGTCGACGTAAAGCACCTGCCCCGTCACTGCGGTCGCACCCGCCAGATAGGTCACGGCGTCGGCGATCTGTGAGGGTTGCGGGAGACAGTCGAGCGGCATCGCTCCGGACAGGCGCTCCATCTGGTCATCGGAATAATCGGCGGTTGCGATGGTGAGGCCGGGCGCGACGGCATTGACCCGCACGCGCGGGGCAAGTTCACGCGCGGTAAGCTGCGTCAGACCGGCCAGCGCCATCTTCGACAAGGTGTAGGCAAGCTGATCGCCATGGGGATGGTCGATCCGCTGATCCAGAATATTGACGATGCTGCGATCCGTCGATCCGGCAGGGACCATTGCGAATGCCTTGGTCAGCAGCACCGGCGCGGCGCAATTGACCGCATAATGGCGCATCAGATCGTCCGAGGTTATGTTTTCGAGGCGGTCCTGACCGAAAATTGCCGCGCCGTTTACGAGAAGATCAGGTGGACGACCGAAAGTTGCGGCGACGCGGGCGATCAGTTCCTCGGCGGCTTCGGGATCGGCGAAGTCTGCGACGAAACCGTCCCACTCGGTGGCTTGCGCTTCCAATGTCAGCGCGAGCGAGGATTCCAGCCGCACGTCATGGCTGCCGTGAATGGCCAGCGCGTAACCGGCGCGGGCGAGCGCGGCGCTGATTTCCGCGCCCAGCCGGCGGTGTCCGCCCGTTACCAGTGCCAGCCTCTTGCCGGAAATGGGCAATGGCCCCGCCCGTTCGCGCACCGTCGAATCGTCGGCGGGCCGGGAGAGCGACCGGAAGCCCGTCGCCGAAACCGCGCTGGAGTCTTCGGGCGTCTCGCTCATATGCCCATCAGTTTGAGCACTTCCTTGCGGCTCTTTTCGTCGTCGCGGAACACGCCCATCATCCGGCTGGTGGTCATCGAGACGCCATGGGTGCGCACGCCGCGCCCGGACATGCAACCGTGGCTGCCTTCGATCACGACCGCGACGCCCAAGGGCTTGAGATTTTCCCAGATGCAGTCGGCGATCTGCGCGGTCATCCGTTCCTGCACCTGCAAGCGGCGGGCGAAGGCATTGAGGACACGGGCGAGCTTTGAAATGCCGACGACCCATTGGTCCGGCAGATAGGCGATGTGCGCCTTCCCAACGATGGGCGCCATGTGATGTTCGCAGTGCGACTGAAACGGGATATCCTTCAGCAGCACGATTTCATCATAGCCGCCGACTTCGTGGAAAATACGGCTGAGGTGATAGGCCGGGTCTTCCTGATAGCCTTCGCAATATTCCTTCCATGCGCGCGCGACGCGCTTGGGCGTGTCAAGCAAGCCTTCGCGGGTCGGGTCGTCGCCGGACCAGCGCAGCAAGGTGCGGATCGCCTCCTGAACGTCTTCGGGCACATCCATCTTTTTCGGACGCAAAAGACCCTGGCCGATTTCCCCTTGTTCTGCGTCCACGCCGATCCCCTCAATTGAACTTTCTCCAAGGATATGGCGATAGCGCATGCGAATTGCCAGCCCGTAGATGTCGATCCGCGCGGCTGGACAGGCCGCAGAACCAATGGCAGTGTCGATCCTATGGACGATATCAGTAACTTGATTGCCAAGGCACAGGATTGGGCCCCGGCCCGCATGGCGATTGCCACGGTCGTCCAGACATGGGGATCCGCCCCGCGACCGCGGGGATCGCACATGCTGGTGCATGAGGATGGCCGGTTCGAAGGATCGGTATCGGGCGGCTGCGTGGAGAACGCCATATTGGCGAGCGCGGAAAGCGTTATCATCTCTGGGATATCGAAATTGCATCGCTTTGGCGTCAGCGATGGCGATGCCTGGGAAGCAGGATTGCCCTGTGGCGGCGAAATTGCGGTGATGGTGCAGCCGTTGACGGAAGACGGATTCGCCCCTGCCCTGCTGACCCAGATTGCCCAAGCGCGTGCACGCGGTGAAACATTGGCGGTGTCCAGCGATACGGACAGCGGCAAGAGCGTGGCGGGGGAACATGCGGGGCAGTTCATCAACCGCTATCGCCCGCCCCGCCGTTTGATCATCACAGGCGCGGTGCAGATTGCGCAGGGGCTGGCGGGACTGGCGCGCGAGCTTGGCATCGCGACCACCATCGTCGATCCGCGCGGACGCTTTTTGACGCGGGAGCGCTTTCCCGATGCCGTGCTGGACGACCGCTGGCCCGACGAAGCAGTTGCTGCCTTGCGCCCCGATCCGGCAACGGCAGTGGTGACGCTGAGCCACGATCCCAAGATCGACGATCCCGCGCTGATCGAAGCGTTGCGCAGACAGACCGGCTACATCGCTGCGCTGGGGTCGCGCAAGAGCCATGCGGCGCGGCTCGAACGGCTGACGGCGGAGGGGTTTGCGGCGCACGATCTGGACCGGATCGACGGACCGGCAGGCATAGACATCGGCGCGCTCGGCCCCGGCGAAATTGCACTTTCCATCGCAGCCGGTATGATACAGGCGTTCAATCGGGTCGAAGCCCATATGATGGAAGCCGCCTGAACCCATGCGCCCTGAACAAGTTGCCGCCGTATTGCTGGCCGCCGGAAACTCGACACGCTTTGGCGAAGAAGACAAGTTGATGGCCGATCATAACGGGAAGCCGTTGATCGTCCATGCGATGGAATGTGTCGCATCGATTCCGTTCAAATATCATATCGCAGTGGTGCGTCGGCATGAGCTGGCCCCCATCATCCACCGCAAGCTGGATCGGCGCGGATTTACGCTGATCGTCAATGAGAACCCCGATGACGGGCTTTCGAGCAGCATTCGGCTGGCGGCGGATTATGTGTCCGAACTGCGCTGTAACGGGATGCTGATGTGCCTGGCGGATATGCCGCAGGTGCCGCAGAGCCACTTGATGCGCCTGGTAAGGACCGCCGAGGATATCCGGTCGGTGGTCGGCAGCACCGATGGCTTCACGCCGGGGCCGCCCGCCTTTTTCGGACGGCGGCATTTTGCCGAGTTGCAGGCGCTGAAAGGCGATCTGGGCGCGCGGGCGCTGATCAGCCAGAACTTGCTGATCGAGACGGGCAGCGCGTTGTTGTACGATGTAGACACGCCGGAGGATATTCGCCCCCGTCCGGAAGTGAGCGCAGTGCCGGACGTGCCGACAGCCTCCTAGGGCGCTTTGCCGGTGGCGTCGAAGCGGAAGGTGACGGCCACGCTGGCGTCCAGTCCGCCGCTGCTGTCGCCATTGCCGACATCGAAGGTCTTGCGGGCAATCGTGGCGGTGCCACTGACGGTGCGTTTGAGACCTGTACCCTTCAAACTGAAGCGGATGGTTTGCGGGGCGGTTGCGCCCTTAAGCGACAAGGTGCCGCGGGCCGTATAGCTGTTCGGGCCGGTCGCCGTCGCGCCCTTCGCCGTGAAGGTCGCGCGGGGATGCGCGGCGACGCCGAAAAATTCATCGCCGGGGAGCATCTGGCTTTGGGTCGGATCGCCCGTACTGGCGCTGCTCATGTCGATATCGACACGGATGTCCGCCGTTTCGGGACGGTCGGGGTCCATGGTGATCTTCGCGGTCCAGCGGGAGAAGCCGCCGCTGATGTTTTCGCCGCTGTTCCCTACGGAAAAGCCGATGCTGCCGCCCGGTTTTACGGTCCAGACCGGGGGCGGTCCGGCTTCCTCGACAGGGGGCGTGCTGTTTTCGACTGCGGCGGCGGCGTTGTCGGCTGGCGGGACGACGGCGTTGGCGATGGTGGTGTTCTCTGGTGCCGCTTCTCCCTCGACGGGGGCTGGCGCTTTTTCCGCAGGCGTCCCGAACATCGCCTGCCGCGCAAGCAATCCCCCGGTAACGAACGCCCCCGGTACGAGCAGGATCAGGAGCATCATGAGAGCGGGGGAGCGCCCCGGCACCATCCGCCAGACAAGCCCATCGCGCAGGAGAAGCTGATGGCGGATCGCGCCGGCTACGTGCAGTGCGAACAGCGCTACGCCGATCCATGCGAGCAATCCGTGGCCGTTTTCGGCGATCTCATGCGCGGCCCGTGGCAAAGGCAGATGCGGCAAGGGGATGGTGCCGAACAAGAGCGTCGGCACCTTGATCTTCGCCGTCGATACCAGCGCCCAGCCGGTCAGCGGCGCGAGGAGCATGAACGCATAGAGGCCGAGATGCACGACCTTGGCCAGCGCGCCTTCCCAGCCGCCTTCAGTCGGCGCGGGGCGCGGTTTGGTGAGCCGGGTCGCAACGCGCAGGATCGTGAGGGCGAGGATCAGCATCCCGACCGATTTGTGCAGTTGGTACAGCGCAAAGCCCTTCGGCCCGAGGCTTTCCAGCGACCAGCCCACGGCAAGCTGAAAGGCCAGAGCGGCGGCAATCGCCCAGTGCAGGACCATGGCGGTGCGGCTGTATTTCTGCATGAGCGATGCCTCCGGATGTCTGCGGCGATTCTATGGCCAAGAGCGCGTTTGCGCTATCCCCGCTGTTGGGAACGGTTCGTTCGCCCGATTGCCATAAAAATTTTGTGCGGGGTCGATACGCCGATAACCCTACGGCACCCTTTGTTCTGCCCGTTGGCGGGTGAGAGAGTGCTTTACGTGAACGTAAACTTCACTTGCACTTTTGTGCAGGAAGGTCACATTACACGGGTCGAGAGCGCCAATGGCGCGAGTCCAGAGAGAGGACGCATTATGGAAGCCTATATTTACGACGCTGTCCGCACCCCGCGTGGGCGCGGCAAGGCGGACGGATCGCTGCACGAAATCACCCCGATGCAGCTTGCCACACAAACCTTGCAAGCGCTGCGCGACCGCACACAGATCGATACAGCCGATGTCGACGATGTCATCCTGGGCTGTGTGACCCCGGTAGGCGAGCAAGGCGCGGACATTGCGCGCGTGGCGGTGCTGAACGCCGACTATGCGCAGACGACGGCGGGCGTGCAGGTCAATCGGTTCTGCGCCTCCGGCCTTGAAGCGGTGAACATCGCAGCGGCCAAGGTGCATGCGGGCGAAGCGGACTTCGCCATCGGTGGCGGCGTGGAGCATATGAGCCGCGTACCGATGGGATCGGACGGCGGCGCCATGGCGTTCGACCCTGCCGTGGCGTGGCACACCTATTTCGCGCCGCAGGGCATCGGGGCGGACCTGATCGCCACCAAGTTCGGCTTTTCGCGTACCGATTGCGACGCTTATGCCGTCGAGAGCCAGAAGCGCGCGGCGCAGGCGTGGAAAGAAGGGCGCTTTGCCAAGACCATCGTGCCGGTGAAGGACGTGATCGGTCAGGTCGTGCTGGACCATGACGAACATATGCGCCCCGAAGCCGACATGCAGTCGCTGGGCGCCCTGAAGCCGAGCTTCACCGCGATGGGCGAGGAAATGCCAGGCTTCGATGCCGTGGCATTGCTGAAATATCCCGAGTTGGAGCGGATCAACCATGTGCACCATGCCGGTAACAGTTCCGGCATCTGCGACGGTGCTGCTGCGGTGCTGGTGGGCAGCAAGGCGATGGGCGAGAAATACGGGCTGAAGCCGCGCGCGCGGATCAGGGCGATGGCCTCGATCGGATCGGAACCGACGATCATGCTGACCGGGCCGGAATTCATCGCGGGCAAGCTGCTGAAGAAAAGCGGCATGTCGAAGAATGACATCGACCTGTGGGAGCTGAACGAAGCGTTCGCCAGCGTCGTTTTGCGCTATATGCAGGCGCTGGACCTCGACCATAGCACCGTCAACGTGAACGGCGGCGCGATTGCGTTCGGCCATCCGCTGGGTGCGACCGGAGCCATGGTGCTGGGCATCGCGCTCGACGAACTGGAACGCTCCGGCAAGGGCACTGCGCTGGTCAACCTGTGCATTGGCGCAGGCATGGGCACCGGCACCATTATCGAGCGCATTTGAGCCACAGCGTCATTCCCGCATGGGCGGGAACCCCTCTCCCACCCACGCGACACGATCTGCGTTCGGGAGAAGGATCCCCGCCTTCGCGGGGATGACGACGGGACAATATCAAAGACTCATTCCTCCAGGAGAGTGACATGACAACGATCCAACTCGATACCGATGCAGACGGCATCGCCACCCTGACCATCGACGTTCCCGGCCAGTCGATGAACGTGATCGGCCCGGACTTCATCGCCGATCTGTCGGCGGCCATCGACCGCATCAAAAGCGAAGACGCGATCAAGGGCGCAGTCATCTGTTCGGGCAAGGCCAGCGGTTTCATGGGCGGCATGGACCTTAAGAACATGCAATCGATGCTTCCTGAGGGCAGCGAAGGCAACATGACCGCGCTGTTCGAAAAGACATTCGTGCTGAACGATCTGTTCCGGCGGCTGGAAACCTGCGGCAAGCCGATTGCCTGCGCCATCGAAGGCACATGTGTCGGCGGCGGTTTCGAGCTGGCGCTGGCGTGCCATCGCCGGATCGTGGCGGACGACAGCAAGGTGCAGCTTGGCCTGCCCGAAATTCTCGTCGGATTGTTCCCCGGCGGCGGCGGCAGCCAGCGTTTCCCGCGCATTACCGGCGTACAGACGGCGCTGATGTATATCCTGCAGGGCAAATTGTTCCGCCCGCAGGAAGCACTGGGCCTTAAGGTAGTGGACGAACTCGTCCCCTCTGGTAATACGGTGGCGGCCGCCAAAACTTGGTTGAAGGCCAATCCGGCCGCCAGTGTTCAGCCATGGGATCAGAAAGGTTACCGTTTTCCCGGGGGCGCTGGCGGCTTTAATCCCGCTTTCGTGCAGACTTTCATCGGCGCAACTGCGATGACGATGAAGCAGACGCAGCGCAACCTGAACGGTCCGCTGGCGCTGCTGTCCGCCGTATATGAAGGCGCGACGCTGCCGATGGACCGCGCGATTCGCGTGGAAAGCAAATATTTCGCCAAGGTCATCGCCGATCCGCAGGCGCGCAACATGGTCCGCACGCTTTTCGTCAGCAAGCAGGCCGCCGAGCGCGGCGCGCGTCGTCCCAAGGATCTGCCCAAGGCACCGACCAAGAAACTGGCGATGCTGGGCGCCGGCATGATGGGCGCAGGCGTGGCGACGGTGTCCGCGCAGGCGGGGATCGACGTGGTGCTGCTCGACCGCGATCAGGCCTATGCCGAAAAGGGCAAGGAACATGCACGCGGCGTCCTGTCCAAGCGGCTGGGCAAAGGCATGACGCCGGAGAAGCTGGAAGCCACCCTCGCCCGCATTACGCCCACCACCGATTTCGCGATGCTGGAAGGCTGCGATTTCGTGATCGAAGCGGTGTTCGAGGATACGGCGATCAAGGCCGAAGTGACGAAGAAGGTCGAGGCAGTGCTGGGCGCGGACACCATCTTTGGCTCCAACACCTCGACATTGCCGATCACGGGCCTGGCCCATGCGTGGAGCAAGCCGGAGAATTTCATCGGTGTGCATTTCTTCTCGCCGGTCGAGAAGATGCCGCTGGTCGAAATCATCGTCGGCGAGAAGACCGGGCCGGAAGCGATCGCCAAGGCGCTGGATTATGTGGCGCAGATCAAGAAGACGCCCATCGTCGTCAACGATTCGCGGGGCTTCTACACCTCGCGTTGCTTCGGCACCTATGTGCAGGAAGGCGCGGAATTGCTGGCCGAGGGTGTTGGCGCGCCGCTGATCGAGAATGTCGGCAAGCAGCTTGGTATGCCGGTGGGTCCGCTCGCCGTGTCGGACGAAGTGTCGATCGAGCTGGGTTACAAGGTCATGACGGCAGCGAAGAAGGAACTGGGCGATGCCTATGTCCATAGCGCCGCCGACGATGTGATGACGAAGATGGTCGAAATGGACCGGATGGGTCGCAAGAACGCCAAGGGTTATTATGATTATCCCGAAGGCGGCAAGAAAGCCTTGTGGCCGGGTCTGGCAGAGACATTCCCGCTCGCCGCAGAGCAGCCCTCGCCCGCAGCGGTGCGTGAGCGGTTGCTGTATCGGCAGTTGATCGAGTGCGCGCGCTGCTTTGCCGAAGGCGTGCTGGAAACGCCCGAGGACGGCGACATCGGCGCGATCTTCGGATGGGGCTTTGCGCCGTGGACCGGCGGGCCGTTCAGCCACATGGATACGGTGGGCTTGGCCAAGGTCGTCGAAACGCTGGATGCCTTGACAGCTAAGCACGGGCCGCGCTTTGCGCCGACTGCGCAGATGCGCGAGATGGCCGCTAGCGGCGCGACATTCTACCCGAAGGTGGAAGCGAAGAAAGCGGCTTAATCCCTCTCTAACCGTTGCCATGCCATGTCCGCGTGCCTATCGCCGCGGACATGGCATGGAGTGACGAAATGACGGACAAGCCCACAGTTTTGGTGACCGGCGGCGCAGGCTATATCGGCAGCCATGCCGTGCTGGCGTTGCGCGATGCGGGGTGGCCGGTTGCAGTCATCGACAATCTGGTGACGGGTTTCCGCTGGGCCGTGCCGGACGATGTGCCCTTTACCCAGGGCGATATCGAGGATCAGCCGCTGGTCGAAGCGTTGCTGCGTGAGCAGAATATCGGCGCGATCATGCATTTTGCCGGGTCGGTCGTGGTGCCGGAATCGGTGTTCGATCCGCTGAAATATTATCACAACAACACCGTCAAAAGCCGCGCGCTCATCGAAAGCGCCGTGCGGTGCGGTGTGCCGCATTTCATCTTCTCCTCCACCGCCGCGACATATGGCACGCCGGAAGAAAGCCCCGTGCGGGAGGACACGCCGCAGCGGCCGATCAATCCCTATGGCATGTCGAAGCTGATGACCGAGGCGATGCTAACCGATGTCGTTGCCGCGCATCCGATGAATTATTGCGCGCTACGGTACTTCAACGTGGCAGGCGCCGATCCGCGCGCGCGGACGGGCCAGTCGACGGCAGGTGCGACGCATCTGATCAAGGTCGCGGTCGAGGCGGCATTGGGCAAGCGCGACCATGTGAGCATCTTCGGCACGGACTTCGAAACGCCCGATGGTACGGGCGTGCGCGATTATATCCACGTCAGCGATCTGGCGGCGGCGCATGTGCTGGCGCTGGAAGCGTTGCGGGCCGACCCCAAGGCGAGCCATCGGCTGAACTGCGGCTATGGCAAGGGCTTTTCGGTGATGGAAGTGCTCGATGCCGTGGACCGGGCGACCAACCTCAAGATCGACCGCAGGATGGAGGGCCGCCGCGCGGGCGATCCTGCTGCGCTGATTTCCGACAACAGCGCCATCCTCGCGCGCTTCCCGTGGAAGCCGCAGCATGCCGATCTGGATCAGATCGTGACGCATGCCTTGGCGTGGGAGCGCAAGCTGAGCGAGCGTGAGAGCGCGGGTTAGAATTTCATCGTCATTGCGATGGTTGCGACTGATGGGAACGCCAAGACTGTAGGTTCCTGCCACTGCAATTTGCTATTAGAGCGAAGTCATCGCCCCAAGTTCCGGCTATTTATCGCCCTGCGGAGGGACACGAACCGGGTCCGGCGCGCCTTCCCAGCCGCCGCCCAGCGCCTTGAACAAGGCCACCTGCGCCTCGGCGCGTGCAGCTTGCGCATCGGCGAGTGCAGCGCGGGCGTCGGCGCGGCTACGTTGGGCATCCAGCAACTGCAGGAAGCTGTCCGCGCCGGAGCCGAAGCGTTTCTCGGCAATGAAGGCGGCACTGTCGCTGGCCTTCATGGCGCGCGACAGCGATGCTTCGCGGTCGATGGCGCCTTTCAGCCGGGCGAGGGCCTGTTCGGTTTCCTTTAGTGCCGTCAGAACGGCCTTGTCGAACGAGGCGAGCGATCCTTCGGCAGTCGCCTTGCTCTGACGGACGCGGGCGCGGGCTGCGCCGCTGAACGGGAAATTCCAGCTTATCAGCGGCCCGATGGAATAGCCGAACGAGTCCGATGTGCCGATATCGCTGGGTTTCAGACCTGTGCTCGACAGGCCACCCAATATGGAGATCGAAGGATAGAGCGAGGCTGTCGCCACACCTATGCGCGCAGTATCGGCGGCCAGTTGCCGCTCGGCCTGACGGACGTCCGGGCGGCGGGCGAGCATCGCCTGACCGTCGCCAATCGCAATCGGCTTACGCACCTGAGGGGGCGTGACGCAGGCCGCAGCGTCAGTGTCGAACGACGATGGCGGATCGCCGGTCAGCACCGCCAGCGCATAGAGCGAGGCGCGCCGTTCCGCTTCGAAACTGGCCGCTTGCGCGCGGGCCTGTTCGACCAGAACAACCGACTGATCGACGTCGCGCTGGGTATTGCGACCGCCGGACAGCAGCCGCTGTGTCAGCGTGAGCGTCTTTTCCTGTAGCGCCACGGTTTCACGCGCGACTTGCGCCTGTGCGCCGGTGGAGCAGGCATTGGCGTAGGTGAGTGCGGTTTCCGCCGCGATGGACACGCGCGCTGCATCCAGCCCGGCAGCAGCCACTTCGATCTCGCCGCGCGAAGCCTCGATAGAGCGTCGCACGCCGCCGAAGAGATCCAGTTCGTAATTGGCGTCGAAGCCGAGCTTGAAACTGTCCTGCGTGAAGCCGGTCAGCCCCTGCCCGAAGTTCACGACGCTGCGTGACCGCGTATATTGGCCGGATGTCGTCGTCGTCGGCAAGGTGGCGGCGCGCGCTTCGGACAACGCACCGCGCGCCCGGCGCAAGTTCGCCGCAGCGATGCGGACGTCGGTATTATGTTCCAGCGCGCGAATGACGAGGCGGTCCAGCACCGGATCGTCGAACAGGTGCCACCACTGGCTTTCGACCGGAGCGGACGTGACTGCAGTGTTGGTCGCTGTCTCGATCAGGCTTGTCTGCGCGGGGGGCAACGGCGCGGGCGTTTTATAGTTGGGGCCAACGGCGCAGGCGGACAGCGCCAGCAGCGCGAGAGTGGAGGTCAACGTCTTCATGCGCCTGCCTCCCCCGGCTCGACATGCGGCGCAACGGGCTTTTTGCGACGGGCGGCGAACCATGCCGATGTCTTTTCCCCCAGCATCCGGCTGATGACATAGAAGGCCGGCGTGAACATCAGGCCGAATATGGTGACGCCGAGCATCCCGAAGAACACCGCGATGCCCAGTGCCTGCCGCATTTCGGCGCCCGGCCCGCTGGCCAGGACCAGAGGCAGCACGCCCAGAATGAACGCGATGGACGTCATCAGGATCGGACGGAGACGCTGATGCGCCGCCTGTTCCGCGGCAGCGCGCGGGTCCAGCCCTTCATCTTCGCCTTGCCGCGCAAATTCGACGATGAGGATGGCATTCTTGGCCGCGAGGCCGATCAGCACCACCAGCCCGATCTGCGTCAGGATGTTGTTATCCCCGCCCATCAGGTTCACGCCAAGAATGGCCGCAAGCAGACACATCGGCACGATCAGAATGACGGCGAGCGGCAGCACGAGGCTTTCATATTGGGCCGCGAGCAGCAGGAACACGAACACCACCGCCAGACCGAAGGCAATGATGCCGGTGTTGCCTGCCTGCTTCTGTTCGAAGGCGATTTCGGTCCATTCGTAGGAGAAGCCGGGAGGCAGTATCTTGGCAGCAAGCTGTTCCATGCTGGCGAGCGACTGGCCGCTGGAATAGCCGCGCACAGTATCCCCCTGAAGTTCCGCAGCCGGATACAGGTTGTAACGGACGACACGATAAGGCCCGCTGTCGTTCCGCAAGGTCATGACAGCGTCCAGAGGCACCATCGCACCGCTGGCCGAGCGCGTTTTCAACCGACCCACATCGTCGGCATCGTCGCGATACGGCGCATCGGCGGAGGCCGTGACGCGGAACGTCCGCCCCAGATAGTTGAAGTCGTTGACGTAGGAGGAGCCGAGATACGTGCCGAGCGTCGCGAAGATATTCTCGACCGGAACACCCATCTGTTCCGCTCTTTGCCGGTCGATGTCGGCAAAGAGGCGTGGCGTACGCGTGTTGAAAGTCGTGAAGACCGATGTCAGACCGGGCGTCTGGTTGGCCGCCATCATCATGCCGAAGGCGGCACCTTCAAGCGCCTTGTACCCGGCTCCACCGCGATCCTCGATCATCATCTTGAAACCGCCGCCGGTGCCAAGCCCGCGAATCGGCGGAGGGGCAATGAAGAACACGCTGCCCGAAGTGATATTGGAAACGGAGCCCATCAGTTCCTTGGTAATCTCATCGGCCGATTTGCGGTCGGCATGCGGCTTCAGGCGCACGAACATGGTGCCGCCGCTGGGCGAATTGGTGAAGGTCGCGCCATCGAAGCCGGAAAAGGCAATGCTGCCCGACACGCCTTCGTTTCTGCTTGTGATCCCAACCAGTTGTCTGACCGTTTCATCGGTACGCTGAAGGGCAGTGCCGGGGGGCATCTGCACCACACCGATCAGATAGCCCTGGTCCTGCGCCGGAACGAAACCGGAGGGTGTTTGCATGAAGCGCCAGCCGGCCAGTGCCAGCAGCAGAGCATAGGCCACGCCGACAATCACGAGCATGCGCAAGGCTTTGGCCGTGATGCGACCGTAGCGCGCACTCAGTTTCTCGAAACCACGGTTGAAGCCGTTGGCAAAACGGCTTGGGTAGCCGCGCCAGCCCGTCGGGGTATCGTGATTCGTCTTGGGCTTGAGGATCAGCGCACCCAGGGCAGGCGAAAGGGTGAGCGACACGAACGCCGAAATGGCGGTCGCGCCGACGATGGTGAGCGCGAATTGCTTATAGAATGCGCCCGAAATGCCCGGAATGAACGCCGTGGGAATGAAGACGCCGCACAGAACGAGCGCAATCGCAATCAACGCGCCCGACACTTCGTCCATCGTCTTGTGCGCAGCCTGAACAGGCGACAAGCCTTCTTCATGCATCAGGCGTTCGATATTCTCGACCACGACAATGGCATCGTCGACGACGATCCCGATGGCGAGCACCAGCCCGAACAGCGAGAGGTTGTTGAGCGAGAAACCGAACAGCGCCATCATCGCGAAGCTGCCGATCAGCGACACGGGAATGGCGATGATCGGAATGATTGCCGCCCGCCAGCTTTGCAGGAAGAGCAGCACGACGATGCTGACCAGCACGATGGCTTCGATCAGGGTGTGCTGGACCGCTTCGATCGATGCCGTGATATATTCGGTCGGGTTATAGGGGATCGAATAGGACAGACCGGGCGGGAACGTCTTTGCCAGCGATTCCATTTCCGCTTTTACGGCATCGGCCGTCTGCAGCGCGTTGGAGCCGGGAAGTTGCGTTATCGGAAAGGCGATGCCCGATTTGCCGTCGAGATAGCCCTCGGTCCCATAATCGAGAGCGCCCAGTTCGATACGGGCGACATCGGCAAGACGTGTGAGGCGCCCTTGTTGGTCGCGTTTGACGATGATCTGCCCGAATTCGTCGGGCGATGTCAGACGCCCCTGCGCCTGAATGTTAAGCTGAAACGCCGTACCGCTCTGGTTGAACGGGGGCTCTCCGACGGAACCCGCAGCGACCTGCGTATTCTGGGCACGAATGGCATTGGTGATTTCGTCGACGGTCAGGTTACGGACCGACGCGCGTTCCGGATCGATCCATATGCGCATGTTGTAATCGCGCGCGCCAAAAGCGAGCACGCCGCCCACACCGGGAATACGCGCGATACGGTCCTTAACCTGCAACGTCGCGTAGTTGGATATATACTGGCTCGACAAGCTGCCATCCGGCGACGAGAGCACCATGACCAACAGCAAATCGGGTGAGTTCTTGCGTACGGTCACGCCGATCTGACGCACCTGTTCCGGCAAGCGCGGTTCCGCCGATGACACGCGATTCTGCACCAGCACCTGCGCCTGATCGACATCGGTGCCCTGTTTGAAGGTAACGGTCACTGCCACCTGACCGGAGGCAGTGGACGAGGAGGACATATAAATCATGTCCTCGACCCCGTTGATCGATTCCTCCAGCGGCGCGGCAACGGTCTCTGCCAGAGTTTCGGCAGAAGCCCCCGGGAACGTCGCGTTTACAACAACGGTGGGGGGCGCGATTTCAGGATATTGCCCGACCGGCAAGGTGGGATAGGCGATGACCCCCATGATGATGATGAGGATCGACATGACCGCCGCGAAGATCGGGCGGTCTATGAAAAAATGGGGCAAACGCATTAGCGCGCCGCCCCGGAAGCCGGAGCCTTTTTATCCTGGGACGCCTGGGAAGGCTGTGCGGCGTTGGGCGCAGGCGGGGCAGCAGGACGAGAATCCTGCGCGTCGGCGCGCGGGGCGATGGTGCCTTTGCGCGTCTTTACCGGCATCCCCGGCTGAAGGCGCGCGAGGCCGTCGATGACGATCTGCTCATTCGGCTTCAATCCGCTGCGGACGACCCGGAGCCCCTCGACCATCGGTCCGGTTTCGACCGGGCGCGGTACAGTCTTGCCATCCTTGCCGACCAGATAGACCAGCTTGCGCGTCTGATCGGTCAGGATCGCTTCGTCGGGCACCAGCATGGCGCGATAGGTGCCCGAGCCGAGCAGCCGCGCCCGACCGAACATGCCGGGGACGAGGAAGCCGTTCGGATTCTGGATTTCCGCATGGGCGCGAATCGTGCCTGAATTGGTGTCGATGGCATTGTCGACGAAGATCATGCGGCCCCGCCATTTGTACCCGCTCTCATCGGCAAGCTGGACCTCGACCGGATTGGCGGCATAGCGCGACGAGGCCCGTTCGCCCTTCGCGGCCTGACGGATATATTTGAGATAGAGGCTTTCGGCCCCTTCGAAACTGAACCAGATCGGATTCACGGTGACCACCGTGGTCAGCAGCGTTTGTCCCGATGTGACATAGTCGCCGATCGCAACCCGCTTGTCCGACACGCGACCGGTTATCGGCGATCGCACCGAGGTAAATTCGACATCCAGAGCGCGCGCCTGCACCGCGGCACGGGCAGCGGTCACATCCGCATCGGCGGAGCGGAGCGTCGCCAGCTTCGTTTCATATTCTTCCTGGCTTACAGCCTGAAACTTGCGGAGCTCTTCGGCGCGTTTCAGTTCGGTGCGCGCGTTGGCCTGCGCCGCTTGCGCCCGCACGACTTGCGCACGTGCCTGCTCAAGCTGGGCGCGATAGGGGCGCGGATCGATCTGGAACAGCAGGTGCCCTTTGCTGACCTCAACGCCTGCACGGAACCCGATCTGAGTGATCTGGCCGGATACACGGGGCAGCACCTGCACATCTTCGACCGCTTCGAATCGGCCGACATAATCGTCCCAATCGGTTACGTCCCGTGCCAGCGGCGTGGCCAAGGTGACAGTCGGCGGTGGCGGAGCCTGTGGCGGTTTGGCGCCGCAAGCAGCGAGCACCGCGATCAGGGGAAGGGCGACGGAAGCGGAGAGGAAATAGCGCATGGGTGCTATTTGCTGCAACGCAAGATGAATTTCAAGTCGCAACTGAAATTGGTTCGCAAGAAAAGTTGCGCGATATTGTTGATGTGCATCAGTTGCCCCGGAAAACTGGTTCGACCGATAGTCCATGCAGCCAGACCCAACGCCCCGTTCGGTCAGCCCACGCCGGTCACGCTGCTATATTGCCGGTATATTTCAATTTGCCGTCAGTTTTCAATGGCCATCGAACGCCATGATGGCGTGGGTCGCGACGCCACTGGCGTTCAAAGCTGCGATCCCGCCGAGTTCCGGCAAGTCGATGGCGAACAGCGCCAGTGCGACGAGGGCATTCTGGTCGCGCAGCAGTTGTGTCGCCGCGAGCGCCGTGCCGCCCGTGGCGATCAGATCGTCGACGAGCAGGACACGTGCATGGGCGGGTATCTGCCCTTCGTGCAGTTCCAGCCGGTCGGTGCCATATTCGAGGGCATAGTCGATGCCGACCGTGCGTCCGGGGAGCTTGCCCGGCTTTCGCACGGCCACGAACCCGGTACCCAGCGCCGCAGCCACGGTAGCGCCCAGAATGAAGCCACGGGCCTCGATGCCGACGACATAGTCGATGGCATGGGGACGGGCGACGTCGCTCATCACGTCCACGAGGGCGCGAAACCCCCTCGGATCGGCGAGCAAGGTCGTAATATCGCGAAACTGGATGCCGGGTTTTGGAAAGTCGGGGACAGTGCGCACCAAGGCCTTGAGATCGTGCAACATCATGGAGTCTTCACCTTAGCCCTTCGCCAAAAAAAGAGGCACGGCGCCTGAACGGTGCCGTGCCTCTTCATGCTATCCTCGGCCAGACGGCAGTGCCGTCGCAGCCATTCCTCAATGCTTCTTGTCTGCCCAGATGTTCCGGTAGGACATATATGCCAGACCCGTTGCGATCAGCAGGAAGAACACCACGGCCAGACCGGCACTGCGGCGATTTTCCAGCTTGGGTTCTGCCGTCCAGGTCAGGAATGCAGCAACGTCCTGCGACATCTGATCGACCGTGGCCTTTGTGCCGTCGCCATAAGTCACCTGACCGTCGGCCACCAACGGAGGTGCCATCGCCAGGTTGAGGTTGGCGAAATACGGGTTGTAATGCAGGCCTTCGGGCGTCTTGGAGTCCGGGAACTTCTTGAGCAGGGCAGCCGGCTGTGCCTGGAACCCGGTCAGCAGCGAATAGACATAGGCGCTGCCTTCATGGCGGGCCTTCGTCATCAGCGACAAATCGGGCGGGATGGCGTTGTTGTTCGCTGCGGCAGCCGCGACGTTGTTCGCAAACGGCTTGGGGAAGTGATCGGCCGGAACCGGATCGCGCGACGACATTTCACCGGTGGCGGGATCGACGTCAGGCGTCTTGATCGCCCACTGCTTGGCAATCGCCTTCACTTCCGCTTCGTTGTAGCCGATCTGCTGCAGGTCGCGGAATGCGACGAACTTCAGACTGTGGCAGGCCGAGCAGACTTCCTTGAAGACCTGAAAGCCGCGCTGAAGCTGCTGACGGTCATAATGGCCGAGCGCGCCGTTGAAGGAGAATTCCACTTCCTTGGGATGGAGATGAAATTCCTTTTCCGCAGTCGCGGCTGGCGGATCGCCAAGATAGGCGACTGCACCGGACCCGAAGGAATACAGCAACATCAGCGTGAAAAACGCACCGATCGCAATGAGAGCTGGGCGAAGCATGTTCTGATATTCCCCTTATTCGGCCGGGACTGCGGAGGGTGCGAGACCCTGCGAACCGGTAACGCTTTCACCATGCTTTGCGAGCACCGCTTCGGTGATCGAATTGGGCAACGGCAGCGGCTTTTCAAAATAGGCGATGGCCGGAAGAATGATGAGGAAGTGCGCGAAGTAATAGGCTGCGGCGAACTGGCTCAGCATCACATAGGGCTCTTCCGCCGGGGCACCGCCGCAATATCCCAGAATGAGAACGCAGGGGATCAAGCCGAACCAGAAGAACTTCTTGAACATCGGGCGATAGTTGCCCGACCGCACCGGCGAGTTATCCAGCCAGGGCAGGAAGAACAGCAGCAGGATCGATGCGAACATCGCCAACACACCCAGCAGCTTTGCCGGCACGAAGAAGAAGTCGAAGGTGAAGGCACGCAGGATGGCGTAGAACGGCCAGAAATACCATTCCGGCACGATGTGCGCAGGCGTCGAAAGCGGGTTCGCTTCGATATAGTTGTCCGGATGGCCCAGGAAGTTCGGCGCGAAGAACAGCAACGCGGTGAACAGGATCATGAACACGCCCAGTCCGAAACCGTCCTTCGCCGTGTAATAAGGGTGGAACGGGACAGTGTCCTGCGGTCCCTTCACATCGACGCCGGTCGGGTTGTTCGAACCGGGGATATGCAGCGCCCAGATATGCAGGATGATGACGCCTGCAATGACGAAGGGCAGCAGATAGTGGAGCGAGAAGAAGCGGTTGAGCGCAGCGTTACCGGGGGCGAAACCACCCAGCAGCCAGGTCTGGATCGGTTCGCCGACGAGCGGAATGGCGCCGAACAGGCCGGTAATGACCTTCGCACCCCAATAGCTCATCTGACCCCAGGGCAGGACGTAGCCCATGAACGCGGTGGCCATCATCAGCAGGAAGATGACGAGACCGAGGAGCCACACCATTTCGCGGGGCGCCTTGTACGATCCGTAGAAGAGGCCGCGGAAGATGTGGAGATAGACCACGATGAAGAAGAAGCTCGCGCCATTGGCGTGTGCGTAGCGGATCATCCAGCCTGCATTGACGTCGCGCATGATGTGCTCGGTCGTGCCGAAGGCGACCAGCTCGTTAGCGGCATAATGCATGCCCAGAACGATACCGGTTACGATCTGAATCATCAGGGCGACGCCCGAAAGCACGCCGAAGTTCCAGAAATAGTTGAGGTTGCGCGGCACCGGATAGCCGGCACCGACAGCACTGTAGACCAGGCGAGGAAGCGGCAAGCGCTCATCGATCCACTTCATCAGTGGCGCCTTGGGGGTGTAATGCTCTGCCCAGGGGAAACTCATGGTTCTTTTCCTCAGCCTACGAGAATTGCGGTGTCGGACGTATAGCTATACTCCGGAACCATCAGGTTTTTGGGTGCGGGGCCCTTGCGAATGCGGGCAGCCGTGTCGTAGCTCGAACCGTGGCAGGGGCAGAAATAGCCGCCATACTCACCCTTGTTCTCACCTTCACCGGCGCCCAGCGGCACACAACCCAGATGGGTGCAGACCCCCATGGTGACGAGCCACTGCTTCTTGCCATCGACCGTGCGTTCTTCCAGCGTCTGCGGATCGCGCAGCGTCGATGCGTCGACGGCATCGGCCTTCGCGATTTCTTCCGGCGTCAGGTGACGGACGAACAGCGGCTGCGCGCGGAACGTCGTCTTGATCGCCATGCCCGGCTGAATACCGGACAGATCGACTTCGGTCGAAGCCTGCGCCAGCACGTCCGCGCTGGGGTTCATCTGATTCACCAGCGGCAATACGACAGCGACCGCACCTACGCCCGCGAAACTGACCGCCGCGATGTTGATGAAGTCGCGGCGGCGCACACCTTCACCCGCCTGCGGCACCGCCGTTTCGATGTGCTCAACCGTCGCCATGCACTAACATCCTTGCAAATTATGGCCCCTGCCCACGCCTTGCTTGATCACACAGAGCAATCAAGAGAATCGAAGGGACACGCACACGCATAATCCCGCCCATTCCCGGCGCGGTTCGCGGGCCTGATAGCGTCCAAACATCGCATTTGCCAACAGGCAATTTCATGATGGCTGTTACATTCCGCAGGACTGCGATAACGAGCCTGCATGCGTATTGCCCTTTACCAGCCGGAGATCGCCGGAAATGTCGGCGCGATCCTTCGGCTTTCCGCCTGTTTCGGCGTTCCTGTCGACATCGTCATGCCCTGCGGATTCGCCTTTTCCGATGCCAAACTGAAGCGGGCGGCGATGGATTACGGACGATCCGCCGATG
Source organism: Sphingobium sp. BS19 (assembly GCF_027925545.1). Lineage (NCBI taxonomy): Bacteria > Pseudomonadati > Pseudomonadota > Alphaproteobacteria > Sphingomonadales > Sphingobiaceae > Sphingobium > Sphingobium sp. BS19. The sequence continues at coordinate 49,510 of NZ_BSEF01000006.1, forward strand.
TGACGAAACATGCCAGCTTCGACGATTTTGCCGAAGCCTGCCGCGCGAACGGACGGCGGATCATGCTGATGTCCAGCCATGCCGCGACCCGCCTGCCGCAAGTCAGCTTCGCCCCCGACGACGTGCTGTTGATGGGATCGGAAAGCGCCGGCGTGCCGGACATAGTGCGCGATAGCGTCGACGCGCGCATCCGAATTCCCATGGCACCGGGATTTCGGTCCTTGAATATTGCGGTGTCGGCAGGCATCGCATTGAGTGAAGCGTTGAGGCAGACGGGGCAGTATCCGGAATGAGTGAAACGACAGCATTGATGTTGGACGCACAGCAGCAGGCCGCGCGTACCTGGTTCGAATCCCTGCGCAACCGGATTTGCGCCGAGTTCGAAAGCATCGAGCGAGAGGCAGGCAGCGACGCCGCCTTCGAATATACCGCATGGGACCGGGAAGCAGACGGCCTTGCCCCCGGCGAAGGCGGCGGCGGCGTGCGTGGCGTGATGAAAGGCAAGGTGTTCGAGAAGGTCGGCGTCAATGTCTCGACCGTTGGCGGTGCCTTCGCGCCCGAGTTCGCCAAGTCGATTCACGGCGCAGGCGACAATCCGCAGTTTTTCGCGACGGGCATCAGCCTGGTCGCGCATATGACCAACCCGCATGTGCCCGCCGTGCATATGAATACGCGGTTTCTGGTGACGACGAAGCGGTGGTTCGGGGGTGGCGCGGACCTTAATCCGCCGTTGCCCTATGCCGAGGATACCGAGCAGTTTCATGCCGTCTTCAAGGATGCCTGCGACGCCCACGATCCGGCGCTTTATCCCGAGTTCAAGAAATGGGCCGATGACTATTTCTATATCCCGCATCGCGGCGTGCATCGCGGGGTCGGGGGCATTTTCTACGATCATCGCGATGGCGACTTCGATGCGAATTTCGCGCTGACGCAGTCCGTGGGCGATGCCTTTCTAAAAGCGTACCCGCCCATCGTACGCAAGCGGATGGACATGCCCTTTACGCCAGCCGATGAGCATCAGATGCTGGAATGGCGCGGACGCTATGCGGAGTTCAATCTGGTGCACGACCGTGGGACGCTCTTTGGCCTCAAGACTGGCGGCAATATCGACGCGATCCTGATGAGCCTGCCGCCGCGCGCCACCTGGAGCTGAACGCATGGCATTGACGGATGTGGATCCGCGTCAGGTGGCGGCGGTGGTCACGCATCTGGAGATGCGGACGAAGCCGAAGCCTGCCCCGCTGCCCCCGTCCACGCTGCGTCTGGTGCGATGGAAGGCGCCTTCAGTCGAGAAATATCGCGGCCTGTTTCGACGGGTTGGGGAGCCTTGGCTGTGGTTCTCCCGCCTCGTGCAGCCTGACGCGGTAGTGGAAGCGGTGATTCACGATCCGGCGGTCGAAATCTATGCAGTGTGCGATCCGCAGGGAATCGAGATCGGGATATTAGAGCTGGATTTCCGGGCGCTGCCCGATTGCGAATTGTCCTTTTTCGGACTGGTGCCGGAGCTGGCCGGACAAGGCCATGGCCGCTGGCTGATGGCGCAGGCGAAGATGCTGGCGTGGCGCAAGGGGGTCGAGCGATTCTGGGTGCACACCTGCACGCTCGACCATCCTTCGGCGCTGGGCTTCTACATCAAATCCGGATTCGTGCCCTTTGGGCGTGCGGTCGAGACATTCGACGATCCGCGCGCCTTTGGCGTGCTGCCGCGCGACGCCGCGCCGCATGTGCCACTGCTGGCTTAGGCTGCCGCTTCCAACTGGCGATAGATGCGCGCCGTCATCACGAGAAAATAGACCTGAATGATGGCGGAAAGCGCAGCGGTGGCGAGGCCTGCCGCCAGCACGGCGATCTCTGCCCCGCCGATCAAAGCGCCTAATACGCCGAAGATCGACTGCACCGCCGCCTGCGTGACGACACCCAATATGATGACAATCGCAAGGAAGGCGAACAGGCGGCCGAACTGCCCCTGTGTCAGTCGCCAGCTTTGCCGGATCGCGTCGACCGCGCCGATCGGGCGGTCTATGGCGACGGCGTTCAACAGCAACAGGCGCGCCGCCACGAACATCATGGTGCCGAACAGCGCTGCCATAACAAGTGCCGTGACCGAGCGAGACCCGCCCAGGACACTGAAGAGCGCGACAACCAGCGTGAGGGCGATGATCGCAATCATCGTTCCCGCCGCAACCAGAAGGCCCGCCGTCATCAACACAGGTATGCGTTGCAACCCCAGCCGCATAGCCTCGCCGACGCTTATCCCCGGCCGCAGCGCGAGAGCATAAAGCGTCAGCGCGCCGATCAGGCCGATGACCATCGTCACCAGAAAGCCGATCCAGAAACTGGCAGGAAGCTGCGGCACGGCCGCCGCCGCTCCGGCGCTCTGCGCCTTCATGACTTCGGCCAGCAATTCAGGCGGAACGATCTGCTGAAAGATCACGACCGGCAGCGCCATGAAAAGAAAGGCGACCGGAAAAAGCAAACTGCCTTCGCGTTTGACGAAGGCCGTGGTTTCTTCCCATGCCTTGCCGATAGAGAGAGGCTTCATCGTTCCGCTAAATCCCTGTGATGGTGTCGCAACCCTTGATCGCGGCGCGATGGCAAGTCAAGGAAGTGGCTATGGATCATGCTTCCGACATCGAATGGCGACGCAGCGACGCCCCCGTCGCGTATCCCGACGCCCTGCAGGACATGGAGGCGCGCGCCGCCGCCGTGGCAGCGGGGGAGGCAGGCGAGCGGATATGGCTGCTCGAACATCCGCCGCTGTATACTGCCGGGACGAGCGCCAACATCGCCGAACTGCTCGACCCGCGTTTTCCGGTGTACGATGCGGGACGCGGCGGGCGCTATACCTATCACGGGCCGGGGCAGCGAGTGGGCTATCTGACCATCGACCTGAGCAAACGCGGCAAGGATATCCGCAATTTCGTCCATAGTCTGGAAGGCTGGGTGATCGACACGCTGGGCGACTTCGGCGTGGCGGCACGGCGGGCCGAGGGACGCATCGGCATCTGGACCGACGACCTGAATGGGCAGGAAGCCAAGATCGGCGCCATCGGCGTGCGTGTGCGCAAATGGGTCACGATCCACGGCTTTTCGGTGAACATCGCGCCCGACCTGTCGCATTTCGGGGGAATCGTGCCGTGCGGTATCGCGGAGTTCCCGGTCACCAGCCTTGCCGCATTGGGCAAGCCGGTCGCCATGGCAGACTTCGACACGGCATTGCAGGCGCGGTTTGCCGAGTTTCTGGGGCGGCTGGGGCGATGCGGCTCGCGTAATTGACCTTAACGTAAGGGGCTGGCTTGACGAAGGCTGTCCGCCCGCTAAGGTCTGCGCCAAGAGACAGGTCGCAGGAGCCAGGAATGCCGTCATTGCCGTTCGTCCGTTGTGTGATTTTCGTATCGGCTTTTGCACTTCCCCTCACTGCCTGCGGTTCCAACAAGAGCGAAACGACCAGCACCATCGCGATGAACAATCTGGATGTGGTGGACGGCACCACCACCGACGCGATGACCGATCTGGACGGGGTAAAGTCCGAAGGCACCGCAATGGTCCCCGGCAGTGCGGGCAACACGGCCACCACCAGCAACGCGCCCAAGGCCGCCGCCAATGCGAGCGACCCGGCGGAGCAGGCCGACACCGAAGTCATCGCGGATCAATAAAGCTTTTTCGCTCGGTTCATCGCGTAACTGCAAAGTCTGACTGACAGGCGGATTCGGTTGCGCTAGGAAACCGCAAAGTCGTGAAATCAAAGGAATAGCGAAGAGTGATGCGCCCCTCCGTCCGTCCTGCCCTGTTGGCCGTAACTTTGGCGGCGGCACTGGCCGCACAGCCTGCACAGGCGCAGTTTTTCTGGTCGCCGCCCGATCTTTCCAGCCCGCCGGTGACGGGCGCGGAGCCCAGCCTGGGCATCAATATGCCCGGCGCCACGCCGGAAGAACTGAACGCCGGTCTGGTGTGGAACCTGCGCGCGGCATTGAACGTCGCAGCCTTGCAGTGCGATTTCGAACCGACGCTGCTGACGGTATCCAATTACAATGCGATGATCGCGCATCACAGCAAGGAATTGCAGCAGTCGTTCGACATGCTGGGCAAATATTTTCAGCGGACCGTGGGCAAGGGCAAGCCGGGTCAATCGGCGCTCGACCAATATGGTACGCGCATCTATTCGGGCTATTCGACGGTGCAGGCGCAACGCAATTTCTGTCAGACGTCGGGATCGATCGGGCGCGATGCGATCTTCACCGACCGTGGCAAGCTGTTCGAAGTGGCGCGCAAGCGGATGGGAGAGCTGAAAAAGTCCCTGACGCTGACGGGCGACCGCTATTTCGGGTCGCCCGGCTATGACTACGCGGCCGCCATCCCGCCGCTGGAAGATGCGTGCTGGAAAAAGGGCAAGCTGATGAACAGTTGCAAGGTGCGCTGGGAAACCGAAGCCAACAAAAAGCGGACCGGGCGGTAACGAAGGCCATCCCCGGCGCTTGCCGGGGATATTAATTCAACGCAATCCCAATGCCTTGTGCGTCTGGAGCGAGAGGCGCCATTGCGGGCGCTCCATGACGAAGGCGATGGCGGCCTCGACATTGCGCACGGCGTCCGGGTCGTCGAGCGGCTGGATCAGCCAGTGGTCGAAGGTCCAGCCTTCCATGGTTTCATAATCGCTGCCAGCCTGCGGCCAGATCAGCTTCAATTCATTGCCGGATTTTTGCACGACCTCGCTGCCCGCCTTCGGGCTGACGCAGACCCAGTCGATGCCGGGATGCACGGGCAAGGTGCCGTTGGTTTCAATCGCGATTTCAAATCCGGCCGCGTGCAACGCATCGACGAGGCTGTCGTCCACCTGCAACATGGGTTCACCCCCGGTCAGGACGATGTAGCGGCCCGCTTCACCCGGCCCCCAGAAGCCGCTGACCGCGGCGACGATGGCGTCGGCATCGGCAAACTTGCCGCCCCCTGCCCCATCGGTGCCGACGAAGTCCGTATCGCAAAAGCGGCAGATGGCGGACGCGCGATCCACTTCGCGGCCCGACCATAAATTGCACCCGGCAAAGCGCAGGAAGACGGCGCGTCGCCCCGCCTGCATCCCTTCCCCCTGCAACGTAAGGAACATTTCCTTTACGGCGTAGCTCATCGACTTAAGGCTTTACCGCGTAGCGGGTGGGGTCGGGCAAACCGGCTTCCTCGAAGCCCTTGGATCGCAGGCGGCAACTGTCGCACAGGCCGCAGTGCAGTCCTTCCGGCGTGGGATCGTAGCAGGACCAGCTCATGCCCGCGTCCAGACCCAGACGATGCGCTTCGCGCACGATATCGGCCTTTGTCATGTGCTGGAGCGGGGCGTTGATGGTCACCGGGCGTCCTTCGACCCCCGCCTTCGTCGCCAGCGCAGCCATCGCCTGAAACGCTGCGATAAATTCCGGGCGGCAATCGGGGTAACCCGAATAGTCCAGCGCATTGACGCCGATGTAGATGTCGTTCGACCCGGTGACTTCGGCAAAGCCCAGGGTCAGCGACAGGAAAATGGTGTTGCGCGCCGGAACATAGGTGACCGGGATATCGTCCCCCACCCCACCCTTCGGCACGGCGATATCGTCCGTCAGCGCCGATCCGCCGAACGCCGACAGATCGAGCGGCAGCGTGATATGCGACATGACGTTCAGCGCCTTTGCAACGCGCGTGGCCGCCTGCAACTCCACCCGATGCCGCTGATTATAATCGATGGTCAGCGCGAACAGGCGATGACCGGCCTCTCGCGCCAGCGCTCCTGCGACCATCGAATCGAGACCGCCCGACAGCAGGACGACGGCAAAACTATTGGAAGACATAGACATTGCCGTCCGCTACTCCGCCCTGACGCAGGGCGCAAGGTCCGGACAGGTGGAGTATACTATCGGCAGGCGCCGACGCGGCGACCCTCGATCATGCGCGCGAACGGCGCGCCATCGGCAATGCCCTGCGACTGAAGCTGAAACAGGCGCGGGGTTTCTATACGAATGTCGGTGCGTTCGTTCCCCGCTGCCCCGCAATCGTTGGTGACGCTGACGCGACCCTTTTCATCGGTCACGACAAAGCGGGTGCAGCTATCGCGATTATGCCGGATCTTGAGAAGCTGGCGGGTGTCGCCCAGACATATCCGCTGGATATCCTCCCCGGTTTCCCGGTCTTTCAGCATCCATTCGCCATGTTCGAGCATCGCCAGGGCTTTTGGCGCGGGTTCTGCAGCGGGCAGCCGAGCCGCTCCGCCAAGATTCAGACATACTATGGCACACGCGAAAGACCGCGCCAAAATGGCAGAACGCATGGTTACTCCAAACCCCCACGGCGATGGCCGCTCGATAGCGGGACATGCCACTTGCAACCCCTTGCGCTATCGTAATGACACAGGAATGTGGCAACTTCAAAGCGGCAAACGGACAGCCGTGCCGCAATGTTATGCGGTCAATTGTCGAAGCTGACCAGCGCGATGGGAAAGACGCGGGAGCAAAAAGCGCAATCGACTTTGATCTGTCCGGCCTCATCCGCCATGTCCGCGCGCTCGTCCGCCGGAAAGCGGGAAATGACGTCGCGGATATGGTCGATATTGCACCGGCACCCCTTGGCGATCATTGCCGGATCGGTGACGCGCACTTCGTCTTCCTCATGGAAGAGGCGCCAGATAATGTCCGACAGCGGCAGCGTATCGTCGGTCAGTTCATCGTCCTTCAGCGTGGCGGCCAGCGCCTGGACATGTTCCCATTCGGGATGGTCGTGACGTACATGCAGCCGTTCGCGCCCTACTTCGCCTTCGGGCATGTGCTGGAGCAGGACGCCCGCCGCCATGCAGCGCCCGTCGGCATCGTGCCGCGTCGCGATCTGAACGAAGCTGGGAATCTGTTCGGACTGGCTGAAGTAATGCTCCGCCGCTTTGCCCAGCGACGTGCCTTCCAGCGGCACGATGCCCTGATAGCGGCTGACTCCGCCATTTTCGGCAGGCGCGGACTGATCGAAGGTGATCGCCAGATAGCCTTTGCCGAACAGGCCGAACAAGGTCGGATCGGTGCCGAGTTCCGCCAGACGATCCGCATCGAACTGCACATAGCCGCGCACCGCGCCGCCCTGATAATCGGCAACGAGCAGCTTGACGACGCCGTTCTCGGTCTGCGCCTGCATGGTGAGTTGCCCGTCGACATGCTTGAGCGTGGACCCAAGCAGCGCGGCCATCACCAGCGCTTGCGCCAGCAAGCGTTCAATCGGCGGCGGATAGGCGTGCGCGGCCAGCACGTCGTTCAGCACCGGGCCGAGCCGCACGAGGCGACCGCGGACGTGGCGGGCGGGGATGTTGAAGCCGATGGCCTGGTCGAGATCGATGGAGGTAGTCAACGGACGTCTCTCTCCCCTCCCTGAAAGGGAGGGGTTGGGGGTGGGTCCGCCGCGACAGCGGCGGCGACAGCTAAAGGCGCTCGCTACGCTCGCGACCCACCCCTAGCCCCTCCCTTTCAGGGAGGCGAACACAGGATATAGTACCGCTCTACAGCTTTCCAAGCGCCCAGAGCAGGACCGACTTCTGCGCGTGGAGGCGGTTTTCTGCTTCGGGCCAGATCAACGATTGCGGGCCGTCGATGATGTCCGCCGTCACTTCTTCGCCGCGATGCGCGGGCAGGCAGTGCAGGAATTTCGCGTTCGGCTTGGCAAGCGCCATCAGCGCCGCATCGACCTGATAGGGCATCATGGCGGCAAGTTTGTTATGCGCGTGCTCCTGCCCCATCGATATCCAGGTGTCGGTGACGACGATGTCCGCGCCCTTGGCTACCTCTGCGGCATCGCGCGATACGGTGATCTGTGCGCCGCGCGCAGTTGCCTCTTCGGCGAAGCGGGGATCGGGCTCATAGCCCTGCGGCACGCCAATGCGGACGTTGAACTTCATCAGGCCCGCCGCTTCGATAATCGAATGCAGCACGTTGTTGCCATCGCCCAGCCATGCCCACTCACTGCCGGGCAGCGCGACGCCATGCTCTATAACCGTCAGCAGGTCCGCCATGATCTGGCACGGGTGCGACATGTCCGTGAGGCCATTGATGACGGGGATGGTGGCATAGTGCGCCATTTCCTCGATCTTGGCATGGTCGTCGGTGCGGATCATGATCGCGTCGCAGAAGCCCGACAGGATGCGCGCGGTGTCGGCGACCGTTTCGCCGCGCCCCAATTGCATGGAGCCGGATTCCATGACGATGCTGGTGCCGCCCAACTGGCGAATGGCCATGTCGAACGATACGCGGGTGCGAGTCGAGTTCTTTTCGAAAATCATCGCCAGCGTGTGACCGGCCAGCGGCGCGTCGGCATCCGCCTTGCCCTTGGGCCAGCCGGCGCGCGCAGCCTTGCGGTCGATGGCGTCGGCGATCATCGTGGCGATGGCGTCTCCGCCAGCATCGGAAAGGTTCAGGAAATGTCTGGTCATCGGAAGGGTACTCCGTTCCTTGGTCGCGTTAAACGCTGCTCAAAACATCCATGTCACCCCCGCCAAAGCGAGGGTCCATCTCCCGAACCTTATCCTTGGCGCCAGGTTGGGCGATGGATTCCCGCCTGCGTGGGAATGACGGAGAAGAGCAAAATTACGCCGCTGCTGGCACTGCGAAACTCCGGGCGCCTGCGGACAGGCGTTCGACGCATTCGCTGATGTGGCTTTCCTCGATCACGAGCGGAGGCAGGATGCGGACGACATTCTGGCCGGCGGCCACCGTCAGCAGCCCGTGATTGTCGCGCAGATGCGCAACGAAACCGCGCGCCTCGAAACCGTCCTTCAGCTTGAGGCCGAGCATCAGGCCCATGCCGCGCACTTCCTCGAACATCTCGTCATGGTTCGGGATCATCTGTTCCAGCGCAGAGCGGAGGCGGTTGCCCATCGCCTTTACGTTGTCCAGAAATTCCGGCTCCATCACGACGTCGAGGACGGCGCTGCCCGCAGCCATCGCCAACGGATTGCCGCCATAGGTTGAGCCGTGTGTACCCGCGACCATGCCCTTGGCAGCCTCTTCGGTTGCCAGACATGCGCCCATCGGGAAGCCGCCGCCAATGCCCTTGGCCACAGCCATGATGTCCGGCGTCAGGCCATATTGCTCGTGCGCGAAGAAGGTGCCGGTGCGACCGTAGCCGCATTGCACTTCGTCGAGGATCAGCAGCAAGCCATGCTCGTCGCACAGCGCGCGCAAGCCTTTCAGAAACTCCTGCGTCGCAGCCGTCACGCCGCCTTCGCCCTGAATCGGTTCCAGCAGGAAACCGGCGGTGTTGTCGTCGATCTGCGCCTTTGCAGCGTCCAGATCGTTGAACGGCACCACAGTGAAACCGGGCAGAAGAGGCTCAAACCCGTCGCGCATCTTCGGCTGGCTCGTCGCGCTGATCGTGCCCAGCGTACGCCCGTGGAACGCATTGTCGAAGCTGATGATCTTGTGCTTGTGCGGATTGCCGTTGCTGTAGTGATAGCGACGCGCCGTCTTGATCGCGCATTCGACCGCTTCGGCACCCGAATTGGTGAAGAACATGGTGTCTGCAAACGTCGTATCGACAAGCCGCTTGGCGAAAGCCTCACCCTGCGGACTGCCGTAGAGATTCGATACGTGCATCAGCGTCGCAGCCTGATCGGCAATGGCCTTGGTCAGCACCGGGTGCCCGTGACCCAGCAAGTTCACCGCAATGCCGCTGGCGAAGTCCAGATAACGCTCGCCGCGTTCGCCGATAAGGTAGCAGCCTTCCCCTCGGACCGGCCGTACATCGCACCGGGGGTAAACGGGCATGAGCGGCGTAATCGACATGAGCGTACCTTTCAGTCAACGATGCGGGGAAGTGGAAGGGCGGCAAAGGTGCCTGAAACCAAAAAGGCGGCCCCCGCCGGGCCGCCCATTTGCGAGAAACGTCTATACAGCCACCCAAGGCGGAGCGTCAACACCGCGAAATATCACGGCGTGACACTTTACAAGCTGTCATCAATAGGAAATAGTTGCACCTCAGTATCAATATTTGAGATTGCGCCCGCGGGGCGATCCACTTTCAGAAGCAGCTTTAATTGTACGGGGAACGACAAGTGGCGATCACACTCAACGTCAACGGTACGTCGCGTCAGGTCGATGTGGATCCAGAAACGCCTCTGCTGTGGGTCCTGCGGGACGATCTGCGCCTGACAGGCACCAAGTACGGATGCGGCGTAGCCCAATGCGGCGCGTGTACGGTGCATCTGGATGGTGCCCCTACCCGTTCCTGCTCCATCCCCGTGTCGGCGGCGACAGGCGCAATCACGACGATCGAAGGGGCTGACGGACCGGAAGCGAAGGCGGTGCAAAATGCCTGGGTCGCGCTGGACGTGCCGCAATGCGGCTATTGCCAGTCGGGCCAGATAATGAGCGCGGTCAGCCTGTTGAAAGACAACAAGACGCCGACCGACGATGACATCGATGCCGCGATGAACGGCAATCTGTGCCGCTGTGCCACCTATATGCGTATCCGCGCAGCGATCCATCAAGCGGCCAAGAGCCTCAGCACGAAGGAGATGGCAGCATGAACGCCATCCTGCCGACAACCCGCTTTTCCCGCCGCGATGCTCTGGTAACGGGCGGCGCCCTCGTCATCGGCATGACGTTGCCGGTCGGCGGCGCGCTGCGCGCACAGGGTGCGCCGCAGATGCCCCCGGTCAGCCCCAATGCCTTCATCCGCATTGCACCGGACAGCACCGTTACCGTGCTGATCAAGCATATCGAATTCGGCCAAGGGCCCAATACGGGTCTTGCAACGCTTGTTGCCGAGGAACTGGACGCCGACTGGGCGCAGATGCGCACGATCAGCGCACCGGGCGACGACAAGCTGTACGCCAATCTGTCCATGGGCACGCAATTGACGGGCGGTTCGTCGGCCATGGCCAACAGCTATACCCAGATGCGGACCGCAGGCGCGATGGCGCGCAACATGCTGGTTGCCGCGGCCGCGCGCAAATGGGGCGTACCTGCGTCGGAGGTGACAGTCACCAAAGGCGTTATCGCGCATGCCGCTTCGGGCAAATCGGGCCGTTTCGGGGACTTTGCCGCCGACGCAGCAACCCTGACGCCGCCGACGACCGTGCCGCTGAAAGAGGCCAAGGCATTCACGCTGATCGGCCGCGACGGTGCGGGCGGACATTTGCGCCGGGTGGATACAGTCGCCAAGACCAATGGCACCGCGCAGTTCGGCATCGACGTCTACGAGCCGGACATGCTGACGGTACTGGTTACCCGGACACCCCGCTTTGGCGGCAAGCTGAAGAGTTTCGATGCCGCCGCTGCCCTGAAAGTAAAGGGCGTCGTGGCCGTCAAGCAAGTGCCGACAGGCGTTGCCGTCTATGGCAAGGGCATGTGGGCAGCGATGCAGGGGCGCAATGCCCTTACCGTCGAGTGGGACGACAGCGCCGCAGAGACACGCAGCACCGCCGAAATGACTGCGCAATATCTGGAAAAGGCAAAATCGCCCGGCACTCTGGCCGGTAAAAAGGGTGACGTGGACGCCGCCTTTGCAGGCGCCAAGCTGATCGAAGCGACCTACGCCTTTCCTTATCTGGCGCACGCCCCGATGGAACCGCTGACGGGCTTTATTGCGTGGGACGGCAAGAAAGCCGAGACCCGTTTCGGGTCGCAGGGTCCGGGCATGGACAAAGCGGCACTGGCGCCTGCTCTGGGTATTTCGCCGGACGCGATAGCCATCGATGTCATGCTGGCCGGGGGCAGCTTCGGTCGCCGGGGGCAGGCGGACTCGCATTTTGCCGCCGAATTGGGCGCAGTGGCCAAGGCATTCGGCCCCGGCAAGTTCAAGCTGATATGGACGCGGGAAGACGACATTCAGGGCGGCTATTACCGTCCGCTTACGGTCCATGCGATGCGCGGCGCGGTCAAGGACGGCAAGGTCGTCGGCTGGTCGAATACGATCTGCGGCCAGTCCTTTGCATTCGGATCGCCGCTGGCTGACATGATGGTGCAGAACGGCGTCGATGCCGCGATGGTCGAAGGCGCATCCAACTTGCCTTACGCTTTGCCGGCGGCCCGCTGCGACGTGCATGTCGACCCGTCGCCGGTGTCGACATTGTGGTGGCGGTCGGTCGGCCACACGCACACGGGCTATGCAGTCGAATGCTTCATCGATCAGTTGCTGGTCGCCGCCGGGCAGGACCCGATCGAAGGGCGCATCGCGTTGCTGGGCGACAAGCCCCGCATGGTGGGCGTGCTGAAGGCCGTGGCCAAGCTTGCCAACTGGTCCGGCACAAAGCCCGTAAAGGGGCGTGCGCGCGGGGTGGCCGTAGTCGAAAGTTTCAGCAGCTATGTCGCGCAAATCGCCGAAGTCTCTCTGAACGAAGACGGTTCTCCGCGCGTTCACAAGGTGTGGTGTGCGGTCGATTGCGGCGTGGCAGTCAATCCCGACGTGATCCGCGCACAGATGGAAGGCGGCATCGGCTTTGGTCTGGGCCATGCCCTGTATGCGGAAATACCGCTGGAAAAGGGCGCGCCGACGGTTACCAATTTCGATGGCTACCGATCGCTCAGGATCACCGAGATGCCGCAGGTCGAGGTCATGATCGTCTCGTCGACCGAAGCGCCTACCGGCGTGGGTGAACCGGGCGTTCCGCCTATCGCCCCTGCCGTCGCCAATGCACTGGCAGCCTTGGGCAAAGCGCGTCCGGCGACATTGCCGAGGTGGCGACTGCCTGACGAAAGACTGGCTGGCTGGCTGGCTGGCGACAGGCTGGACGGAAGCAGGTTCTGACGTTTATCGGGGGGCATGAGCCATTCCGACACGCCGCACTTCGCCTCCATCAGTCATCGGCAATTTGCCGACGGCATTGCGCTGCTTGCGGCTCAGTTGGCCGCCGATGACTGGAAACCCGACTATCTGATCGGGGTCGGACGCGGCGGCCTGGTGCCCGGCGCATATCTCAGCCACGCGAGCGGCCATGCGCTTTTATCGGTGGATTTGAGTGCGCAGGAGTTTGGATTTTCAGGGGCGCTGCTTGAACGTCTGGCGGAAAAGACGCGCGCGGGCGAACGCTTGCTGATCGTTGACGACATCAACGATTCAGGATCGACCATTACCTTTCTGCGCGACGCCATCGGCAAAGCGGGCGGTATCGGCGATCATGTTCGCGTCGCGGTGTTCCTGCACAATATGCGCTCCACCGCGGTGTCGGATTATGCAGCGGAAACCATCGACCGGGCGACGGACAAGCGATGGTTCATTTTCCCCTGGAAAGCGATGGCACCGCAGGCGACGATAGCCGCGGACGCCCATGCCGTGCCGGAACGCCTTGCCTGATCAGCCGATCTGGTTCCAGGCATCGGCGATTTCTAAGATCATGGCGCGTGCTTTTTCCAGCGGCGCGATCGTGCGGGCGCGGACCCCTTCGAGAAGCAAGCGGCGCGATTCACGATAGATTTGCGCAAGCGATACGGCCACGTCCCCGCCGCGTTCGAAATCGAGGCTCGATTCCAGCGCGTGCAGGATCGACATGGCGCGGGCCTGCTTATCGGCGGCCTTGGCGCTTTCTTCCTGCTGTTCGGCGAGAACGGCAGCGTCCAGTGCGAAGACGAGTTCGTCGAACAGGATCTTGACCAGGCTGTGCGGCGTCGCCCCTTCGATGCGGCTGCCGGCGTGGATCGCGGCATAGGCTTTGCTGGCGTTGGTTGCCCGTGCCGTTGCGCCGATGCCTGCATATCCCTGACTGTAGAACATGATTGGTCCGTTCCCTTTTGAAGTGATCGTAAAATTTCAGATTGTTGGCGATCAGCTATTGCTGTTCGTCCACACCTTGACCTGCTGCTCGATATAGCTCTGCGTGGCTTTCAGGGCCGCGAGCTTGGTGTCCATCGCGGCGAACGCTGCGGAAGTCCGCGCTTCATAAGCGTCCATGTCCTTGTCGAGCTTTTCGAGCTGGGCGGCGTAGGATTTTTTCAGCGCATCATATTTCGACGTCGCGCTTTTCAGCGCGCCCGTGTCGGACAGGAGCGTGTCGCTCACTTTCTTGACCGCGCCGGCAATGCCTGGATTTTCATCGGTCGCAACGGCAGGGTTGAGCATTTGAGTCACAGCCGTCGGGTCAGCCGCGATGGCGGCGTCGAGACGCGCCATATCGAGTTTCAGCGTGCCGTCGCGGTTGGTCGCGACGCCCAGATCGCCCAAGGTGCGATAGGGGCCGGATGTGGTAAGCGTCGTGGACGTAAGACGCGACAATTGACGCTGCATCTCGCGAATACCCGTGTCACCGTTCAGCGCACCCGATTGCGATGGGTCGGTGGCCGTTGCCGTTGCGGTGTTCAGGGCCGAGCGCAACGAATTGTACGCCGTCACGAACTCGGTCACCAGATCGCGCATGGTGTTCGCCGGTTCGGTGCTGGCCAAGGTTACCTTCGTACCGGGAGCCGCCTTGTTCAGATCGATGCGAACATAGGGGATCGCGGTGTCGATGGTATTGGTGTTGTTGCGCATCTCGATACCGTCGATGTAAATGATGCTGTCGAGCGCAGCGGTCTTTTGCACCATTGCGCCGGGTGCGCCGCTCGTGGCGAAACGCTGAAGGTTGGCGTCCGCCGTGCCGGCCGTGATCGAGAAGCCATTGGTTTCGCCCGTGGGGCCTTTCATCACGAGGCGCGCGCCGCGATTATCGGTGACGACCGAAGCGGAGACACCCGATCCGGTGGCATTCACGGCAGCGGCGAGGCCTTCCAGCGTGTTGTTCCCTGCGGTGATATCGATCGTGTAATTCGTGCCACCCTTGGTGAGCGTGAGTGTGCCGAGACCCACTTCCGAGGTCTTGCTCGCCAGCATTGCCGATTCCATGGTCTGCGCTGAAGCCAGCCGCTGGACTTCGATCTGGGCAGGCAGGCCGGTGGGCACTCCGCCGGGCAACAGGCTGACGCCCGCAATGGTCGGATCGTTGGATGCTGGCTGCCCGGAAAAGCCCGTTCCACCCAGCAGGTCGGTCAAGGCTTTCGAGAAAGTGGTGAGCGAGCTGGTCGCCGAAGCGAGACCGGAAATACGCGCGTTATTGAGGGAAATGCGATTGTTGATCGCCTTTGCCTTCGGATCGCGCGCAGCCGCCGTCAGGTCAGCAACGATCTGAGCGGAATCGATACCCGATCCTATACCCAGTGAATTGGCGATGCTGCTACTGATGGAAGACATGAAATGCGGTCCTTTCAATGGAAAAGAACGGCACGGCGCAGAAGATGTTTAGGGAATTGTTTTGACGGACGGGGAGCCGCCCGGCAGATTGTCAGGCGACCTGCGACAATATCTGGTCGACTGTTCCCGGCATGATATGCGCCTGAGCCGCACGGGCCAGCAGTGCATCATCCAGCATCCGTTGCGCGACGCGCGCGGCTTGCTCGATCATGTTCTGGCTGGCCGGAAACATGGGGACGATGACGATAGGCGTCGGGATCAGAGGATCGGTGCCGTCGGTGCTGCCGACAGTCATCTCGTTACTTTCGCCAGCGAGGCGAACCGACGCCAGCATGTCGACAACCTTCGCGTGGATACGGGCATATTCCGCTGCACTGGCCAGTTGCGCTTCGCTGTCTGCATCGATGTCGGCGCCCTCACCATGGTCTACGGGCGATATCGGCAGCGCAGGCGCGCGCGCATCGACCTCCGGGCCGCTATTGTCGCCGGGGCGAACAGCGACAACCGGCGCGACGGGACGCGGGGCGACCCGGTCCACCGGCGATATCTCGTTACGCTGCACATAGTCGTTCATGACGCATATCCTAAAGCGTCCCCGTGAACATAATACGGACGAACACGGATAAACTTAAATTTACCCTGTGGCGCGGTCTCCAGGGCGCTATTCGACCTTCTTGCCGTCCGCATTGAAGCGCAGACCGTCCGGCACCGTGATGAACGGCCGATCCATTTCGCTCGCCATCCGGTTTTCCATGCGGAACACAAATGCCAGGACCGTCGCCACTGCCATGTAGAGCGCCTCGTCGACGATCTGTCCGGTGCGCGAAGTGAAATATATGGCGCGTGCCAGCTCAGGATATTGCAGCACCGGCACGTTGTTCATATCGGCCAGTTCGCGGATTGCCGCCGCGATCGCATCGCTGCCCCGCGCCACCACGACCGGCGCACCATCCTTGCCGGGATGATAGCGCAATGCGACGGCAAAATGGGTGGGGTTGGTGATGATGACGTTCGCCTCGGCAACGGCCTGACGCGCCGATCCGCTCATCATCTCGAATTGTCTGCGCCGGATCATGCCCTTGAGTTCAGGCGAGCCTTCGCTTTCCTTATGCTCGTCCTTCACTTCCTGCTTGGTCATGGCGAGGCGCTTGCCGCGTTGCAGGATTTGCGCGGGCACGTCGATCCCCGCGACGACGAACAGCGCCCCGGCCATGGCGAGGCAGGCCAGGATGAAAATGCTGCCCAGTTCCATCAGCGCCGGTTCGAGCCGCGCACTGCCCATGCCGACGATGGCCTCCAGATGATCCCATATCAGCCAGAAGCCGATGCCGCCCATCAGGACGACTTTCGCCAGCGATTTCACAAGCTCGATCAGACCCTGCGGCCCGAACATGCGCTTGAGGCCGCTGGCCGGATTGAGCTTCGAGGCCTTGGGCGCGAAAGCGCTGGCGCGGAAGCCTAGCGAACCGAGGATGGCAGGCGCGGCTATCGCAGCCACCAGCGTTGCCAGCAATATCGTGCCGACGGGCAAGGCAATGGCCTGCAAGAGTTCCGAGCCGCGCTCTGCAGGTGAGAAATCAACGACGTCGCCCCGGTCGAAGCGGAGCGCGCGGCGCATCATGTCGCCCAGCGCGGAAAACAGCATCGGGCCAGTGACTGCCATGCAACCGACACCGGCCATCACCACCATGGCGGTGCCCAGTTCCTTTGACTGGAGAATGTCGCCATTTTTGGCAGCATCGGCCAGTTTCTTGGCCGTTGGCTTCTCCGTCTTTTCGCCGCCGCCGCCGGGTTTGTCCGCCATCGCCTATTGCCCCGTCGCAATCGCTTCGGCCTGTTCCAGACCGGCGCGCAAGGAAGCCATGATCCCCTGCGCCATGATCGGCGCAGCCATCGCCATCAGGACGAGACCTGCGAGCAAGGTGACCGGCAAGCCGACCGAGAACAGGTTGAGCGCCGGGGCGGACCGCGCAAGCATCGCCATAACCAGTTGCACGAGGATGAGAGCGAAGCCGACCGGCAACGCTACCGTCAGCCCCGCGCCCAGCAAGGTGCCGCCGAACATCACGAGATTATAGGCGGTCTGCCCCGACAGCATCGGCCCGCCGGGCGGCAGCGCCTTATAGCTTTCTACCACATAGCTGATGAGCATCAGATGCCCGTCCATCGCCAGCAGCGTGAAGGTGGCGACGATGGAGAGATACTGGCCGACAGCCTGCGTCGATTGCCCCGATTGCGGATCGACCATGGCGGCGAAGCCCAGACCCATGGTGTTGCCGATGGTCTCGCCTGCGACGAACGCAGCGGCGTAACCGATCTGCAGCGCAAATCCCATGGCGAGACCTGCCAGCACTTCGCCGATCACCATCGAGAAGCCTGCGAAACTGGCGATGCCGCCATCGGGCAAGGTGATCGTCACGGTATTGAGCGCGGCGATGCCGAGCGCGAGGCTGAGGATCAGGCGGAGTTGCACCGGCACAGCATTCGCGCCGAATATGGGGGCCGCCAAAAACGCAGCGCCGGGACGGATCATGGCAATGAGCCATACCCACAATTGCGCTTCGACACCGACGAAGCCCGGCGCGATCATTTGAGGATGTCCGGTATGCGCTCGAATATCTCGCGGGTGAAGTCTGCGATCAGCAGCAGGATCGAGCCGCCGACCAGCGCCAGCGTGGCCGCAACGATAATGAGCTTGGGCACGAAGCTGACGGTCTGCTCATTGATCGAGGTCGCCGCCTGAATCATGCCGATGATGACGCCGCCGATCAGCGCAGGCAGCAGGATAGGACCAGCGGCCAGCGCCGTGATCCACAATGCCTGCTGTGCGAGGCCCATGAAGAAATCGGCGTTATCCATTGGACGTTACCGCCCGTTCGTCCCGAGCGCAGTCGAGGGACATGCGCCTTGGTCCCTCGACTTCGCTCGGGACGAACGGAATTGGGTGGGAGGGACCAAGCGTCACGTCGCGAATGACCCGGCCAGCGACCCCATCGTCAGCGCCCAGCCATCGACAAGCACGAACAGCAACAGCTTGAACGGCATGGATATGATCGTGGGCGACAGCATCATCATGCCGAGCGCCATCAGGGTAGACGCCACCACAAGGTCGATGATGAGGAACGGCAGGAAGATCATGAAGCCGATCTGAAACGCGGTCTTTAGCTCGCTGGTCACGAAGGCCGGGAGCAGGATCGTGAAAGGCACGTCCGCAATAGTGCGATAGGGTGGCGCTTCGGCGAGGCCGGCAAACAGCTTTAGATCGCTTTCGCGGGTTTGCTTGGCCATGAAGCCATGCAACACCTTGCCACCGCGTCCGACGGCTTCCTCGATGGAAATCTGACCCTTGCCATAAGGATCGAAGGCCTGACCGTTGATCTGGTCGATGGCGGGCCGCATCACGAACAGCGAGAGAAATAGCGCGAGGCCGACAAGCACCTGATTGGGCGGCGTCTGTTGCAGGCCGAGCGCCTGACGCAACAGCGACAGGACGATGATGATGCGCGTGAAACTTGTCATCATCAGCACCAGCGACGGCAGCACCGTCAGCAGGCTCATGAGGATCAGGATTTGCAGCGAAAGCGAAAGCGGGCGGCCTTCGCCCGATACTTCGTTGAGCGCGCGCGTAAGGCCGCCGGATGCAGCGGCGGGGCCAGCGGGCGCCACAGGGGCAGCCTGGGCGAAAGCGGGGTCGATGAGCAGGAAGGCGAGGAGGAGGACGATCAGCGTTGCGAGAACAAAATTGGTCATTCCCGCCTTCGCGGGGATGACAAGATTGGTTGTTGTTTTGAAGGCAGACCTAGCGAACACGCCCGATGCCCCCGGCAACACCCGACAGGCTTGCCGGAACGGCCTTCCCCTCGGCCAGTTTCTCGATGCGGCCGCGGGTGATGGCGATCAGCAGGCGTTGCCCATCAAATTCGACGATGGCGAGCTTGCCGAAGGTGCCCATGGGCAGCGCTTCGACGATCTTGAGCGCGCGGTCGCCCTGCCCGCCGATCATGCCGGGCTGATATTTCTTCCACAGCCACAATGCACCAAAAGCCATGCCGCCGACGAGCGGCACCATGATCAGTAACCTGACGATATATTCAAACATGCAGTCCCGCGCCCCCGATCAACAGACCGACCAGCGGTCAGCCGCGTCGTTCGACGCCAGCCATCCGCGTTTCGGTGTTGGCGACTTCGACGATACGGATGCCATAACGCCCGTTTACCGTCACCACTTCGCCTTTGGCGATCAGCGCACCATTAACCATAATGTCAAGCAATTCATCGGCCTGACGATCAAGTTCGACGATGCTGCCTTCGGCCAGGTCCATGACTTCGGCCAGTTTCAGCGAGGTCGAGCCGACTTCGACCGACAGGCGAACGGGAATATCGGCCAGCAACCGGAACTGCCGGTTGTCGGTGTAGCGATCGAGCTGGCCCAACTGGACGTTTTCGATTCTGGGCGCTTCGGTCATGTCACTCATCTGTTGGTCCTTAATTCAATTTTTCGATCATGAACGCAGCGCGTCCGTCCTGCTCGCCGATCGAGCCTTGGGCGACGATACGGTCGCCCACGATCAGCGGCAGGCTGCGGTTGATATGTACGGGGATGACGTCGCCGGGCTGAAGCTGGATCAGTTCGGTAAGGGTAAGGCTGGGGCGCGCCAGCACGGTGCGGGTGGGCAAGCGGATATGGGCCATCTGGCGCTGCATCTGCGTCTGCCAGGCGACATCGACCGTTATCTGCTCGTCATGCACCTTCGATCCCGTCAGAGCTTCCACGGCGCGCAAAGCGGCCAGCGGGAAGACGATGTCGATGGGCCATTGTTCGTTGCGGATCAGCGATATGGTGAAGCGCTGCACCACCATCTGATCGCTGGCAGGCGTAGCGGACGCGAAGCCCACGCCAATCTCCCGCGCGGTCATCGTGACATCGAGCGGCAGTACGTCCGCCCAGCAGGCCGCAAGCTGTTCCACGATGGATTGCGAGAGGCGCGCGATCAGGCGATCTTCGGTAGGGGTGAATTCCGGGCGGGATGGCATGGTGCGGTTGCCGACACCGCCATAGAAGCAATCGACCAGCGTCGAAATCATGCCTGCGTCAAGGCGGAGCAGCATGTTGCCCTTCAGCGGCAGCACGCGATAGACGCTGATGCTTGCGGAACTGGCCACGCCCTGCGACCACTCGCCAAAGTCGATGACCGAGACGGGCTGCGGCTCTATTTCCGGGCGCGATCCGACGAGCGGTTCCATGACGGCGCGCAGGCGACGCCCCAGCTTTTCACCCAGCCGGTCGAGGCCGGACAGCATCACCGGCGCCTGCGTATCGCCCTTGCCGAATGCGAAAGATTTAACGTCGTCCATTACACATCAGTCCCCGGCCGATACCAAGGGACTGACCCGGCATCGGACAGTGCTACTGAATAACGAAATTGGTAAAATAAACGTTATCAATGCCGCCATAGCCAGTCTTCTGTTTTAGTACATCGTTGATAATGCTCTTTAATTTCTTCTGCAGTGCAGACTTGCCTTGCGGCGTCATCAACGACATCTGCTCCTGCTCGGCCAGTTCCATTAACACTGCCGAACGGATCGCCATCTCATGCGTAGTCATCGCCTGCGTCACCCGCGCGTCGTAATAGGTGCTGACCGCCAGCGCGATCTGGGCAAAGGCATCGCTGTCCGCCATGTTCGATGTGAAAGGCTGCTGGACCTGAAAATAGGTCGCCTGATATCGGGACGCATCGGCAGGCGTGGGCAGATCGATTCCCTTGTCCGCAGCAGCGCCATGCCCCTTGCCCGGCGCGGATTCATGGGCCGAGCTGGCGACGCTGGCGCCGCCTTCTCCATGGCCCCCTTCGGGTGCGCCATGCGCCTTGGCGATTTCTTCGGGGTCTTCACCCTTGAGCACCAGTACGGGCTTGTTCGGGTCGATCTTCGGCCCGGTTTCTTCCTTGGAGAAGAAACCCGCAGCGTACAGACCACCAGCGGCACCGGCACCGCCCAACAAAGCAATCACGCCCAGCAGCAGGATCATCTTCATCCCCTTGCCTTTGGCCTTTTTCGGCTTGGCGTCGTCACTCATTGGTCAGTCCCCTTTGTCTTGGCACGCAGTTGGTCGGTCAGTCGGCCTCTGAACGACCCGTGCAACGGGTGCGATCAGGCGTAGCGCGCGCGATGGGCGGCGTCGGGTGTATCCCGGCTGCCCATGTCGCGTGGCTCCGCCTGACTAGATACGGTCTGCTCCGGGAAAACTTTACGGTTACCCGCGTGGTTTCCATTTTGTCCCGACTGGCCTTGGCCCTGCGCCAGAGCTGCGCCGTTGCCGGTGTTGCCCGATTGCCCCTGTGAGGCTGTCTGGCTCTGGCTATGGCCGCCATTGCCTTGCCCGGTGGCCGTATCGGCACGAGTTGGCTCCTGCACATTGGCTACACGCTCGACGGTCACTTCACCGATCCTGACGGCGGCGAGTTGCGCATCGGCTTTCAATGTTGCGCGGTCCTGCATCAGCATCGATTCCGCCGCCTTGGTCTCGACCGTCAGGGTCACATTCGCGCCCTGCTCACCGGGGCGAATATCGACGCGCATCGGCCCGAGATGTTCGGGGGACAGGCGGAAGCTGCCATGGCCTTCGCTTTTGCTGAGCGTCGCGATCTCGCGCGCCAAGCCGTCGATCCACTGACCGTCGGACCCCATGTCGATGACTTGCTGGCTGAGAGACGCGGCAAGATCGACGGTGGGTGTGCCGCTTGTCGGCTGAACGACAGCGGTCGACGGAGATGGGGCGCCGACCGGGGCGGCAGGTGCATCCGTATCGGGCGCCGGTACAGCGCGGCCTTCCACCGGCGCGACGCTATCGACGGGCGCGCGCCTGGCGACGACCGGCGCATCCGGTTGCGTGAGCCGTGGCATCGCGTTTGCGATTTGCGATCCTTCGGGCGTTGCGGCTTTCTTCGCGGCCTTTGGCTCGGTCTGGGCCATCGCCTCGCTCAAGACCATTTGCGCGAGACCGGGTGGCAGCGCGGCCTGCTTGGCATCCGGCGCTGTGGTCTGATTTGCGGGGGGCGGCGATATTTCGGACGGCTGGAGCTGAACGACATTCGTTGTGCCCCGCGCTTTTACGGGGGTTTCCGGTGCGGTTTTCGCGGCGGCGGTGGGCTGAATGTTGGGTGCTACAGGTATCGTGGCAACGACAGCTTGCGTGTCGATGGGGTGTTCGGCGATGACATCATTGGATGTTGGGCGCGATGTAGCGTGTTCCGAAGGTTCGTCCGATAGCGGATCGGCATCGGACACGGGAATGGTCGAAGCTTCAGCGAGCTTCGGCTCCTCACGTCCCTTTGCAGTGGAAGGCTTCCCAAGGATTGCAATTTTCGGGCCTAGGGCCGGCTTTGCCTCTGCGTTCTGGGGTAGCGTTTTCGGCACAACCGTCTCTTCAACCACAGGCTGCGACAGGTCGGTCAGCGGCAGATCCGCGAGCGAAAGCGCCGGGGTTGCGACCGCATCGGCGACCGGCGCGGTCACGGCCGGCAGTTCGATTGTTTTGCCGGCCGAAGGCGTAGCCATCTGCGTCAGCAATGCCGAGAATGGCAGGGTTGCACCCTCGCCTGCGCCCGCCTTGCCGCCGAGCTTGGCGTTGGTGGCCGATGGCGTCAGCAATTGCGATACGCCGTTACCCATGTTGCCCATGATAAGGTTCATCCCTCTGCCCTTTGTACCTTGCGATAGCGGGGTAGCGCCGCGAGCTTGGCTTCCATCCGCTCTTCCATGATGGCGCGTGTCTGATCCTTCAGCCGCGCAGCAATTTCCTTTTCGCGCGTCGCTTCGATGCGCTTGCCCTGCTTTTCCTCGACCTTGCGATTGGCGTCGTAGAGCGCACCGTCCAGTTGCCGACTGGCGCGTTCCAGCCGGTCGGCCAGTTCACGATACGCCGCGAACGATGCGCCGCTCGACAGGCTGTCCGTCTCGAACAACTGCCCACGCACCCGTTTGAGGCGGTCGGCGTTGCTGGCGATCGAATTGGCTTCGTCCTGCGCCCGCACGGTTTCGGCCACGGCCAGCGCATGCTGGACATGGCGCGCACGGAGTACGCGATGGCGACGGGCGAGCAGTCCTTTCACGCGCCGAACTCAGCCACCAGCGCCGCTGCGCTGCTATCCAGATCGATGCGGCTCTTTACATCCTGCCGCAGAAAATCGAGCACTTCCTGCCGCCGTGCGACGGCTTCGTCGATGACCGGATCGTTGCCGGGGCGATAGGCGCCCATCAGGATAAGGTCGCGATTTTCTTCGTAAGCCGCCCACAAGCGGCGATAGGCCGATGCTGCGGCGAGATGCTCGTCATCGACCACGTCGGCCATGACGCGCGAGAGCGACTTGCCGATGTCGATGGCAGGGAAGATCGCCTGTTCGGACAAATGCCGGGACAGGATGAAATGCCCGTCCACGATAGCGCGGGCGGCGTCCACAATGGGATCGTCGGTGTCGTCGCCATCGGCCAGCACCGTGTAGAGCGCCGTGATCGAACCGCCGGTGCGGATGTCCACCCCTGCCCGTTCCACCAGCTTGGGAATCAACGACAGGGCCGAAGGGGGATAGCCTTTCATCGCGGGCGGTTCGCCCAGCGCCAGGCCGATTTCGCGCTGCGCATGGGCGCAGCGGGTCAGGCTGTCGATCAGCAGCAGCACTTTCTTGCCGCGTGCCCGGAAATATTCGGCGATGGCCGTTGCCCGTGCCGCAGCGCGCAGGCGCAACACCGGGGGATGGTCGGCGGGCACGGCGACAACGACGCTCTTGCGCATCATGCCGCCGGAGAGTTTGGTTTCGAGGAAGTCGGCGACTTCGCGACCGCGCTCGCCGATCAGGCCCGCGACGACGATGTCGGCTTCCGCGCCTGCGATCATCTGACCCATCAACACCGATTTACCGACGCCCGAGCCCGCGATGATAGCGATGCGCTGACCGCGCCCGGCAGTGAGCAAGGCGTTGACCGCGCGCACGCCCAGATCGAAGGGTTCGGTGACACGGCCCCGGTCGAGCACATTGCCGCGCACGCCATTGAGCGGCCAGATGCCGGCGGCGATGATCGGTCCCTTGCGGTCGAGCGGCTGGCCCATTGCGTCGATCACACGACCGATCAATCCTTCACCGACCTGCACCATGTTCGCGGCGCTATCCGGTTCTACCCGCGCACCATTTTCGACTGGCGCGTCGGTATCGAGGGGCACCAGCAAAGTGCGATTGCCACGAAAGCCGACGACTTCGGCGCGGGCTGTCGTGCCATCGCTGGCCGTGACGCGCGCACCGGCGCCGATGGGGCGACGGAAGCCCGTGACTTCCAGCATACCGGCATCGTGGCTGACCAGACGCCCGACATGGCGCGGCGCATTATTCTGCACCTGCAGATGGTCGAACAGCGTTTCCGCCTGACGGATGGCCGCCTGAATCACAGCTTGCCTTCCATATCGTCCAGCATCGCCTTGAGGCGCGAGAGGCGCACGTCCGGGCCGTCTTCGATCCAGCCATCGGCCGTATCCAGACGCACCGAACCGCGCCGCAATCCGGCGTCGGCCACCACCGGCACGCCAATGTGGGAGCCTTCGATAAGCGGCAGGTCTTCGGGATGGACATGCAGCGCATGTTTGCCGTCGCTATCCTCGATAAATGCCGCAACGGTTTCGCAGCGTTGCAGCAAAAGCGCGCTGTCGATTTCGACTTCGCCGACGATCTGCCCGACCAGCCGGAGGACGGCGGCGGACAATATGGTTGAGAGCGTTCCGCTCGATGCAGGCGCAAGCTGTTCAAGGGCATCGGCCAGCCGCTGACAAGCGTCCTGATCGACGTCGATCGATTCCTGCGTGACGCGGCAACCTTCCTCGAAACCCATGGTGAAGGCTTCGATCCGGGCCTGTTCCATCGGATCTTCCTGCACCTGCGGTTCGGGTGCGGGACGGCGGGAATAATTGCTGTTGGGGCGAGCGTCCTGACGGTCGCCATAGAACGCCTTGAACCCGGAGCGCGGCTGAGAAATGATGCCGCCGATATTGCCGATGCCGACGGCCACTGCGTCGGCACCGTGGCCGTCGCGCCAGAAATTAGACAAAGTCGTTCCCCTTGCCGCTCAGCATGATGGTGCCGGCTTCGGCCATCTTGCGTGCGGTCGCGATGATGAGCTTTTGCGCTTCGATAACGTCGGCAAGGCGCATCGGTCCGCGTTCGGCCAGTTCGTCCGCAATGGACGATGCCGCGCGCGCCGACATACAGCCGAAAATGCGGCCCTTGAGCATGTCGTTCGCGCCCTTCAGCGCCACGACCAGCACATCGTTGTCGATGGTCCGCATGAGCGCACCCAGATTCTTTTCGTCCATGTCGATCAGGTTGTCGAAGACGAACATCTCCTCCTCGATGGACTGGGCGATGATCTTGTCGCGCTTGGCCAGTGCCTTGATGATGCGGACTTCGTTTTCCTTGCGGACGTTGTTCATGATCGCTGCGGCTTCCAGAGTGCCGCCGCGCTGCGAGGAGTTACCCGGCTTGCTGGACGGCGAACCGCGCATCAGCAGTTGTTCCAGATCGTCCAGCGCATCGGTGCTGACCGGTCCGAGCGTTGCCACGCGATAAATGACTTCTTCCTGAAACTCGGCGGGCAACAATTGCAGCACCTCGGCAGCAACAGGATGATCGAGATGCGCAAGCACGATGGCCATGATCTGCGGATGCTCCGCTTCGATCAGCGCCGCAATTTCCTTTGCTTCCAGCCATTTGAGAACAGCAAGTTTGTTCGAGCGCGTCGGCGGGGTGATGCGCGCGAGCATGTTGTCCGCGCGGTCCTGACCCAAAGCCTTGGTCATCGCGCCGCGGATATGCTGGCTCGCGCCATAGCCGATTGTCGTGCGCTTCTTCGCCTTGTTGACGAAATGGTCGAGCGCTTCGTTGACTTCGTCGATCTCGACATCGGCCACATCGTACATGGCATAGCCAAGCTGACGCACTTCATCGGGTTCGAGACGCGAGAGAATTTCGGCGGCTTCATCTTCGTCGAACAGCATCAGCAGTACGGCGGCGGCGGCGCTCCCCTGGAGTTTGGGGGCGGTCAGGGCGTCAGGCATTTTCCTTCTTCCCTTCCTTCAGCAAGTCGCGGACGACCAGCGCAGCACGATCGGGATCCTGCTTGACGAAATTCTTGATGAGGCTCGCGCGCTGGGCATAGTCCGGCGTGGAGGAAATCATGTCGAGGGTGATCGGACGGGCCGGATCGTTCTGCGCCGTGCGGGTGATTTCGGTCGCGATTTCCTGACCGAGTTTCTGACCCTGCACCTTGTTGACGGCGGCGAACTCTTCCCTGGCTGCGGCGCGACGCTTCATCAGCGGGCGACCGATGCCGAAGATCAGGACCAGCGTGACCGCCAGAGCCGACAAGTTGCGCGTCAGCATCGATACCCAGCTTGCGTCATACCAGGGGGTTTCCTCGACCGTTTCCTTGATGAAGCCGCGTGAGGACAGTGCCACGGTATCGCCGCGTGTCTGATCGAAACCGACTGCGCCCTTTACCAGTGCTTCAAGTGCGGCAATCTCTTCCTTAGAGCGGGGCTTGCCCTTGGCATCTGTGTCCAGCGCCACGGCGACCGACACGCGCTTTACGGTGCCGACGGCGTCGCGGGTGACCGAGACTTCGCGGCCCAGTTCGAAGCTGCGGTTGAAGGTTTCGGCAGTCTTCATGGCGGGTTCGGCAGGCGTTCCGGGCGTCGTGGCTGTCGTTCCGGCGGCGGCAGGCGCTACCGGCGGTGTCGGCGTGGCGACGGGCGGCGGCGGTGCCTGATCGGAAAGCGCGCCGGGGATACCGGTTGCCTCGCCATTGGCGTTCTTGTCCGCCTGCCAGCTTCCCTGCTCGGCACGAAGGCGGGCTTCGTCCTGCGGGTAGGTTTCGCGGGTGGCCTGGCGTTCGGCAAAGTTGACTTCGGCATGAACCTCGGCAGAGAATTTGTCTGCGCCAAGGATCGGCGTCAGAAGGGCGACGACGGCCTGACGATAGCGTTCCTCGATCTTCGCCTGCACGTCGATCTGCTTGTCGGAGCTGCCGTCCCCGCCATTGTCGGACAACAGGCGGCCATTCTGATCGACGACCGAAATCGCGTCCGGCGACAGTTGCGGCACCGACGACGCGACGAGATGGACGATGGCCTGTACCTGCTGATCGCCAAGCTTGCGGCCATTGGAGAGGCGCAGCATGACCGATGCGGCAGGCTTCACGCGGTCGCGCAGGAAGATGCTGGGCGGCTCGACGGCCAGATGGACGCGCGCGCTTTCGACAGAGTCGATGGCTTCGATGGTGCGCGCCAGATCCATTTCGCGGGCCGAGCGCAGCTTTTCGCCTTCGACCGCGCGGCTGGCGCCCATCGGCAGGCTGTCGATCATGCTGTTGCCGTCGGGTGCGCTTTTGGGCAGGCCTTCGGACGCGAGCATCATCTTGGCTTTGAAATAGTCGTCTTCGCTGACGGTGAGCGCGCCGCTGCTGTCGAAATCGTAAGAGATGGCGTTCTTGTCCAGCACTTCGCTGATCGCGGCCTTGTCACTGTCGGGCAGGCCGCGGAACAAGTCGCGCTGCGGCGGTTCGCGCAAGGCGAGCCATGCGGCCCCCGCCAACGCGACGACAAGCAGCAAGCCCAGCATCGGCAGGCTTTTCTGCACCGCCGCCTGACCCATGAAGCCGGAAAAGCGGGCGCGCGCTAAGTCCAGGGCACCTGCCCCGCCCATGCCGCCGGAAATCGCCGGGAGACCGGCAGGCGCGCCAGAAGCGCGATCGAGTGTGAGGTTTGCGTCGCTCATGGTTTATACCGGCATGCTCATGATGTCCTTGTAAGCGGACAGAAGTTTGTTCCGGACCTGAAGCGTGGCTTCAAACCCGATCGAAGCTTGCTGCTTGGCCAGCATGACCGCAGCGATATCGGTGGTTTCGCCACGCTCAAAGGCTTCGGCGGCTTGCCCCGCCTTGTTCTGAAGGCCATCGACCTGCTCCAGCGCGGATTTGAGGGCCGAGGTGAAGTCGCCAGGCTTGGTGCCTCCGACGCCGCCACCGATGCCCGCCGCGCCACCGTTGACCGGTGCGGCAACGTCACGCAGCGCCGCGTTTTTCTGAAGGATGGCGTTGCGGATCGCCATCACTCCGTCAGTGGATATGCCCGACATCGGTCAGCCTTCCCTTACGCTGCCGCCAGCTCACGCATTTCGGCGAGCCGATAGCGGAGCGTGCGTTCAGAGATACCCAGCTTGCGTGCCGCCAGAGCGCGGTGCCCGTCGGTTTCGCGCAGGGCGAGGCGAATGGCGTCCATCTTCGACATGCGCGCCACTTCCTGGAGGCGGACGGGCGGTGTGCTTTCGGTGCGCACCGGCGGAGTGCCGGTGATATGGAGATCGTCGGCTTCGATACGGTCGCCTTCGCGCAGCACCATTGCGCGTTGCAGGACGTTGCCCAGTTCGCGCGCGTTACCCGGCCAGTTGTGGGCGACCAGCTTGTCGATGGCAGCAGGCGTCGGCCAGGGGAAAGCATCGGTCGCGCCGAGCTGCCCCATCTGCTTGTGCTGACGCAGCAGCAGTGCAGCGGCGATGGCGGCGATGTCGTTGCGGCGCTGTGCCAGCGGGCACAGTTCCAGCGGCATGACGTTCAAGCGCCAGTACAGATCGTTGCGGAACCGGCCGAGTTCACACTCCGCAGCCAGATCGCGGTTGCAGGCTGCGATGACGCGGACGTTGACGGGCACGGGATGCGTCGCGCCGACGGGAAGGATTTCGCCTTCCTGCAACGCGCGAAGCAGCTTGGCCTGCAGCGCGAGCGGCAGTTCGGCGATTTCGTCGAGGAACAGCGTGCCGCCATCGGCGGCGAGGAACAGACCGTCCGATGCAGCGGCGGCGCCCGTGAAGCTGCCCTTGCGGTGGCCGAAGAGCATGGCTTCCATCATCGTTTCGGGAAGCGCGGCGCAATTGACGGCGATGAAGTCTTTATCTGAGCGATTGCTGTGGGCGTGGAGGAAGCGCGCCATGCCTTCCTTGCCCGTGCCGGTGTCGCCCTGAACCAGAACGGTCGCATCGCTGCGGGCCATCCGGGTGGCGAGGCGCATCAGCTTTGCACTGCCGACGTCGCCGACAGCGGGCATCCCGGTGGGGCGGGCCAGTTCGGCGATCAGCGCCATGGCGAGGCCCATGTCCTCCAGAGCGAAGGCGACGCGGGCAGGCATACCGGATGCGGCAGGCTGATACAGCGGTGCGCCGTCGCGCAGATCGATCAATATGTCGCGATGGGTGGCGTGAGCAATTTCGCTGGCCAGCAGGATACGCCCCGCACCCTTTTCACGCGGGCTGGCGGCGTCGATCCGATTGACGGTGTAGAAGGCATTTTCGAGCCAGACCTGCAACCCCGGAAGGAGCGCGCAGACGTTCAGGCTCATGTCCAGTACCGACATGCGTATTTGGTCCCCACTTTACGGTCGATTGGCACCCCCGTGCCGCACCACCTCATTCGATGACCCAATTTCGCTTCGAGACATTATGATATGGTTAACGGATCGCAAGAATTGCCGGAAAGCGGCAAGAAATTTCCGGGGGCGGCAATATGGTGCAGGTGGCGATCATAGCCGCAAGGCTGCTGACGACCTGCCGCCTGCGCATAAGTAGCCAGCCGGGGGGAATGGTTTCCTGCCTTCGCGGCGATGACTGAAGTACAAAAGCACCTGATTATCTTATGAAATCCTGCGTGCGCGTGAGGCGGCGAAAAAAAATCGCCTGTCGATTTAAGGTCTGCGCGCAGCCGCCGTTATCCCCTTTCGAGGCCGCAACCGCCACGAGGGCAAGCGACCTGAGTTGAAGCGGGAAAAGGGAATTATATCATGAGTGTTATCGGAACCAACGTAGCCGCAATGCGCGCCACCAATGCTTCTGCCAAGGCCGACAAGGGCTTGCAGGTTTCGCTGGAACGCCTGTCCACCGGCAAGCGCATCAACAGCGCCAAGGACGACGCAGCCGGCCTTGCTATCTCCACCAAGATGACCGCCGAAATCCGCGGCCTGACGCAAGCCAGCCGCAACGCCAACGACGGCATCTCGCTGGTGCAGACCGCAGAAAGCGCCATGGGCCAGGTCGCCAACATCGTGCAGCGTATGCGTGAACTGGCCGTTCAGTCGGCCAACGGCACGCTGGGCACGGCAGACCGCACCGCAATCGGTTCGGAAGTTACCGAATTGACGAACCAGATCACGAACATCGTTTCGACGACCAAGTTCAACGGCGTGTCGCTCCTCGGCGCAGCAGCCGGTGCCACCACCGACGTCGACATCCAGACCGGCACGCAGGCCGCTGACAAGGTCACCGTCAAGATCGCCGGCATGGGCAACGTTGCTCTGGGTCTTCCGGCCACCGGCCCTGACCTGAGCACCGCAGCAAACGCTGCAACCGCGCTTACGGCTCTGGACTCTGCGATCACCACGATCTCCTCGTCACGTGCCCAGTTGGGTGGCAGCCAGAACCGTCTGGAAGCAACGATTTCGAACCTGACCTCGACCGTCACCAACCTGTCGGAATCGCGGTCGCGGATCGAAGACGCAGACTTTGCCGAAGAAAGCACCGCACTCGCCAAGTCGCAGATCCTCTCGCAGGCTTCGACCGCGATGCTCGCTCAGGCCAATCAGAGCCAGCAGGGCGTACTGAGCCTCATCCGCTAATAGCGGGAACCCAATTGACTGGCGTGGTCTTGGTCCATCGCGCCAGTCGATAGGCCCCCGGCACTCAACGGTCCCCACCGTGCCGGGGGTCCACCTTTCGATCACGGATCATCCGAAACCCTCGTCCCCCCGGGCGAGGGTTTCCTCGTTTTGGGGAGCGTCGCGCAATAAGCCGATACGCAAAAATCATGTGATGTACGTACCTTTTTGTATGTACACGTTTCACGCGCCCTAAACGTTGGTCGCGGCGACAGGGCGTTTCGCGGGCGTAACATCCAAGACCGCTTGATAATTTCGGCCCACGATACGAAGTGACCCGCATGACAGAATGGAACCGACGCGAAATGGTCGCCGCAACCGGCGCGGCGCTGATGATGGCGGGCAGCACATCGGCGCGCGCGGCAGGGACATCCGGACGTTTCGACTGGCAAGTGCTGGTCAATCGGGCCAAGGCGCTGGCCCGATCCGCCTACGTCAATGTTCCGCCGCATCCCGGTGCGCAGGCCGTCGATTACGATGCCTTACACCAGGTCCGCTTTCGCGACGAGCGCACGATCTGGAACGACCGGAACGATGCGACCGGCGTCCGGCTATTCCCGCTGAGCAGGAGTGCCAATCAGCCAGTGTTCCTGCATCTGGTGGACAAGGGGCAGGCAACGCCGCTGGCTTATGATCCGGCCTATTTCGATATGCCGACGAACAGCCCGGTCGCGGCGCTTGGCCCCGATGCCGGTTTCGCAGGCTTCCGCATCATGACCAAGGCGCGCGATGCCGACTGGCTGGTGTTCATGGGTGCCAGCTATTTCCGGGCGTCGGGCGCGCGCAAGCAATATGGCCTGTCCGCGCGGGCCATCGCCATCGACACGAGTTCGGGCAAGGAAGAATTTCCACGCTTCACGCATTTCTGGCTGGAGCATGACGGGCCGAACGCGCTGACGGTCTACGCGCTGCTCGACGGGCCGGGCATTACGGGCGCCTATCGCCTGCGCAACAGCATCGACGAGACCGGGGTGCATCAGGATATCGACGCGGCGCTGTTTCCCCGCCGCGCAATCGGCGAACTGGGCCTGATGCCGATGACGAGCATGTTCTGGTACGATCAGGCGCATCGCAAACAGGCGACCGACTGGCGGCCGGAAATTCACGATTCCGATACGCTGCTCGTGCGGTCGGCCAATGGAGCCGCGCAGGCCAGACCGCTGATCAATCCCGGCGCGCCGCATATCAGCAGCTTTACCGAACCCGACGCGCGCGGCTTTGGCCTGTTGCAGCGGGACAGGAATTTCGATCATTATCAGGATGATGGCGTATTTTACGACCGCCGCCCCTCGCTGTTCGCCACACCGCGCAAGCCCTTGGGCAACGGACAGGTGCGCTTATATGCGTTTCCGACCGACAGCGAATATGAGGACAATGTCGCCGCTTACTGGGTGCCCACCTCCCCCGTCACGCCCGGTCGCAGGCTGGACATATCCTATCGCCTCGACTGGCAGGACGACGCGCCGCCGATGGCGGGCTCGCCAATGCCGCTGGTCGACCTGTTCCGGGGGACAGTCGACGAGAAAACGCTGCGCATCGTGCTCGATTTCGGCGATGGACCTGCGCAGAAGGACGGCATTGCCGTATGGAGCGAAGCGATTCACGGGCGCGTGGTGAAAAGCGCCGTCTACCCTGTATTGGGTCAGGCGGGGCGGTGGCGCGTGGTGCTGGACGTCGCGCCAGACCCCGGTCTGGGTGCCGAGATTCGCGCGCAATTGCGGCGCGGCGACAGTCCCCTGTCCGAAATGGTCCATTATCCTGTTAACGCCTGACGGAACTTCGGCGCACATGTGCGGTTAATCCGGACATAATTACAGGCGGGGTCGCCGGAATGGCCGGACACCCGCGAAGGGCGACACAAGGGCGGAAAGCGCAATGGATAGTTTATTGCCCGGCAGTAGCCGTGCCATGATGGAAAAGGGACGTGTCCTGCGGGGCACGCGACTGGCCATGCCTTCGCCCGATGCCACCGGCGCGTCGCTTCCCCCCGAAGCGCCCATCGCCATGCCGGTGCAGGATTTCGACGTTGCGCCCCCGCGTTCACGCCCCTCTCCCCCCATTGCTCCGGGCCTGTCGCGCGTCGGCGCGCTGTTCCTGTTGTCGATCGGCGCGGCATTCATCGGCATTTCGATGATGCTGGACGGGTTGCAGCCCCATGGATTTTCCGCGTGGGAGATTGCGTATGTCATGCTGGCCGCGCCGCTGTTCACATGGATTGCCTTCGGCTTTGCCAACAGCATCATCGGATTCGTGCTGATCCTTGCCCGCGATGTGCACAACAGTCGGGGTTATCAGCGATCCACGACCCGCATACCGGAAGGACGCGCCGCCGTTCTGCTGCCAGTGTGCAACGAAGATTTCCTGACGATCATCGGGCGGCTGTCCATCATGGAACGGTCGATGGAAACGCTGCCGGGTCGCGATCAGTTCGACTTTTTCATTCTGTCGGATTCCAGTGCCGAGAACGGCAAGCTGGAAGAAGATGCCTATGATTGCGTGCGCAATGCCTTTGTGCGCCCGGTCTATTATCGGCGCCGCACCGTGAACACCGGTCGCAAGCCGGGCAATGTCGCCGAATGGGTGCAGCGTTTCGGTGCCGCTTATGAATATATGATCGTGCTGGACGCCGACAGCGTGATGAGCGGCAAGACGATGAGCCAGATGGCCGCGCAGATGGATCGCGAATCCAACGTCGCGCTGATCCAGACAATCCCGGCGGTCGTGGGTGCGCAGACACTGTTCGCGCGCTGGCAGCAGTTTTCCAGCCGATTATACGGTCCGATGTCGGCCATCGGTGCGATCTGGTGGTCGGATCGTCAGGCGACCTTCTGGGGCCACAACGCCATCATCCGCGTGTCGGCTTTTGCCGAAAGCTGCGGCTTGCCCGAGTTGAAGGGCCGCGCGCCCTTTGGCGGGCATATCATGAGCCACGACATGGTCGAAGCGGCGCTGCTGCGGCGGCGCGGCTGGGCCGTGCGTATGGTGATGGCCGATGACAGCTTCGAAGAATTTCCGCCGTCGATGCCCGATCTGGCCATTCGCGACCGCCGCTGGTGTCAGGGCAATATCCAGCATGTGCCGCTGATCGCGCGCATTGCCGGTCTGCACATCGTCAATCGCTTTCAGTTGCTGGTGGGTGCATCGGCTTATGTGACGTCGCCCATGTGGCTCGCGCTGATCCTGCTGGTGATCGGCGGGGAGTTTGCGGGCGCATGGCGCGCCAATGCGCTGTTGCCATCGGGCGCCTTGCTGGCACTGACGGTCGTGTTGCTGTTCGGTCCGAAGGTGATGGCGATCATCCTGACGATGCGGGACGAGGAACGCCGTGTGGCCTTTGGCGGTACGCTGCGCCTGTGGGTGGGCGCGATCATGGAAACCATTCTGTCGATCCTGGCCGCGCCGATCCAGATGCTGACGCACAGCATCAACCTGATCAGCATATTGTCGGGCCGCAAGAGCGCATGGAACGGGCAGAGCCGCGATTGCGACGGCATACCGCTGGCCGAAGCGTTCCGCACCTTCCGCTATCATGTCGCGTTGGGCGCGATCATAGTGGTCGGCGGGCTGGCTTCGGGGATTACGATGCTGTGGCTCATGCCCATCGTGCTGGGCCTGCTGGGCGCGCCATTGCTGGCGTCTTTTTCGGCACGCAAGGATGCGGCACGGGCGCTGGAAGTGCGCGGCCTGATGGCTGTGCCGAAGGCGTGGTGGCAGCTTAGCAGCTATCGCCCGTTGCGTACCCGTCTGTCGGTGGGCCGGTCCAATTCGGTATGGACCGCGCCGATCAGCGTGGCGAACGATACCTGATCGGCAGCTTAATCCCAGTCGCTGAGCATACCGCGTAGCTTGTCGAGTGCCGCTTTCTTGATCTGGCACACGCGCGCCGCGCCGATGTCCAGCGTCAGGCCGATTTCCTCAAGGTTCATTTCCTCGACGAAATAGAGTTGCAACACCATCGCTTCGCGCTGGGGCAGCTTGCCGATGCCTTGCGCAATGGCTTTTTTCAGGCCTTCGCGTTCCAGGGCTTCGTCGGCGCGCTCTTCGACATCGGCGAACCACATCGACTGATCGGAATAGGTTTCGTCGATGCTGGTGTGCTGCACCATCTCCGCGCTGTCGGCGGCAATGCGATAGTCGGCGGGCGCCATGTCGAGATGCGCGGACATTTCCGCTTCGGTCGGCAGGCGGCCGAGCTTCTGTTCCAGTTCGTTGCGCGCTTTGCCGAGTTTCTTGCGCGTCGCCATGGCAGAGCGGCACAGAGTCGCGTGACGACGCAGATGGTCGATCATCGCGCCCCGCACACGCATCTGCGCATAGGTCGCAAAGCCGTGGCCGCGATCCTCAAAGCTGTTGGCGGCTTCGACCAGCGACAGCATCCCGATCTGCAGCAGATCCTCGATCTCTATGGCGCTCGATACCCGACCGTGGACGTGCCAGGCGATCTTGCGGACCAGCGGCATATATTGTTTCGAAAGATGCGCAGGGCTCATCGGTCCGGCATTGCGCCCGTAGGTGTTGCCGTCGGCAGCCGTGATCTTCTTCATGTACATCGGCGGCGTTCCCTCAAGCGACTCGTTCGCGCGGCGGGGCCATCAGCCCGGGCAACGGATCATGGCGCGGCGCAGGCCGTTGCGATTCGCCCCCCACCACGGCCACCACTTCCACCGGTTTCCCATCGGGAATCTCCAGGAAGGACAGCACCGGCGTTTCTGGCAGATGAGGCTTAAAAAGTCGTGCAAGCGCGCGGCGCGCCATTGGCGACGTGACGATCGCGAAATTGCGCGCCTGACCCATGATCGGGCGCGCAGCGGTCGTGACCGCTTCGACGATACGACCGGCAAGCGCAGGCTCGATGGGATGACGGGCATCGCCCGCCACGCGCATGGCCTGTGCCAGCAAGGCTTCGAGATCGCCGTCCAGCGTGATGACCGGCAGAGGCATTTTGACCGGGACCAGCCCCTGAATGATGAGCGACCCGATCCGCTGACGCACCGCCTCGACCAGTTGTTCGTGACTGTAATCGGGGCGTGCGGCGTCGATCATGGCTTCGCAGATGCGGCGGAAATCCTTGAGCGCGATGCCTTCCATCAGCAGCGAGCGGCAGACGGCGGAAATCTGCGCGAGGCTGAGCAATGCGGGCGTGAGGCCATCGACCAGTTGCGGGGCGGTGTCCTTCAGCGCATCGAGCAGCTTGCGCGCTTCGTCGAGGCCGAACATTTCCGCAGCGTTCATGGCGATAAGCTGATTGAGGTGCGTCGCGACGACAGTCGCGGGATCGACCACGGTATAGCCGCAGACGACAGCTTCGCTGCGCTTTTCCTGGCCGATCCACACGGCGTCGAGACCGAAGGTCGGGTCCTTGCAAACGCGACCGGCAACTTCGCCTTCCAGCGCGCCGCTGTCGAGCGCGAGCAGGTCGTCGGGCCAGATTTCGTCTTCGCCGACGACGACGCCAGCGATGGTGATGCGGTAGGCATTGGGTTCTAGCGCGAGATTGTCCTTCACACGGACCATAGGCACGACAAAGCCGAGCTCACGGCTCAACTGGCGACGGATGCCGGTGATGCGGGCCATGAGCGGCGCGCCCTTGCGTTCATCGACCATGCCGATGAGGCCATAGCCGATTTCGAGGCCGAGAACCGCGCCGTCCGACACATCGTCCCATTCGATATGCGCGGGGTTGGGCGCTTCCTCGACCGGGGCCGGAGCGTTCGCTTTGGTCTTGGCAGTCTTGTTGAGCTTCCACGCGAGGAAGGCGGTGAAGGCCGCGGCGGGCAGGATGATCATGTGCGGCATACCGGGCAGGATGCCGAGGAAGCCGAGGATCGCAGCGACCGGCACCCAGGCCTTGCCTGCGCCGAACTGGCTGGCGATCTGGCCCGAAAGGTCCATTTCCGATTTGACGCGGGTGACGATGGAGGCCGCAGCAATCGACAGCAGCAGCGCAGGCACCTGCGCCACCAGCGCGTCGCCGATGGCGAGGATGATGTAAGTGGAGGCCGCTTCGCTGAGCGACAGGCCGTGGCTGACCGTGCCGAGCACGATGCCGCCGACAATGTTGATGACGAGGATGAGGATGCCGGCGACGGCATCGCCCTTCACGAATTTGGAGGCACCGTCCATCGAACCGTAGAAATCCGCTTCGGTCGCGATTTCGGCGCGGCGCAGCTTGGCTTCTTCGGGGGTCATCAGGCCAGCGTTGAGATCGGCGTCGATCGCCATCTGCTTGCCGGGCATCGCGTCGAGGGTGAAGCGCGCGGACACTTCCGACACGCGGCCCGCGCCCTTGGTAATGACGACCAAGTTGATGATCATCAGGATCGCGAAGACGAAGATGCCGACGATGTAGTCGCCGCCGATCAGCAGATGGCCGAACGCTTCGATAACATGGCCCGCTGCGTCCGAACCTGTGTGGCCGCTCACCAGCACGACGCGCGTCGACGCGACGTTGAGCGCGAGGCGGAGCAGCGTTGCAAAAAGGAGGACGGTCGGGAAGCTGGAAAAGTCGAGCGGCTTGGCCGCGTTCAGCGCGACCATCAGCACCGCAAGGCTGATCATGATGTTGGTGATGAACCCGATGTCGAGCATCAGCGAAGGCACGGGCACCATCATGAACAGAACGACCATGAGCGTCGCCATCGGGAGCACGGCCCCCTTGGCGGCGCTCAACCACACTTTTCCGTTAGCCTGACTGCGTGTCATATTCCGGTGTTACCTTCCGAAGGTCGCGAGCATGAGATAGGCGAGCCGCGCCGTTGCCGGCTGCGGCTTGTTGGTGTCGATTTCGCCCTGCGCCGCGAGGCGCTGGGTTTCGATGCGGACATAGTCTGCCGGCTGGACGGCCTTGCTGCCTTCCGGCAATGACCAGTCCGAGGGAGTCTGGACAGTGGCGTACTGGACGCTGGCACCCTGCGAGTTCTGATCGAGCTTTGCCGCGAACTTGGCGCGGATATCGGCGAAGCTACGGGGGCTACCCTGACGGTCGAAGAACACCGAGCGGTTGGCGCGTGCTGCAGCGGGGAACAGCGAAGCGGCGGCTGCACCCGGCGTGGCTTCGTTCGCGGCGAGAAACTTGGCCGCGCCGCCGACGCCTAGAAAATGCGCGAGATACAGATCGGTGGGCTCCGCTTCGCGACCCAGACGCCGTTCCAGATACGCCTTGTTATCGGCAGCATGTTCGGCGGCCATGACGGACGCGGTTTCGGGATGCTTGCGCAGGTCGAGGATTTGCTGGCGCAATTCCGGGTCGGCCACATAATAGCGGCCGTTGGTGCCCTTGCTGATGGCGTCCGATGCCCAGCTCAGGCCATATTCGGCGCCATGATCGTTGACCACGGCGAGCCAGCTCTGGTCGATGAATTGATATAGGCCGGTGGCGGACGATGTCGTCGCCCGCGCAGTCGGGTTGAGGCTGCTTTCGATTTTCGCCTGACCCAGCAGATAGCCAAAGTCGATACCCGTGCGGCGGCTGGCCATGGCGATAGCGTTGTTCACGCGACCGCCGATGCCGTTCGATCCTGCAATGTTCATGTCAGCAAAGGCAGACACTGAATAACCCCTATTACCTACGGGGCTATTTAAGCAATTAGCGTGCCAGTTTTCGGGTGATGGGTTATGCGGATTACCGGGCGCTACCGACGCGCAATTATCGTCACCCCGGGCTTGATCCGGGGTCCCGCTGCCTGTCTGGTGCGGAGGAAGAAGTGAGATCCTGGGTCAAGCCCGGGATGACGCCGGAACGTTAGCGACGATAGGTGAGCGGCGCGTGGTCTGCTCCGTGCGCGGCCAGCAGATCCATCCGCTGGCGGGCATTGTCGGTGAGTACGTTGGTGCGAACGCGGGCCGCATCGATGATCGGCATCAGGCTGTTCAGCTTTTCACGGACCGCAGGCTCATCGCGCCATGCGCCCTGCGCGCGGACTTGCGCCGTTGCTTCGCGAACGCGGGCTGTCGCTGCATCCACCTGCGCCATGTCATCGCCATCGAGCGCATTGCGCAGATCGGCAAAGGCTTCGCGCAGGGCATCGAGGGCGGACAAGGTCATGGCTTTCGTCAGTCCTGCGGAAGATCGAGATCGAGCATTTTCTGCGCGATGGCTTCGGCATCCACGGGATAGTTGCCCGAGGCGATGGCGGCCTTGATCGCGGCGATCTTGTCCGTATCGACCGGCGCACCTTGTGCAGCCATGCGCGCTGCCGGGCTGGGCGACAGGCCTGCGGTCTGTGCGCTGGAACCCGGCACGCTGCCCTTCGGCGCGCTCTTGCCGCTTTCGCGCAGCTTGGAAGTGTCAATGGCGGAGCCAAGCCCCAATCCAATGGAATTAATCATGGTCACGTCCTTCTTGCGTCCGGGCCATTGCAGACCCCGAAGACATACTGGTCGCTGTTATAAACGGCACCATCTAGTTTTCCTTAAATCCCGGAATACGCACCATGCCCATTTCCACGACCTGAGCCAGTACCGGCGGGGCTTTTTTATCTTCGCCGCGCACCCGGATCATGCCGCCAATGGGGCCATCCTCGTCCGCCACCATCAGGCGCGTGACGCTGAAAGCTGCGCCGCCCGCCACCAGTTGCACGGGATCGCCGCGCTTTACGACGATTTCTTGTGACGGCGCAGGCGCGCGTTGCGGAGCGGCCCGCTGGGTAGGAACGGTGACGTTCGCCTGCACCCCGCCATTGGCCAGAGGCACGCGAATGCGCCATCCGACTGCATCGCATTTGACGATTGCCGCCCCGAAAACCGGGCCGTCTATGCTGGGCGTGCCGGGGCAAGGGATCAGTTTGAGACGACGGTCGATCGGCGCGACGGGGCCGCCGGGCTCGCCCAGATTGGCGCCCACGGTCATCGCGACCAGGCTGTCCAGCCGGTCCAGATTTTCAAACTTTTGCTGTGCCGCCGCCGGGCTGGATACAGCCAAAGCCACCGCCAAAATCGAAATACCACGCAAAACTTGTCTCCTGACATTCATTGCGTACATATAAGCAATAACTGTGCCAGCCGACGATCAGGGCGTTTTGGCAGGACCGGGAGCGATGCGAATGACTTGCCCCTGCCCGCCATCCATGCGTTGATCGAGCCCCCGGATTATCAGGGATTTTTCGCTGATGCCGCTATCCTTGAGGGCGCGGGCGACAGCGCCCAGCCGCGCCGCAGCGAGATCCCAGCTATCGAAGCGTTCCGTGGCCTTGTCCTGTCCCGACGATGCCAGTTCGACCGCACCGCCGCGTGTCACGAAACGTGCCGCAGACGCGCGAATCTTGCGCAGGCCCGCGTCGGTGAGAATGGCTTCGCCCGGAACGAACAGCGCGGAGGCGCGCCACTCGTCAGCCTTGACCATCGGTCGCGCCCCGAATTGCGCGCCGACGCCCGACAGCACCTGCGCACTGCGGGTGCCGCTTGCCTGCAGAAGCACGAAAAATCCCAGCAAAAGCAAAGCGAGATCGGCAAAGCTGATCGCCCAGCGGGCGCTGCGCGCGCGGTTCATGCGACTTCGCGGATCGACGCCCGACGCACCGGCGCATGTTCACGGCGGGCCACCACCAGCATCCGATCGCACAGCGCCCGCTGCCACGCGAGTTCGCGCATCGAAAGATCGGCAAGGCGTCCGGCAATCGGTGCCGCGATCAGGTTGGCTATGACCACGCCATACAGCGTCGTTAGCAGCGCCAGCGCCATCGAAGGGCCGATGGCCGCCGGATCGTTCATCGCGCCGAACATGCCGATCAGGCCGATTATGGTCCCGGCCATACCCAGCGCAGGGGCCGTATCGGCAATCGACAGCCACATGTTGTGGACGGTGCGATGGCGTTCTTCGCGGTCGGCAAGCTGCTGCTCTGCCCAGATTTCGAACTGATCGATGCGTTCGCTGTGCGAAAGCTTGCGGACCGCCTCTCCCAGAAAGGGATGCGCGGTACGCATACGGTCTGTGCAGACGCGATCGGTGCAGGCAAGCCCGCGCAGTTGGGCCAGGTGATCGACCTGCAGCATCGCCGCGCGGGCGGCATCGCGATCCCGGTCGGGCTTAGCGGTCAGAAGCGGGTGCAAGGCGCGGAACCCGCGCGCAAATGCGGCCGGTCCGTTCTGCAGCATGGCAATCGCCAGTACGCCGGAAATCATCAGCGCCAGCGTCAGCGGGTCAAGGATATGCGTCAAAAAGCCCATCGTGCCGTCCCCTTAGTCCAACCCTGCCACACACAGGGTTAAGCAACGGCAAATGCGCGCCGCCGAGCGGCAAAAAATTGCCGCCCTTGCCGCCCTGCCCCGGCAAACCCGCAGAAATGCGTGATCCGACAGCGGCAGACGGTTCCCCACCGTGAATTGGCACGGCCTTTGCAGATATGTGACGGGATAGGCCCGCCATCATGCTC
This sequence comes from Sphingobium sp. BS19, assembly GCF_027925545.1. Lineage (NCBI taxonomy): Bacteria > Pseudomonadati > Pseudomonadota > Alphaproteobacteria > Sphingomonadales > Sphingobiaceae > Sphingobium > Sphingobium sp. BS19. The sequence continues at coordinate 90,772 of NZ_BSEF01000006.1, forward strand.
CACAGGGACAAGGACGGCAGGCCGAACACGAACTTTAATGGGGACGAGCAGAAAAATGAGTGTGGAAGACAGTCTGTTTGGAGTGCATGGGAAAGCGCTTGCGCTGCGCTCGCAGCGTCTGAGCCTGCTCGCCTCCAACATCGCGAATGCGTCGACGCCCAATTACAAGGCGCGCGATATCGATTTCGAAGCGGCGTTGAAAACCGCGACCGACGCAGGCCAAAGCGCAAGCAACGCCGCCAAGGGCGCGATGGGATATCGCGTACCGCTGCAGCCCAGCATGGACGGCAACACCGTCGAGCTTTCGACCGAGCAGACTCTGTTTGCCGAGAACGCCGTCAAGTACCGCACCACGCTGTCCTTTCTGGAAGGGCGCATCGGCACCATCAACCGCGCGCTTCGGGGAGAATGACGATGGCCGGCGAACCCATGAACGTCTTCGACATTGCCGGTCGGGCCATGTCTGCCCAGCTCGTCCGCCTGAATGCGACAGCATCCAACATGGCGAACGCAGGCAATGTGACCGGTAGCGAGAAGACCGCCTATCGCGCGATCCGCCCGGTCTTTTCCTCGGACACGGAAAAGCCCGGCGTTTCGACCGTGCGCGTGGACAAGGTGGTGACGACCGATGCCAAGCCATCGAAGCGCCACGACCCCAATCACCCCCTCGCGGACGCCAATGGCGACGTGTGGGAAGCCGCCGTCGATAGCAGTGCCGAACTGGTCGACATGCTGGAGTCGGCGCGGATGTATCAGAACAACGTGCAGGTCCTTCAGACCGCAAAGTCCCTCATGCTGGAAACCATAAGGATGGGCAAATGACCGCAGCCGTAGTCGATAAAGCAGGCCTGACGACGCAGCAGGCCACCGCCACGAAAGCCGCCACGCAATCGCAGATGGGCCAGGCCGACTTTCTGCGCCTGCTGACGGCGCAGATGCAGACGCAGGACCCGTTCGAGCCGATGGATAACAGCCAGATGGTCGCGCAGATGGCGACGATCACCAATTCCAGCGGCATCGCGGAAATGAATGTGTCGCTGCGCGAGATCAAGGATCAACTGAGCGGCTCGCGCCTTGGCGATGCGGCAAGCTGGATCGGGAAGTCGATGCTGGTGAAGAGCAATCTCGCCGCGCCGGACGTCGCCGGACAATATGCCGGGCAGATGACCCTGAAAGCCGCGACGGAATCGCTGAGCGTCGATCTGGTCGATGGCACGGGCAAGGTCGTCAAGACGCTCGACCTGGGCGCGCATGAAGCCGGCGACGTGTCCTTCTATTGGGATGGCAAGGATGCCGACGGCAAAAATATCGGCACGCAGACGCTGCAGGTCAAAGTGCGCGGCGCAACGCCGACGCAGGTCGCAACCTGGGCCAGCATCGCCGCAGTCCAGTCACCCGCCGATGGCACGACATCGAAACTCATCACGCCGCTTGGCACCTTCAACCCGTCCGACGCCCTGAAGCTCGGCTGAACGCAATTTCTAAGGAGTAACAATCATGTCCTTCTACACTTCGCTTTCCGGCCTCAAAGCTTCGCAGGCTGACCTTTCGACGATCTCCAACAACGTCGCGAACGTCAACACGACGGCGTTCAAGAAGAGCAAAACAAGCTTTGGCGACATCTTCGCTTCCGCCCCGACGCAGAACACGCGCCAGATCGCCGGTCAGGGCGTCCGCGTGCTGGGCATCAACCAGCAGTTCGTGCAGGGCACCATCGAAACCACCGACAAGACACTCGATCTGGCAGTAACCGGCGAAGGCTTCTTCACGGTGAAGACGCTGGGCACGGGTGGCACGACCGCCTATACCCGCAACGGCGCATTCACGATGGACAAGAGCCGCTTCGTGGTCGACACGACCGGCGCACGCCTGCAGGTCTTGCCAGTCGATCCGGCAACGGGCGCGATTACCGGCACGGCGCTCACCGACCTGCAGATTCCTTCGGTCAAGCCCAGCACGACCATCGAACTGGCCAGCGTCTCGATTTCCGAAAAGGGCGTTATTGCCGCGACCTACGCTGACGGCACCACCGAAGCGATCGGATCGATCGCGATGGCCAACTTCGCCAGCCAGGACGGCCTTCGCCAGAAGGGCGACGCCCATTGGGAAGCGTCGATTAACAGCGGCAACGCGATTTACGGGGGTGCCGGGCAAGGCATGTTCGGGTCGGTACGCTCCGGCGCGCTGGAACGATCCAATGTCGACATCACCGAGGAACTGGTCGGCCTGATCTCCGCACAGCGCAATTTTCAGGCCAACGCCAAGGCCATCGAAACGAGCACGGCGATCACCCAGACCATCGTCAACCTGCGTACCTAAGACCGCACAGCCCACTGAGGATCGATCATGGATCGCCTGGTTCACACTTCGCTTACGGCAATGCGCGGCGCAATGGCGCGGCAGACAGCGATCGCCAACAATCTGGCGAACGCCAACACTGTCGGCTTTCGCGGCGAAATCGCCAATGCGTCGACGCAATATATCGACGGCCAAACCTTCAAGACCCGCGCACAGCAGGCCGAGCAGGTGGTCGCCGCCGATATGAACCAGGGCGCCGTGACCGCCACGGGCAATCCGCTGGACGTCGCCATGAACGGCGATAGCTGGCTGGCAGTGCAGGCGACCGACGGCAGCGAAGCCTATACCCGGCGCGGCGATCTCAAACTGAGTGAAAGCGGCTTGCTGACCACCGGCGACGGCAATCCGGTCATTGGCGAAGGCGGGCCGATCACTTTGCCCGCCGCCGACAGCATCACCATCGCCAAGGATGGCAGCATCTGGATCGTCCCGCAGGGCGGCGAAGCCAGCCAGCCGCAACGAGTCGATGCACTCAAGCTCGCCAGCGCGCAGGGCATGAGCGTCAAAAAGGGTCTGGACGGCCTGTTCCGCGAAACCAATGGCGGCATCCTGCCGCAGGATGCGCTGGGCAGCGTCACGTCGGGATCGGTCGAAGGATCGAACGTGAATGCGACGCAGGCTCTGGTCCAGATGATCGAAGCCAGCCGCGCCTGGGAAACCCAGATCAAGATGATCACCACCGCCAAGGAAATCGACGACGGCGGCGCATCTCTCATGCGCCTTGATGCCTGATCGAACTTAGGAAGGATTGAACGATGAGCAACGCCGCCCTCCACGTCGCCCGCACTGGCCTCGACGCGCAGAACACCAAGATGCGCGTGATCGCCAATAACCTGGCGAACGTGAACACCACCGGGTTCAAGCGCGACCGCGCGGATTTCGAAACGCTGGCCTATCAGCAGATGATCGCGGCGGGGTCCGCATCGGACAGCGAGAACAAATATGCCACTGGCCTGTCGCTCGGGTCGGGTGTGGCGCTGACCGGCACCAGCAAGATCGACACGCAGGGCACGCTCAACCAGACCGGCAACGCACTGGATATCGCCATCGAAGGCGCTGGCTATTTCCAGTTGCAGAAGCCCGACGGCACCATCGCCTACAGCCGGGCAGGCAATTTCAGCCTGACAGCGGAAGGCACGGTCGTCAGTTCCGAAGGCCTGCCGCTGATCCCGCAGATCCAGATTCCCGAAGGCGCCACGAATGTCAGCATCGGCAATGACGGCACCGTATCGGCCACCATTCAGGGCGAAGCGGCCGCGACCGAAGTCGGCAAGATCGAAACCGCGCGCTTCGTCAATCCCGCAGGGTTGCAGTCGATTGGCGCGAACCTGCTGGTCGAGACGGCCGCTTCCGGCACGCCGCAGGTCGGTGTTCCGGGGCTGGAAGGCCGCGGATCGGTCCGCTCCGGCTCGCTGGAAGGATCGAACGTCAATGTCGTCGAGGAGCTGGTCGACATGATCGAGACGCAGCGTGCCTATGAAGTCAATTCCAAGATGATCAAGGCGACCGACGAAATGCTGCAATATGTGAACCAGCAACTGTGAGGATGATGACCGCCATGCGTCCCGTTCTTACACCGCTGGCCATCGTCGCCGTCGCGCTGATCGCGCAGCCCGCCGACGCACGGCGCAAGGTCGAAAAGGTCGTCTATGCGCCGACCTATTCGGAGCCTGCGCCGGTGCCTGCGCAGCCCAATGGATCGATATTCCAGATCGCATCGGGCTATTCCCCGCTCACCAGCGGCGCGCGTGCCTCCACCATCGGCGATATCATCACGATCACCCTCGTCGAACGGACGCAGGCGACCAAGAGCAACAGCGCCGATACCAGCCGCAATGGCTCCATCGGTCTGACGCCGCCGACGACCGGCCCGTTCTCACTGTTCAACCCCAGCGACGTGAGCGCCGGTGGGAACAACGCATTCAAGGGCAGCGGCACGGCCGCGCAGTCCAATGCGCTGTCGGGGGAAATCACGGTTACGATTGCCAAGGTCTATCCCAATGGCACCATGCTGGTGCGTGGGGAAAAGGCGCTAACGCTCAATCGCGGCGACGAGTTCATCCAGATTTCCGGGCTGATCCGTCAGGCCGATGTCAGCCCCGACAACCGTGTGCTTTCGACGCGCGTTGCCGATGCCAAGATCATTTACACGGGCAAGGGTGAAATCGCCCGCGCCAGCCGTCAGGGCTGGTTGCAGCGGTTCTTCACCATGCTCAGCCCCTTTTGATGCGGAAAGCCATAGCCATGAGCCCGACATCCTCCTTCGCGATCAAGATCGTCAGCGTTGCCGTCTGGCTGCTGGCGGCCATCGCGTTCCTGCCGCCTGCCCATGCGGAGCGGATCAAGGATCTGGGCACGTTCCAGGGGGTCCGGCCCAACCAGCTTACCGGCTATGGCATCGTCGTGGGCCTTGCAGGCACGGGCGACGACAGCCTGAATTATTCGACCGAAGGCATGAAGGGCATCGCTGCCCGCTTCGGCCTGACCCTGCCGCAGGGCGTGAACCCCGCGTTGAAAAACGCAGCGGCTGTGCTGATCACCGCCGACCTTCCGGCATTTGCGAAGCCGGGTCAGCGTCTGGACGTGACCGTGTCCGCGATGGGCAAGGCGAAGTCGCTGCGCGGCGGTACGCTGATCCTCTCGCCATTGCGCGGTGCGGATGGACAGATTTACGCGATGGCGCAGGGTAACCTTGCCGTTGGCGGTCTGGGCGTATCCGGTGCCGATGGCAGTCAGGTGTCGGTCAACATCCCCTCCGCCGGTCGCATTCCGGGCGGCGCGACCATCGAACAGGCCGTCGCCACCGGGTTCGACACGACCCCTACCCTCACCTTCAATCTGGCCGAAGCTGACCTTACCACCGCATTGCGTGTCGCAGACGGCATCAACCGCGCCTTTGGCGACCGCCGTGCGCGCGCCATGGATGCGGTGTCGGTCACCATCGACGCCGAACAGGGTGCCGAACAGCGCATCCTGATGATGGGAATGATCGAGAATATCGAAGTAAAGCCTGCCGAGGCTCCCGCCAAGGTGATCGTCAACGCACGTACCGGCACGGTTGTCATCAACGGCGCGGTCCGGATCGCCCCTGCCGCCGTCGCGCATGGCAAACTGACCGTCAGCGTCAAGGAAACCCCGACCGTCGTGCAGCCCGCGCCTTTCTCTCAGGGGCAGACCGCCACCGAGCAGAACAGCGCGATCAGCATCGAGGAAGAGAAGCGCCCGGTAATAGATTTTAAAGGTGGCGCGTCTTTGGCCGATATAATCAAAGCCGTGAATGCCATCGGCGCTTCCCCGTCCGACCTTGTCGAGATTTTGGAAGCGCTCAAGCAAGCCGGCGCGATGAAAGCAGAATTGGTGGTGCTGTAATGACGCAAGTTGCAATGACGACGACCGCGACCGGCACCAGCCAGACGGCTGCGCAACCGAGCGCGCAGTTGCAGAAAACGGCCAAGGCCTTCGAAGCCATTTTCCTGCGGCAGATGATCGCCACCATGCGGTCGTCGAGCCTGGGCGAAGGGCTGACCGACAGCGACGCAACCGCGCAATTTCGCGATATGTCGGACTCGCGCACCGCCGATAACATGGCGGAGACGGGACGCTTCGGCATCGCGGAGCTGCTGATAAAGCAGCTTGGCGCGAAGATGGCGACCGATCCCAATGCAAAACCCGTTGCTGAAGAGCCGCCGAAATGAGCGGCGACCTTTTCGTCATCGGCGCGTCGGGCACCAAAGCCTATCGCACCATGCTGGGCGCGATATCGGAGAATATCTCCAACGCGAATACGCCCAATTACAATCGGCGATCCATTACGACGCGGGAATCCCTCGCATCGGCATCGACCATGCTGATCTATGCGCCGCAGACGAATTTCGGCGGTGTCGACGTGTTGCGCGTCAACCGCGACAACGACCCCTATCTGGATGCCACGGTCCGTCTGACCGGTACGGCGCTGGGCAGTGCGACATCGCGTCTGCGCTGGCTGAGCGACATGGAAACCGCGCTGGATGACAGCGACACCGGCGTCGGACATCTGCTGTCGGACATGTTCGGCGGCGTTGAAAAGCTGGCCGCCAATCCCGCCGACAGATCGTTACGCACGACCCTGATCTATGGGATGCAGCGCGTCGTCGATGCATTCCACCAGACGGCGGACGGCATCAAGGAAGCGCAGGCAGGCATTGCCACGGATGCCAGCAGCGACATCAACACGGTGAACAACGCGCTGGCCGAGTTGGCGCGCGTCAACATCAACTTGCTGCGTGCGCAGGACGGCACGGCCAATCACGCGCAATTGCTGGACAGTCGCGATGCTGCGCTGGCCCAGATCACGCAGCGCATGGATATCACGATATCCTTTGGCGCGAACGGCACGACCGCGCTCAGCTATGGCGGCACGACCATTTTGGACGGTGCTGTCCCCACCAACTTTGCCGTCTCGCAAAATGCCAACGGCACGCTGGCGCTGAGCGTTGCGGGTGCGGTAGTCGCATCGCCGGGGGCAGGATCGCTGGGCGGACTGTTCCAGAGCGCCGTCACTGCCAAGGACCGGCTGGCTACGATCGATACGTTGGCTCAGCAATTTGCGGCCGACATGAACAGTTGGCACAGTCAGGGTCTGACCGATGCGGGTACGGCGGGCGGTGCGTTGTTCTCGGTCGGCACCAGCGCATCCAGCCTTGCGCTGGTCATCAGCAACAGCGCGGATGTCGCGGCGAAGTCTGCGGACGGTCGGCTGAACGGCAACCTGCTCAACATTTCTTCCGTGCGCGGCACAGGAAGCGTCGAACAAGGGTGGACCGGACTGATCGCCGCCCACGCGAATATCCTGAACGCCACGACGTCGGAGCATAGCGCCGCGCAGAAGCGCGATGAACAGGCCCGCAGCGCCCGCGAAAATGTGAGCGGCGTCGATCTGGATGTCGAGGCAGCGGAATTGCTGCGTGTCCAGCAAGCCTATTCGGGGTGCGCAAAGATCATCCAGGTGGCGCGCGAAACTGTCGACGCCATTCTGTCGATAATGTGACCAAGATTTTTAAAGGGAATTATAGGCCATGGTAGCCATCACCGCACAGACGCTGGCCGACGAAATCCGCCGCCAGAAAGCGTTGTCGCAAAGCATCATGGCCGATCAGACCGCCGTGTCCAGCGGCACGCGGCTGACCAAGGCGTCGCAGGACCCGCTGGCGTGGGTGCAGGTGTCCGACCTTGCCCGTCAGCAGTCGCAGCAGGCGGCATGGTCGCACAACGTGTCCTATGCGCAATCGCGTTCGGCCAAGGCCAGTTCCAATCTTGAGGAATTGTATAACCTGTTCAATCGCGGCCAGGAATTGATGGTTACAGCCACGACCGCATCCACCAACGACAGCGGTCGGGCCGCGATCACGGCGGAGCTTAGCAATATCCGCATCGTCGCCAACGAACTGATCAACGAAACCGATTTTCAGGGCACGCCCGTGTTCGACGTCGGCACCAGCACAGCGATCCCCGTCTCGCGCGGCATCAATCTTCAGGTTGTCGGCACGCGCGAACAGGTTTCGACCGGGATCAATGTGGGCGGCACCGTCATGTCGATCGACGACATCCTGGCCAATGCCATCGCCGCTGTTTCGACCGGGACAGACGCCCAGCGCAGCGCCGCGCTCGATGGACTGCGCAAGGGTCTGGATCACGTCATCAACCAGCAGACGTCGCAGGGGGTGCGCGGTGACCGGCTGGATACGGCAAAGGATCGTCTGGTCGAAGTCAACCTGACGCTCAGCGAACGGCGTAGCGTTCTGGAAGATACGGACCTGACCGAAACGCTGGCCAGCGTTCAGTCGAAACTGACGACGTTGCAGGCCGCGCAGGCCGTGTTCGCGAAGATCAACCAGCAGACGCTGTTCGACCTGATTCGATAATATTCCGATGTGGCGGCCAACGCTAAAAAAAGCGCCGACTGCGATAATTTAATCGCACTAATCAGAATAACCTAAACCCCACGGTAACCAAACCGTCCTTACAATCAAACGGTATCGCGGTGCGCAGCCACGCGATGGGTTTCACGTGGGGAACAGCATGTTCGCAGTCATTGGTATCGTCGTTCTGGTCGGCATGGTCTTCGGGGGGTTCGCCTTTACCGGAGGCGATCTTGGCCCGGTACTGCACGCCCTTCCACACGAAATGCTCATCATCGGCGGCGCCGCCGTCGGCTCCCTTATCATCGGCAACAGCGGCGCGGACCTCAAGGCGCTGGGCGGCGGTTTCGCCAAGGTATTCAAGGGCGCAACGTACAAGAAACAGGATTTCCTCGATTGCATCTTCCTCGTCAGCAAGCTGATGAAGATGCTGCGCGTCGAAGGGCCGGTAGCGCTGGAACCGCATATCGAAGATCCCGCATCGTCCGCTGTGTTCAGTGAATATCCCCGCCTTCTGAAAGACAAGACGCTCATCCATCTGATCAGCGATACGCTGCGCCTTGTGGTCGTATCGTCCGGCACGCTTGACCCGCACGCGGTCGAGGACGTCATGGACAACACGCTCAAGACGCATCACCACGAAGCGATCAAGCCTGCCGAAAACCTGCAGGGACTTGCCGATGCGCTTCCCGCACTCGGCATCGTCGCGGCGGTTCTGGGCGTGGTCAAGACGATGGGTTCGATCGATCAGCCGCCGGCCATTCTGGGTGCGATGATCGGTTCGGCGCTCGTCGGCACGTTCCTCGGTATTTTGCTGGCTTATGGTCTGGTCGGTCCGTTCGCGACACGCTGCAAATCGGTGATCGAAGCCGATGGCGCTATCTATCATGTCGTGAAGCAAATCATCATCGCATCGCTGCACGGTCACCCGCAGCCTTTGGTCATCGAAGCCGCGCGCTCCAGCCTGACTCACGCCAACCAGCCTGCCTTCGCCGAAGTGTTCGACGGCATGCGGGGCAAATAAGCGATGGCCGCCGATAGCAAGAAGCGCGGGAACGAACCGGAACCGCGCCCGATCATCGTCAAGAAGATCATCGTGGAGGCCCATGCCGGTCACCATGGCGGCGCGTGGAAAGTCGCCTATGCCGACTTCGTAACGGCGATGATGGCGTTCTTCCTCCTTATGTGGCTGCTCGGGGCAACCACCGAAAAGCAACGCAAGGCGCTCGCCGACTATTTCACGCCGACGATGGTCACCATGAAAGCCGGGAGCGCAGGCGCGACCGGCCTGTTGGGTGGCGACAGCATCACCGGCAAGGAAAATTACCCGACGACCGGCGGCCAGGGCAATATGGCGATCACCATCCCGCGCGATGCATCCGGCACGAAGGACGAAGGCGGCAAGATGAAGCGCGCCGCCGACCGCCAGAAGTTCGAGAAGATCAAGCAGCAGATCGAACAGCGCATGGCCGCCAACAAGCTGATGGCCAAGATGCGCAAGAACATCCGCTTTACCGAGACCCACGAAGGGTTGCGGATCGACCTGATCGACGAAGCCGACTTTGCGATGTTCGCCATGGCAACCGACCGCCTGCTCCCGCAAGCACGCTCGCTGATCGGTGAAGTGTCGAAGGTGCTGCAGGACATGCCAAACGATGTCATCGTGCGGGGGCACACCGATGGTTTGCCCTATGCAACCGGGCGAACGATGAACAACTGGCTGCTATCCTCAGCTCGCGCCGAAGCGACGCGCAAGGCTTTGGCAGACTCAGGCCTCAGCAACGAACGATTTGCCAAGATCGAAGGCGTCGCCGACCGTGAGCCGTTCATCGAAGGCAATATCTACGATCCGCGCAACCGGCGCATGTCCATCGTGCTTGGCTGGTCAAAAGGTGGCCGGTCCAATGCCAGTGAACTGGCAGGCATGGATGCCGAGACGCGCGCCGCGATCCGCGAACGCGACAATCCGCAACGCAAGGCGCGGGAGGAAGCCACTGCGCTCGACATGGGCGGCACCGGGCTTCCGACCGGGGCAGTGATCGTCAATCCCAATGCGAAAGCCGGTGGCGCGAAACCCGGCAAGCATTAAGCCATCGGCAAAACGAGGCTAGCCTCCAAACCGCCGTCCGGGCGGTTGGCGAGGCGGAGCGCGCCGCCATGTTCGGCCATGATGGCGCGCACCAAGGCAAGGCCAAGGCCCGCGCCGCCGGTTTCGCGATTGCGCGATCCTTCCAGGCGGGTGAACGGCTCCATCATTTCGTCCATGCGCTCTTCCGCGATGCCCGGCCCTTCGTCGGCCACGCAAATGCGGATCGCGGCGGCATCCTGCACGACGGACACATGCGCGCGATGCCCGTACACCACTGCGTTTTCGATCAGATTGCGCAAGGCCCGGCGAATGAGTTGCGGCCGGACCGGGGCCACGGCACGCGCGCTGTCCACCATATCGACGGGCGAACCCAGTTCGATGAAATCCTCCACCACGGCATCGGCGAGAGCGGACAGATCGACCTTGATGACCGGCTCCATGCTGCGCCCCGCCCGCGCGAGCGAGAGGATGTCTTCCAGCATCCGGTTCATTTCCTCGATCGTGTCGGACATGCGCGCGCGCTCGCCTTCATCTTCGACCGATTCGGTACGGACCCGCAGCGACGCCAGCGGCGTGCGCAGATCGTGACCGATGGCGCCCAGCATCCGGTCCTTTTCATCCAGCATCGCCCGCAGGCGGGATCGCATGGCGTTGAAAGCCGTGGTCAGATCGCGGACATCGCCCGGCCCGCGCTCCTCGACCGGATCGGCCGACCCGGTCGCAGCGAACTGGCGCGCGGAGGCGGTAAGGTCTTTGAGGGGACGGGCAAGGCGGCGCCCCACCCACAATAAAGGCAGCAGGACGATCACATAGAGAATGAGAGTCTGCCCCAGCAGCCAGCCATTCAATCGCGGCATGCCCTTGCTCATCCGCGATTGCGTGGTGACCCAGCGACCGGGTTGATATTCCACGGCGATAGTCAGCAGATGGACTTCGCGCGGGCGGTGCGGCTCGATGCGGTCACGCAATCGCGACCGACGGCCCGTGCGAAGCTGCGCCACGCCTTCATAAGCTTCGACAGAAAGGACCGTGAAGCCGACATCTGCAAACATGTCGGTCGCGCGATGTTCCGCATCGACTCTGCGATGCCCGGAGAAGGCTGGCTTTGCGTCGAAGAAGGTGACGCGTCCCGGACCGTCCCGTCCACCCAGACGGCGTTCTTCCTGCCGGTCCAAACCATCGACGATGCGCGCGACGGCAGGTGCCGTGGCCGCCGTCAGCAGCATCCGGTTGCGCTCCCGCATCAGAAACGCGAAGTTGATCGCCTGCGCCACGAACAGCGCCAGCGCGACAACCAGAATGACTTGGCCGATCAGGCTTTTGGGAAGGACGCGGCGTAAAGGCTGAATCACAATTTCCGCACTTCTGCCGCCAGAGTGTAGCCGCCGCCCCACACCGTTTTGATAAGGGCGGGATTTTTCGGATCGTCCTCTATCTTCTTGCGCAGTCGGCTGATCTGATTGTCGATGGCACGGTCGAACGCATTGGCTTCGCGGCCCTGTGTGATGTCGAGTAACTGATCGCGGCTCAGCACATGATTGGGCCGCGTCACGAAGGCGAGCATCAGATTATATTCGGCGGTCGAAAGCGGGAGGGATACGCCTTCGCTGTCCACCAGTGTCCGCTCCTGCGACCGAAGGACCCAGCCGGCAAAAGCGTAGCTGGCGCCATCTGCGGTGCTGACCCGCTGACCGCCGGTGGCCACCCGCCGGAAAATCACCTTAATCCGCGCGACGAGCTCACGGGGAGAAAAGGGTTTGAGGACATAATCGTCCGCACCCATTTCCAGACCGACGATACGGTCCGTCTCCTCGGACTTCGCGGTCAGCAATATGACCGGCGTGTCGCTGGTCTCGCGGATATGGCGGCACAGACTGAGGCCGTCCTCGCCGGGCATCATGATATCCAGAATGACCAGATCGATGGCATTGGCCGCCAGCCGCATCCGCGCCTCGCTGGCATTCTCGACGGCAGTCACACGAAATCCGTTGCGCTGCAGATATTGCGCGAGCGGCTCCCGAATGGAGCGTTCATCGTCGACGAGCAGCAGATGCGGGCGTTCGTTCATGTGCGTGTCTTGTCATGGGAGGAAACGAGAAGAAAGAGCGAAGCCATGCAGAAGATATGCCCCGATGCCGGTTATAAAGCATCGGGGCATGTCTGGTCTTGCTTAGTTCTGCGGCGCAGGCGGCGGCGGGGGAGCCATGCGACCCTTACCGCGTTCGCCGCGACCCGGCATCGCAGCCTTCATTTCCTCAGCCGTGACAACGCCATCCTTGTTGGCGTCCGCACGGTCGAACATGGCCATCGGGCGTGCCATGAATTCGGCGCGGGTCACAGTGCCATCCTTGTCGGCATCCTTACCCCACATGCCGCCCATCTTGCCGCGGTGGTGCATCCGGCCCATGCGCTGGCCATCGGGTCCGCCCTTGCCAGCGCGCCATTCGGCCATCTTTTCCTGGCGAGCATCGTGCTGCGCCTGAAATTCGGCCTTGCTGATCTGGCCGTTGCCGTCAGTGTCCATCTTGGCAAAGCGATCGTCGAAACGCTTCTGGCGAAGCGTGTCGCGTTCTTCCTTGGTGATCTTGCCGTCGCCGTTCAGGTCCATCTTGGCAAAGGCAGCTTCGCTTGCGGCAGTGACTTCGGCCTTGGTGAGCTTACCATCCTTGTTGGCGTCGGCCATCATCGGGCCGCGCATGCCCATTTTCGGACCGGGGCCGTTAGGCTGTGCAACGGCAACGCCGCCCGTGACGAGCATGCTGCCAAGCGCGACGGAGATCAGTAACTTTTTCATGAGGGTGTCCTTTACTTCACTAACTGTGATGCCCTTATCGGGGCCACTTGTCCCACAGATGTGTCAGCGCGCCCCCTCAATTGTCGCAATGTGTCGCAGCGCCTTTTCGCCATCATCACAGCAAAAGGGGCGGGAACCGCATGGTCCCCGCCCCTTTCGTCAGGCAAGTTTCAGAGAAAATCGCGGATCAGAACGCAGCGGTGACCGAGAAGAGGATCGTCGCATCGGCGATCGAACCCGTGCCGTCCTGGCCCTTGCTGAAGCTGGGCTGCAGATAAGCCGACTCGCCCTTCGAGATATCGGTATCGACATAGGCGACGCCGAGCGTGACCGGGCCGAGCGCATAATCGGCACCGACCATCCAGTCCCAATATTCGCCGGTCGGCGCAACCGAAGTCGCGAACGGGCCAAGGCCGCTGTTACCGTTCGAATAGCCGATATGGCCCTTCACGGTCAGGCCGGTGTTGGGAACGCCGGCCGACGCATCGCCCCACAGATAGAGGTTGTCGTTCTTGTCGCCGGGAACGTCATACACACCCGCAGCAGCGGAAGTGCCGTTCAGATACCAGTTGCCCAATGCTTCCTGCTTGGGCGCATAAGCGACGCCTGCCAGCAGGTTCAGCGGGCCGGCGGTGCCGGAAAGCTTTACATAAGGTTCGATGAAGTCGGTGTTATCGAAGCCGCCCGGATACATGTACCAGGTGGCACCGATGTCCAGCGCGCCGCCCGCCAGTGGCATTTTGTAACCGGCGACCAGATCCAGCTCCATGTTGGAACCGCCGAACGTGCCCCAGCCGGAAAGATTGGAACCCCAGGTCGCTACGTACAGGCCGCTTTCGTGCGACACGGTAAATCCGCCCTGAATTGCCAGCTTTTCGTCGCTCTGTGAAACGCCCCGGAAACGATAGTCGGAAACGATACCGACACTGCCGGAAACCGTTATCGGACTCGTCGGCTCTTCCTGAGCCATGGCGGGCGAGGCCGCGAGTACACTGAAAGCCGCGCAAGCAAGAATATAGCGCATGAACATCCCCTTTTTGAAAAAGACATGTTCCGACCTGCGTCCTTGTCGTCCGTACATCTCACACGGTGTTCGCGGTGTACGGATCGATCCGGATGCCCAATCTGTATCTCTCTGCTGTCGGAGAACAAAACGACAATTGTGCAAAGCAGCAATTTTGCGAAAATCAGTGCTTAACAAGCAACAGTTCATGTCTGTTTAGTTTACAGATTGTTTCTGATTATTTCTAAAGCCATAAATGTGCTTTTTTATGGGATGATATTTCCCAATATTACCTTAGTGCCGCCCTGCATTACGCGATTGCGCAATACCCCCGTCGCCGCGAGGCAGGGAAATAGTAACGCACAGACCGCCGGAGTCCCGATTGGCAAGATGGATAGTGCCATCCTCCATCTCCACCGCGCGCACGGCTATCGCGAGCCCGAGGCCCAGCCCCTGCGTATCGCGACCGCGCGCATCGTCCAGCCGGACGAACGGTCGCAGCACATCCTCCAGCCGCTCGGCGTCGATGCCGGGTCCGTCATCTTCGACCTGTATGGTGACATGGTCCTGATCCGCGTTCACCGTCACCTGCACCATGTCGCCATATTTGGCAGCATTCTCGACCACGTTGCGCAGCGCGCGCTTGAAGCCCAGCGGGCGCAGATGATGCGTCAGATGATCGGGACCGGCATAGCTTGCATCCCGTCCCTGATCGACGATGTCGTCGACCAGCGTCGCCGCCATCACCGCCAGATCGACAGCCTGCGGATTCTCAGGATCATCGTCGCCGCCCAGATAGGCCAGCAGCGAGGAGACCATCCCCGCCATTTCCCGCACATCGGCCCCGATGGATTCGCGCAGTTGATCGTCGCCAATCCCTTCCGCCCGCAATTGAAGGCGGGCAAGCGGTGTCCGCAGATCATGGCCCACCGCGGCCAAAGCCTCGACCCGGTCCGCAATCAGCGAGTGAATTCGCCCCTGCATTTCATTGAACGCGCGGATAAGGTCGCGCACTTCGCTGATGCCGGTTTCGGCGATCTGCTCCTGCTCGCCATGGCCGATGCGTGCGGCCGCGACGGCCAGCCTACGCACGGGCTGCAATGTCGTGCGGATCATCAGACCGGCGATCAGGCTGAGGCCGATGGCCACCACGATCATCATCGCGATCCAGGCGATCCGGAACTTGCCTTCATCCACCAGTTGCGGCGCGTTGAAGGTGAGCCAAGTGCCGTCATCGAGAGCGAGGCTGCCGACGACCACCGTTCTGCGTCCCGGTTCCCGAAGATAGAGGCGCAGCATATGATGGTCCAACACCGGCTCCCGCGCCACGATCTGATCGCGCATTTCGAAGAGATCGGCGGACATCGGTGGCGGCGGCGGCAAGGTCCGGTGCCAGGTCACAGTGAAGTTGGCGCTCGACAAGCGGCTGGCCATCGCCGGACGCTCCGAAGGGTCGCGCTGGATCATCACGCGGCTGGCGGCGGCGATATGCTCCGCCATGCGATTGGCTTCGTCTTCGCGCACGCGCAGGCTGCTGGCCCGATCGTATAATATGGTCCCGGCGCAAAATTCGATGAGGATCGTCAGCAGGACGATGATGAGAACCCGTCCGATCAACCCCAGCGAAGGATGCAGCAGGTTCCTCAAACGCGCTCGACTTCTGCGCTGAACATATAGCCGACGCCGCGCACGGTCACGATGGGCGTCTTTCCGCCTTCGCTGGACAGTTTCCGGCGCAGGCGGCTGATCAGCACATCGACGCTACGGTCCGAAGAATCGCCCAGCCGCGCGCGCGACAGTTCGATCAGCCGTTCGCGGGCAACCACCCGTTGCGGATTGTCGATGAACGCGGCCAGCAAGTCGAACTCCGCCCCCGTCAGATCGACGACGGCGCCATCGGGAGAGGTAACTTCGCGGCGGGGGAAGTTCACGGTCCAGCCGTCGAAGCGCGCTTCACGACGCCCTGCCCCTTCATGCTGGCGGTCCATCCGGCCACGACGCAGCACGGCGCGGATGCGCGCGATAAGCTCGCGCGTGTCGAATGGCTTGGCCAGATAATCGTCCGCGCCCAACTCCAGCCCGATGACCCGGTCGACTTCGGTGCCCTTGGCACTCACGAAGATCAGCGGCACATCGCTTTGCTGGCGAATCTGGCGACACAGGTCGAGACCGTGCGTGCCCGGCAGCATGATGTCGAGGATGATGACGTCCACCGGCGATTCCGCCATGATGTTCCACATTTCCGGCGCCGAGCCTGCCGGGCGGACGTTGAATCCGTTCTGCTGCAACGCGCGCATGACCAATGTGCGCAGCGCCGGATCGTCTTCCACGATGAGAACATTGGGCGCGGTCATCGCGTAGGGCGTTCGTTGAGCATCATAAGACTTGGTTTCGGCCGGAGGTATATCGCGTACAAAATTACCCATGCTCTATGCCAATCCTTCATCTGGCGAAACACTGCTACACACCACATTATTGCAAATGTGGAATGCCCTGCAGGATCATCGCGTGCGGAACGCATCATGAGTTAATGACCGAGCATGTCCGAGACATTGTGGTAATGTAACAAAACATTGCTGGAACCGTTCCGTAGAACGAAATTTCTTTTACCTCCGCTTTGTCGGGTTGCCATCAGGGCAATTGCGCCTTGGCGAAGCCTTCCCAGCACGCGTCGTAGTCAGGCTGGAGCAAGGGGCTTTCCATTGCCTGCCGTGTCGGCTGGATAGGCAAGCAACTTTCGAACATGAAGGCCATGGTATCGGCGATATAGTGCGGCGCGAGCGGCGCATCGGTCGCGGCGCGCGTGGATGCCACATCGGGACCGTGCGCGTTCATGCAATTGTGCAGCGACGCCCCGCCAGGGGCAAAGCCCCCGGCCTTCGCATCATAAGCGCCGTGGATCAGCCCCATGAATTCGCTCATGATGTTGCGGTGGAACCACGGGGGACGGAAGGTATCTTCGGCCACCATCCAGCGCGGCGGGAATATCACGAAATCGCAATTGGCCGTGCCAGCTCGATCCGTGGGCGAGGTAAGCACCGTGAAGATGCTGGGATCGGGATGATCGAAGCTGACGGTGCCAATCGTGTTGAACCGCGCCAGATCGTACAGGCACGGCGCAAGATTGCCGTGCCAGGCAACGACGTCCAGCGGGCTGTGGCCAAGCGTCGCCGTCCACAAGGCTCCAGCGAACTTCTGCACGACCTCCGTCGGGCGCTCGACATCTTCGAAAGCGGCGACGGGCGTCAGGAAATCGCGGGCATTGGCAAGGCCGTTCGATCCGATCGGTCCCAGATCGGGCAGCCGGAAAGGCGCGCCGTAATTTTCGCACACATAGCCGCGCGCCTGACCGTCAGGCAGCTCCACCCGAAAGCGCATGCCGCGCGGGATCAGCACGATATGATTGGGCTCCGCATGAATGCGCCCGCACTCGGTGAATATATCGAGAGCGCCCATCTGCGGCACGATCAGCAATTCGCCGTCCGCGCAGAAGAACAGCCGATCGACCATCGATCGGTTGGCGACATAGCCATGAATGCCGATGCCCGTCTGCCCTGTGGCGTCGCCATTGACCGCATAAGTAAACAGTCCGTCGACCCAATCGACGGGGCGGTCGCCCAGAGCCAGCGGATCCCAGCGGAGACGGTTTGGACTGAACGGTCCGTTGTCCGACAAAGGCGCGGAAAGAAGCGCGGGATTTCCGCGATACGGCTGAAAGGCCGGGTGCTGCGCGCTCGGGCGCAGACGATAGAGCCAACTGCGCCGGTTCTCTGACCGTGGCGCAGTGAAGGCCGTTCCCGACATCTGCTCTGCATATAATCCGAAGGGCGGTTTTTGAGGACTATTGCGCCCCATCGGCAAGGCCCCCGGCACGCCTTCGCTTTCGAAGCTGTTGCCGAACCCTGACATCATCGCAAAATCGGTAGGCATGGACGGTATCCTCTCTCGTCCATGTGGTATCATATGTTACTATATAGTCAATGCCGGGCGGTCAGCCATGCAGGCCCTTCATGACCATGGTGTAGCTGACGAACAGCAAATAGACGCCGAAGCTGATCCTGAGCGCGCGCGGATTGAGCCTGTGCGCCACCGCGACGCCATAAGGCGCGGTAATTACCGATGTCGATGTGATCGCCACCGCCGCCGGGACGTTGACATATCCCAGCGATCCGAACGGCAGGCCGGGCTGACCCAGGCCTATGATTGCAAAGCCGATCATGCCGGGCACTGCGATCAGCGTGCCGACGCCTGCAGCGGTCGCAATGGCGCGATGGATGGGCCTGCCGCACAGGGTCATCACGATGATGACGATCACGCCGCCACCGATACCCAATAATGAAGAGAATGCGCCGAGGCCGCTGGCAATACCGGCGCGCACATACCCATCGGGCAGTTCACTCCAGTAGACCTTTCCCGAAAAGACCGGGAGCAGGAAATTGAGCGCCATCAGGAACACGCCGCCGCCGAAGATCAGCGCCAATCCCTGATTGCCGATATGATTGGCCAGCAGCACCCCGCCGCCCACACCCAGCACCATCCATGGCGCCCAGCTTCGCAGCAACTCGAAATCGACTGCGCCGCGCCGCGCATGGGCCTGCACCGATCGGATCGACGTGACGACGATGGTGGCAAGCGATGTGCCGATGGCCACATGCGCAAGCTGCGCAGGATCGCCCCCCAGCAACGGCAGGACGAGGAAAAGGACCGGGACGACGACGAACCCGCCCCCGATGCCGAACATGCCCGCGGCAAATCCGGCGACCAGCCCTGCGCCCAGCATCGCCACGACCGGCACCAGCCACTGCGAAAGATCGGCCAGCGCCATCAGTATCGCGCCCGTTCGGTTCGGCGTGGATGGCAACTGGCCGGTCGCCCCGCATCGTCCATGAAAATAAGCATCCTATCGATTGGTCAATCGCATGGATCGACGGTCGTATCGCTGGGGGAGACGCCCCGCCATCATCAAACGAGCGGGAGCGGCATATCCACCAGCGCGACACCGCAAGTTTGCTTGAAAACACGCGCCACAAAGCCCATTATACAGGCGCTCCTATCTTTTCAGGAGCGATGAAGAGAGGATTGGTCAAAGACCGACCTCGCCAGGAGGATGCCCATGTCTAACCCCCGTATATTCGGGCGCGCCATCGCTGCGCTCGCAATTCCCGCCAGTTTAGCGATTGCCGCGCCTGCCATGGCGGGCTCCGACATTGTCGTTTCTTATTCCGACAATGGCGCAGCAGTGACGCAGGCCAAGCCCGTCGACATATCCGACCTGCGCCTGTCTTCCGCCCAGGGCCGATACCTCGCCAAGCACCGTATCATGGCCGCCGTCAAAACGGTGTGCAGCCAGGACAAGGCCGTCGGTGTCTCCGGACAGAGCGACTATCAGCGCTGCGTCAATGCTGCGCAGTCCAAAGCCATGGCCGATGCCGGCCTGACCCGCACGCGCATCGCGTCACGCTGAAGAGCGCGAGTCTTACCCGTCCGATAAAAAGAAACCCGGCGACATCCCATGTTCGCCGGGTTTCTTGCATGCCGTCATTGCTGTGAGGCCGGATCAGATGCCGCCCTGCGTTACCGGACGGCCCTGTTCATCCAAAGCGTCGGTCAACTGCGCGATGCAGGCATCCAGCGCATCCTGATCCGTCGACCGCACGACGAAATTGGCCCCTACCCTGCCTTCGCGGAAAAACGGATAGCTGCCGATCTGGCAGCCATCATGCGCCTTTTCCGTGGCGCGCAGCAGGTCCGCCACTTCGCTTTCGGCGACCCAGCAACCGATCTGGCGCGATAGCAGCGGCAGTCCGCCTTCCAGCGTGCCGGTCAGGCTTTCCAGCATACCGGCGGTGATGTGCGGCACCCCCGCCATGATGAAGATATTGCCATGGCGGATACCCGGCGCGCCCGACATGCGGTTTTCGATCAGTTCCGCGCCATCGGGCACGCGCGCCATGCGCAGCCGCGCGTCGGTCAGCCCGCCGCGTTCCTCATAATAGTCCTGTAGCACGGCGCGCGCGCGCGGATGCACGACCACCCCGACACCCAGCGCCACGGCAATCGCATCGACCGTGATGTCGTCATGCGTGGGGCCGATGCCCCCGGTGGTGAACAGATAATCGTTGCGGGCGCGCAGGATGTTGACTGCCTCCACAATGGCGTCCTCATCGTCCGCGACGACGCGCACTTCCTTCAGGCGGATGCCCTGCACGTTCAGCCAAGCGGCGATCTGCGCAATGTTTTTGTCCTGCGTACGCCCGGAAAGAATTTCATCGCCAATGATGGCGAGAGCGGCTGTCCAGATGCGTGTCGGGCTGTTCATGTCCTCGCCCATAGCGCGATGGGCCGGTTCGGCAAAGCACCCTCTCGCAAAAGGCAACGCTTCGCCCTATAAAGTGACGATGACCGAATATATGACGATGACCGCCGACGCGCCCGTGTCCCGCTCCACCGCGATCAAGCTGTACGATGAGGCGGGGTTTGCGGGCATGCGCAAGGCCGGACGGCTGGCCGCAGAGATCCTTGACGCGCTGGTGCCGCATGTGGTGCCGGGCGTCACGACCGGCGAGATCGACGACATCGTGCGGCGCATGACGCTGGACGGCGGCGGCGTGCCCGCGACTTTGGGCTATCGCGGCTATACGCATAGCTGCTGCACGTCGATCAACAACGTCATCTGCCACGGCATCCCCGGCGAAACGAAGCTGAAGGACGGCGACATCGTCAACATCGACGTCACCCCGATCATCGACGGCTGGCACGGCGACACCAGCCGCATGTACATAGCGGGCGACGCGCCGATCAAGGCGAAGCGGCTGGTCGAAGTCACCTACGAATGTCTGATGCTGGGCATCGAGCACGCCAAGCCCGGTAACAGGCTGGGCGATATCGGCCACGCGATTCAGCGCCATGCCGAAAAGCACCGCTTCGGCGTGGTCCGCGATTTTTGCGGCCACGGCCTTGGCCGCGTGTTTCACGACAGCCCCGAAGTCGTCCATCTGGGCCGCCCCGGCACCGGCCCGGAGCTGCGCCCCGGCATGTTCTTCACCATCGAGCCGATGATCAACATCGGCAAGGGCGACATAAAGATGCTGAACGACGGCTGGACCGCCGTAACCCGCGACCGCACCCTGTCCGCACAGTTCGAACATTCGATCGGGATAACAGAGACAGGCTGCGAAATATTCACGCAAAGCCCGAAGGGGCTGAACGCGCCGCCCTATTTGGGGTGATGGGTTTTGGTGGAATGGCGGTTTTTTAAAGTCCCTCTGGCGCTATGGCAGTATCAGGACTGCGAGGTAATCCGATCTGCTTATCTATCAATCGAGCGTAGGGTATGTGGTTGTCGATCGAACCCGAGAATACGGGCCAAGGCAGATTTAACGTGTGTAACGCGGCCCAACTTCCTCTGCTTCCGCTAAGAAGCAATCTAACCCTTTCCTTTCGCCGGAAAAAGATTTCGCACCCACCTCCTGGGATTCTCAGAGAGAAAGCCGTAAATTTTGGACCCTTCAAAATTTTAGTTACCTTAAGAAGAGCAGGAATTTCTCTCTTGTTCTTATAGTCCCAGCCACTGATCCTCACAATTTCTCCGTCCACGATTGCATCGGCCTGAGCAATGTGCTGCCTCGCTTGGACTGCAAGAGAGGGGGACTTGTAATCTGGCGTAGGCAGCGAGCACGCGACGCCCGCGCTGGCGTTCATTGCCAAGCCTAGTGAGAAAATAGACATTTGTGAATTTCTGAAGGCCATCATGGCACAGTACTATACCCGGCGCGATTGCCAAGTCTCGACGCGCACGTGCAAAAAGGACAGCTTCCACCCCGGAACCACCATCCCAAACCCTACCGATGTAGGAAAATAACTTCCCAAATCCAACAAGCGACCGCACCCACCTATCGCATATGCGCGACCTTAGAGAAGTTAGAGCCACGCCGCGGCTTTCACGCCCCCGCAAACGCTTGCCCAATAATTAGGCACCACCATCGCAAATTGCCCGAAAACCGGGCGCGATGGACAAATCATGCTGCATCGCAGAAGCTATTCTGGCGATTCGGTAATTGGCACGGTAATTGTTTGTTTACGGATGCGACATGCGCGCAGGGGGCGTGCATAACGGGTTCGTGAACACGGTGGCGGGGCATTTACGCATCGCTGCATGCATGTTGCCAAAAAGGGGCTGGGACAAAAGCTGATGAAGAAAATCGAAGCCATCATCAAACCGTTCAAGCTGGACGAGGTGAAAGAGGCACTGCACGAAGTCGGCGTGTCCGGCATTACCGTGACCGAAGCCAAGGGTTTTGGGCGGCAGAAGGGCCATACTGAGCTGTATCGCGGCGCGGAATATGTCGTCGACTTCCTGCCCAAGGTGAAGCTGGAAGTGGTGGTCGAGGACGGCCTGGCGCAGCGCGTGGTGGAAGCGATTGCTGCAGCCGCGCAGACCGGCCGCATCGGTGACGGCAAGATCTTTGTCTATGCCGTAGAATCCGCGTTGCGCATCCGCACGGGAGAGCGGGACGACGACGCAATCTGACCCAAGGCATCATCTCAATCGGGCCGCGGCCCGACGCGAAAACACTTTTACTTTTATGACTAACGCCCGCGGGGGCACCATATGGAAGGGTAAGCAACGATGGCGAATAAGCCAAAAGACATCCTGAAAATGATCGAAGAAAAGGAAATCGAATGGGTCGATGTCCGCTTCACCGATCCCAAGGGCATCTGGCACCACCTGACCATGTGCGCAGGCGTGATCGGCGAAGATGAACTGACCGACGGCCTGATGTTCGACGGTTCGTCGATCGAAGGCTGGAAGGCGATCAACGAATCCGACATGATCCTGAAGCCCGATCTGGACGCCGTCTATATCGATCCGTTCAGCGCGACGCCGATGATGATCCTGGTGTGCGACATCGTCGAGCCTTCGGACGGTTCGCTCTATGCCCGCGACCCGCGCTCGACCGCCAAGCGCGCCGAAGCCTTCCTGCAGTCCACCGGCCTGGGCGACACCGTCTACATCGGCCCGGAACCCGAATTCTTCATGTTCGACGATGTGAAGTTCGATAACACCTACAACTCGTCTTACTACAAGCTGGACGATGTCGAATTGCCGACCAACACCGGCACGACCTACGAAAGCGGCAACATGGGTCACCGCCCGCGTGCCAAGGGCGGCTACTTCCCCGTCGGCCCGGTCGACACCACCACCGACATCCGCGCCGAAATGGTGACGACGCTGCTCGAAATGGGCCTGCCCATGGACAAGCATCACCATGAAGTCGCGGGCAGCCAGCATGAGCTGGGCCTGACCTTCGGCAAGCTCGTCGAAACCTGCGACCGTATCCAGATCTATAAGTATGTCGTGAAGATGGTGGCTCATGCCTATGGCAAGACCGCGACCTTCATGCCGAAGCCGATCAAGGCGGACAACGGTTCGGGTATGCACACGCATATCTCGATCTGGAACAAGGGCAAGAACACCTTCGCGGGCGACGGCTATGCCGGTCTGTCCGAAACCTGCCTGTTCTTCATCGGCGGCGTCATCAAGCATGCCAAGGCACTGAACGCCTTCACCAACCCGACCACCAACAGCTACAAGCGTCTGGTGCCGGGTTACGAAGCGCCTGTGTTGCTCGCTTATTCCGCGCGCAACCGTTCGGCATCGTGCCGCATTCCTTATGGCGCAGGCACCAAGGCGAAGCGCGTCGAATTCCGCTTCCCCGATCCGCTGGCGAACTCCTACCTGTCGACCGCAGCTTTGCTGATGGCCGGCATCGACGGCATCCAGAACAAGATCCACCCGGGCGACCCGATGGACAAGAACCTGTACGACCTGCCGCCCGAAGAACTCTCGCTCGTCCCCACCGTGTGCGGATCGCTGCGCGAAGCCCTCGACAGCCTGGAAGCCGATCACGACTTCCTGCTGAAAGGCGGCGTGTTCACCAAGGATCAGATCGACGCCTATGCCGAACTGAAGTGGGAAGAAGTCGCGCGTTGGGAAATGTCCCCGTCGCCGGTCGAATTCGACATGTACTACAGCGGTTAAACTGCCCGCTGACGAATGCTACAGGGGGCTGTTTCCTTTCCAGCCCCCTGCCAATGGAGACCCGGTTGTGCGAGGCAACCGGGTCTTTTTCATATCGAGCGATACGCGGGACATGGAGATCGACTGGGCTGTGACAAATACCCCTGGTCGCCGCTACCTAAAGGTCAGATATTCCACATAGTTTCCCACAAATCTTTCGCACGGAGATGCCGGATGTGGTTAATGGCATGAATTGATCCGAAATGGAGAAGTTGATGAGCGATGTCACCATCTCCGGCAGCGTCACGACGCGCCAGACTGTACGCTCCGGCGATACCCTGACCATCGATGCCAATGGCTTTCTCCATACGCCGGAAACTGCCGTTGAATGGGATTTGAGCGGCACATCCGGTCTGGTCCGATTATATGTCGAAGGGGCTGTTCGCGCCAGCAGCGGCGTGGCGATCGACACGGCTGGGACGGCCGACACGAGCCAAAACCTCCTGATCGACACGCAGGCGGGTTCTTCCATCCGCGCGCAAGACGATGTCCTGCGTATAGGGTCGCCATTGAACGGCGGGTCGATCGCAGTCGACAATCGAGGGTTGCTAAAATCCTATGGGGGATCGGTGATCGACGCTGTCGTTTCAGGGACGCCGTCGGGTTCTGGCCTCAGCCCTTTCTACCTCCTAAATTATGCCAGCGGCACGATACAGAGCGACTCCGGCATCGCTATTCGCCTATCCAGCGCCCCGTCGATCCCGCAATTCGATGGCTATATGTATATCAATAATCTCGGCACGATCCTGAGTAACGGGAAAGGCGCCAATGCCGGGAGTGCAATTGATACCGCCGATTTAGGCGCGTCATTTCCGCAGCAACTCCGCATTATAAACGGCAACGCCGGGTCGATCATCGCGGTAGACGCCGACGCGATCCACCCCGGAGACTATACCGAAATCACGAACCTGGGCGGTCTCATTCGTGCGGGCGGCAGTCTGGGCAATGACGGTATCGACATAGGCAGCGCAATTGGGGTCAGTATTCGGAACGACGCAGGCGGCGAAATTCGCGGTGTCAGCAGCGGCATCTCCGGCAACAATGCCGCCACTATCGAAAATTCCGGCCAAATCCTTGGGCGTCTGGGCGCGGGCATAGACCTGGATACGGCACCCACCGCGATCACCACCATCGTCAATCACGCGACGGGCGTGATCCGTAGCTACGGCGAAGGTGAGAGCATACATGTTTCCGGGCTCATCGCCCTCACCAATGACGGTGTCCTGCGCAAAGCACCCTCGTCGGCGACCGTCCTGTCCATCGGCGGCGGGACGATAGAAAATGCAGGTTCGATAACGGGGTATAACAAGACCATATTGGTCAGTGACGGCCATGGCGGCGCGGGCCATGGCGCCCTAACGCTGCATAATAGCGGCACAATAACGATCGACACGTCGCTGATCTATGCGGGATCGGCGATCGATATCATCGGAAATTTCAACGACACTATCGTCAATATCGGGACGATCTTCGGCGACATTCGTTTGGGCGGCGGAAATGACAATGTCGTCAGCGGTGCGGGGCAGTTGACCGGCACCGTCCATGGCGAGGACGGCGACGATATCATCGATGTGGGCTTAACCGGCGCACGTGTATGGGGCGGCGACGGTAACGACACCCTTACCGGCAGAGGATCGCTATATGGCGATGGCGGTAACGACCATATCGTCGGCCTTGTGGGAGGCTCCGGGTACGGAAAGAGTATTTTCGGCGGCGACGGCAACGACATCATAGAAACCCCCGGCGATCACAGGATCGATGGCGGCAGCGGTTACGATACGGTCATTTTGCACGCAGAGAATCGGGCGTCGGGTGTGAATTTTCAGCGCGGAACGGGGAGCTATATTGGCGACGTCCGCAATGTCGAAGCGCTCAACATCATCGGAACCCAATTTGACGACATCATACTGATCGACAAGGGCGGCACGATGGACAACAAAATCTACGGGGGAGATGGCAACGACAGCCTTTCCGCCGGGGGTGGGATCAACCTGTTGAACGGTGGGGCAGGCGACGATCACTATCTGGTCGAAAGCACGACCACGAAAATAGTCGATGAGAGCGGCGATGACTTCGTTGCTACCAAGGTAGACTATAGGATCGATGTTGGAATTGAGACGGTATCGGCGACATTGCCCGACCTGACCATCACCGGTAACTGGCAGAGCAACCGCATCTGGGGCAGCGATGGGTCCGACACGCTTTACGGCATGGCCGGGTACGACTTGATCGGCGGCAATGCAGGCGACGACACCATCGATGGCGGTGCGGGCACTGATACGCTCTATGGCAATGACGGCAACGACACGCTGATCGGCGACGGCGGCCGGGATTATCTTAGTGGAGGCGCGGGTAATGACCGCTTGATCGGCGGCGTTGAGTTCGACCATCTCATCGGCGGCGAAGGCTCCGACGTTTTTGAGTTTGGTGCGGTGACGGACAGCAGCGCGAGTGAAGCCGACCTCATTCTGGATTTCAGTCAGACCCAAGGCGACGTAATCGATATCGGCCGGATCGATGCGGCTGCAACGAGTGCGACTGATGACGCATTCCTATGGTTAGGCACAGGAGCGTTCACCGGACGGGAAGGCGAACTGCGATATGAAGCGGTTGGAGGCAATGCCAGGGTGGAAGGCGATGTCGACGGGGATGGAAACGCCGATTTCGCCATTCTATTGCGCGGCATCGACATGCTGAGCGGGGGTGAGTTTTTGCTTTAGCCCGTATTGCCTCAACGGCCTCCCTCGCCGTCGCCCCTGCGCTTCCTCCCATCAGGGCGCGTATTGGCAGCCTCACATCCTCCCGGACGTCGAACATAGCCCGTTCGGTGCGGGCGCGGTGGGCGGGTAGCGCGACGAACAGAATTTGCAAACCAAACCACCATTTTATTTATTTTAACGGGCGTACAATGCTCCCGCAAAATGCAACTATTTGCTAACCGCGATTGCACTAAAGCGGACTATGCTTCGTCGGATCGCCCCTGCTTTTTCAAGCTTTTCCAAAGCAAATCGTGCTGAGCAGACTTTGCCTGTTTCGCGCGCGGACCGGCTCGTGTCCGTATATGAGGAACAATCGGCAGGCTGGTTCTGGGAAACGGACGCAGCCGGGCAGATCACCTATTTGTCCCCGCAGATTTGCGCCATATTGGTCGCGCACGGTCTCGATCCCATCGGTGCAAAGTTCGTCGCCATATTTCATCCCGACGCCAGTGCGCAGGATGTGCAGCGTAGCCTGAGTTACAATCTGACGACCAAGACGGCGTTTACCGGTTTCCCCATTCGTATCGTATCCGATACGACGAATTTTCTATGGGCGATCTCGGGACGCCCTTATTTCGATGCAGCCGGAGTCTATCGGGGCTTTATGGGGTCGGCCGCCGACCTGATGGACAAGCGCAACTCGCAAACGGAAATTCGCCGCCTCGCCTACTCGGACGGCCTGACTGGGCTAGCCAATCGCGCCATGCTCAATTCCTGGCTCGAACAGTCTTTGCTGAGCCGTTCGAGCGGATTCAATCCGACCGCGTTGATGTTGATGGACCTCGACAAGTTCAAATACGTCAATGATACGCTGGGGCATCAGACAGGCGATGCGCTGCTGCAACAGGTGGCCGGTCGCCTGCAGCGACTGACTTCGGACACCGCTTTGCTCGGCAGGCTTGGCGGTGACGAGTTTCAGATCATCGTTCCGCAGGATTCCTCGCGCGCCGAGGCATCGGGGCTGGCGCGGTCCATCATCGCTTCACTGTCGCAACCCTATGATATCGACGGCATGGCGATCCAGATCGGGTGCTCGATAGGAATCGCGATCGCGCCGGAGCATGGCGGTACGCCCGACGAGTTGGTCCGCAACGCCGATCTTGCCCTATATGCGGCGAAGGATGCCGGCCGGGGCGTACATCGCGTCTTCACCGACAATCTCCTGATCGCCGCGCAAAGCCGTCGACAGATGGAAGACGACCTCCGAGATGCACTCGCAAAGGGCGAGATGCACCTCGCCTACCAGCCGATCGTGTCCACCCAATCCACGAAAATTGTCGGTTACGAAGCGCTGTTGCGATGGAAGCACAGCAAGTTTGGATTGATCGGCCCGGATCAGTTTATTCCCGTGGCGGAAGAATGCGGTCTGATCGAAGCGTTAGGCGAGTGGGTTTTGCGCACTGCGGCCAACGATGCAGCGCATTGGCCGGACACCGTCCGCGTCGCCGTGAATGTTTCGCCCATTCAATTTTCCAACCCACAATTTCCCAAGATCGTAGCGAGCGCGCTGGCCACGTCGCGCATCCTGCCGGATCGGCTGGAGCTGGAGATAACGGAAGGCGTTTTTCTCAATACCGATACGCATTCGAGCCAGATGTTCAAAGCCCTAAAGAACATCGGCGTGCGCCTGGCCCTCGACGATTTCGGCACGGGCTATTCGTCCTTGGGCTATCTGCAAAATGCGCCGTTCGACAAGATCAAGATCGACAAGAGCTTCGTGCGCGGCGCAATGTCCTCCGATAGCAAGAACGCGCTGATTATCGCGGCAATCGTTTCACTGGCCGATGCTCTGGGGATGGAAACGACGGCGGAGGGCGTAGAGGCACAAGACGAAATCACGCTCATCCGCAAGCTGGGTTGCAGCCATATTCAAGGCTTCGTCTATGGTCGGCCCATGCCGCTGGAGTCCGTGATGACCAGCATGGGCGACCCATCGCTGGTGCAACCGATCGGTTACAGCATCAGCCGCGATCCTCGCGTGAAAGTGTTCCGGTCGGCCAAGCTTCTCCATTCCGCCCGCGAAACAGAAATTCAAATACGCAACATCTCCAAGCATGGCCTGATGATCGAAGGAGCGACACTCCATCCCGATGACATCGGCAAAGAGGTTTTTGTCGAACTTCTGGAAGGCCAGCGCTGGAGCGGGAATATTCGCTGGGCGCATAAGGGCAAGGCGGGCGTCTATTTCGAGATCAGCCTGCCCAATGTATTTCCCGAAAGCACACGGTGACGATATTGTGCGTTGAGGCCTGAGACTGGCGACCGATCCTAAACGGCCACCGCCTCCAACGCCTCACTCGCCGCCATCCATTCCGCTTCCGCCGCTTCCATCTGCTTTTCGATCTCGCCGCGTTTGCGCATCAATTCGCCCATGGTCAGCTTCGCTTCTTCCGGGCCCGCAGTCGAAGGGTCGAACATGGCGCGTTCTATGCGGGCGCGGTGGGCGGTGAGCGCAGCTAGTGCCTTTTCCGCTTTGGTGACGGCTTCGCGGAGCGCCTTGCCCTGTTCGCGGGCGGCGGCCTGTGCCTGTTTCTGGGCCTTGCGGTCGCCCTTCGACATTTTCTCGCCGCTGTCGGACACGCCGCCGCTCTTGCCGAGAATGAAGTCGGTATAGTCTTCCAGCGTGCCGCCATATTCCTTGGCGGTGCCGCTATCCACCAGCACGAGGCGGTCGGCGACCAGTTCGATCATGTGGCGGTCATGGCTGACGACCACGACAGCGCCCTGATAATCGTTGAGCGCCTGCACCAGTGCCTCACGGCTATCGACGTCCAAGTGGTTCGTCGGTTCGTCGAGGATGAGCATGTTCGGCGCCTCCCGCGTGATGAGCGCGAGGGCGAGGCGGGCGCGCTCGCCACCGGACAGGCTGCCGACTTTCTGAATCGCGCGGTCGCCCGAAAAGCCGAAGCGGCCAAGCTGCGCGCGCACTGCGCCGGGGGTCGCGCCCTTCATCTGGCGCGCCATATGTTCCAGCGGGGTGTCGGTCGTGTCGAGTTCCTCCACCTGATATTGGGTGAAGTATCCGACTTTCATCTTGTTGGAGCTGGTCATTTCCCCTTCCATCGCGGGAAGTTGCGCGGCGATCAGGCGGGCGAGCGTGGTCTTGCCATTGCCGTTTCGACCGAGCAGCGCGATGCGGTCGTCCGGATCGATGCGCAGGTTGACGCGGCGCAGGATCGGCGTGTCGTCATAGCCGACCGATGCCATGTCGAGCGTGACCAGCGGCGGGCGCAGTTCGGGGGGGCTGGGGAAAACGAAGGAGAGGCTGGGATCTTCCATCGCGGCGGCAATGGGCTGCATCCGGGCGAGCGCCTTTTGCCGCGATTGCGCCTGTTTTGCGGTGCTGGCGCGGGCGCTGTTGCGGGCGACATAGTCCTGCAGCTTGGCGCGCTGGGCGTCCTGCTTTTCCTTGGCCGCCTGCAGTTGCGCGAGACGTTCGGCGCGTTGCCGCTCGAATGCGTCATAGCCGCCGGGGTAGAGCGTGATCTTCCCCCCTTCCAGATGCAGGATGTGATCGACGACATTGTTGAGCAGGTCGCGTTCATGGCTGATGACGATTATCGTCGCCTGATAGGATTTCAGGAAGTTTTCGAGCCACAGCGTCGCTTCGAGATCGAGATGGTTCGACGGTTCGTCGAGCAGCAGCAGATCGGGCTGCGAGAACAGCAGCGCGGCGAGCGCGACGCGCATCTTCCACCCACCCGAGAAGCTGTCGAGCGGGCGGCCCTGCATTTCTTCGTCGAACCCTAGACCGACCAGGATGCGGGCGGCGCGTGCGGGGGCAGTGTAGGCGTCGATGGCGTTCAGCCGCTCATAGAGTTCGCCGAGCCGGTCGGGATCTTCGCAGGTTTCGCTTTCGATGAGCAGCGCGTCGCGCTCGATATCAGCGGCGAGGACGGTTTCGAACGGGGTCTGCGTACCGCTGGGCGCGTCCTGCCGCAAATAGCCGACGCGGGTGCCGCGCGGGCTGTCGATTTCGCCTTCGTCCGGGTCGATCTGCCCGATCATCGCTTTCATCAGCGTGGACTTGCCCGCGCCGTTGCGACCGATGAGGCCGACGCGACTGCGCGGTGGCAACATTGCGGTTGCTCGATCAAGAATGACGCGCCCACCCAGGCGCACCGTGACATTGTTTACGTTCAGCATGGCTGGGCCGATAGCACATGTTGCGGCGCAGCGTGAGGGGTGGTCGCGAATTACTTGGCGCTAATCCCTGTGACGGCGGAAGCGCAGTTTGCGGACCATATACCACCCGCGGAAAAGGCCACGCTTGGTGCGACTGTCCCCGGCGAAACTTTCGAAGATGGATTCCGGGCCTTCGGGGTCGAGCACTTCGTTGTCGGCAAGCCATTTTTCGACATCGTTGAGATCGGGCACTTCATAGGGGATGAGGCTGCGCCCCTCCCCCCGCAGCTTTTCTATCGCCGCGATCATGGAGCCGGATGCCGCATATTCCCTCGCGACGGTTTCCGGCGAGACGCCCAGATGCTCGGCGATAAGGTCGTCGCGGATATCGACGATGGTCTGTGCCTGTTCCGGGTTGCCCGCGACGTCAAGCGCGACGTCGCACTCCGTGTCCAGCCGCAACGAGCGATTGTTGAAGTTCGAGGAGCCGACACGCAGCACGCGGTCGTCGATCACCGTCACCTTGGCATGGACGTAGATCGGGTTCCCCTTCGCCGTTTGGGGGTGATAGATGCGCAGGCGATTGTGGGTATCGAGATGTTTCAACGCACTCACCAACCGGGCGCGTGCGGTGTCCATCGCAATGGGTTCCAGCCAACCGTCAGCGGTCAGGGGATTGACGATAACGATTTCCGGACCGTCGGGCTCCTGCAGCCGCTTGCCAATGGCAATGGCGATGCGGCGCGAGGCGAAATACTGGCTTTCGGCGTAGATGAGCGTCTTGGCTTCCGCAATCAGCGTCTCGTATAGCCGCTCGATCTCTAGGACAGCGGGGCGCTTTTTCATCTCCGGATAGCTCCGGGCGATGGCCAGATTCACCTTTTCGAGTGTCGGCTTAACCGACTTCGGCCATTGCGACGTGATGGTGTCGAGCGGCTTCAGCGTCTGCCCGCAAGCTGCCTTCCAGCGATCCCGCGTCAGTTCGCCGATTGCGGCGGCGGCCTTGCCATCGAACAGGCTGGTGGCGTCGTGCCAGGGTTTGTACGGCGTCTTGCTGCCCGGCAAAGTGCGGTCAGGATTATCGTCGGCATGATCGCGCGTGTCCCAGCGTTCGCTGGTCATGTCGATGCCGCCGCAAAAGGCCAGGCTGTCGTCGATCGACACGACTTTCTGATGATGCGACGCGGCGAAAGGATGCACGCTGTCGATCCGCGCGGTGATCCGTTTGTGCGCTTTCCAACGAAGAAGTGTCGCCAGCGTATTGCCTCGAAAAACGGCCTTCACCATGCCCACGTCCCAGCGGAGAAGATAGATTTGCAGGTCCGGGTTGCGGTCCACCAGCCAGATGATGAAGTCCGACAGTTGCGTCGGTCCTTCGTCCGTCGCGCCCGGATGACAAAGGTTTATTCGCGCGTCGAAATCCCAGCCAATCAGCATGATGCGTTTTTTCGCGCCAAGCATAGCCTGACGCGCGGCGGCGAAATAATCGTCAGCATCGACGATCAGCGAAAAATGGTCGGCTGGCTCGATCCGCCAGCAATTGTCGCCGGGGGTCAGCAATTGCGTGGTCGCGAAGGCGCCTGCCCGTCCGTCGTTCGCCCGCGTCATCGCACCCCCAAAATCGAACCTTCTGCGTAACGACCGGATGGCCCGTTCGTTCCGTATTGTCCCATCGCCGTGAATGACAAATAGAGATAGCGGATTGCGATAGACTCAACCGTTCCCCAGAGCGACTGAACAATTGGAGATGGGCAAATGGCAGCGGTCATGGCGGCAGAGCGAAGCAACAGAGCGCGGATACGCAGATTATGTGGCGTAGCGTTGATTGCGCTGGCGTTTTCCAGTGCCGTCCCCTCCCCCCTTTCGGCTGCGCCCGGTGCAGCGGCAACTGCCCCTGCGGCTCGGGTGGACGGGTTCATTCCCTTCACCTTCGACGCGGCGCGCGGGAAAGTGTTGATGGAAATCTCCGCCTTCGACACCGATGTGCTGTATTATGTGTCCGCGGCGACGGGCGGCGGTTCGGTCGAGCTCCCGCTCGATCGGGGAGTGCTGGACAGCGCCGTCATCCATTTTCAGCGGGCGGGGGGGAAGGTTCTGGTCGTCGAACAGAACCTGAAATACCGGTCGCTCAATGGTGACGACGCCCATAAACAGGGCGTTGCGGATTCCTTTCCCACTTCGGTGCTTGCGGCATTGCCGGTGGAGTCCAGCACCGGGGGTCGGGTAGTCGTCGATGCGACATCCTTGTTCATGCGGGACGCGGCGAACATCGAAGCGGCGATGAAGCGCGCCAATCAGGGCAGCTTCAAATTCGATGCGGCCCGCAGCAGCTTTTATCCCGCGCGCATGAAAGCGTTCCCGGAAAACACCGAGATCGAGACGGTGGCAACCTTTGCCGCCGATGCGCCCGGCAATCTGGTGCGCAATGTCACGCCCGACCCGCGCAGTTTCACGATCCGTATCCATCACAGTTTCCTGAAAGCACCGACCGGTTACGTCCCGCGCGAGTCCGATCCGCGGATCGGGATATTCGGCCCCAGCTTCCACGACTACTCCAAACCGATCAGCGAAGGACCGGAAGAACGCTGGATATCGCGCTGGCGGCTGGAGAAAAAAGACCCGTCCGCTGCGATGAGCGAGCCGGTCAAACCCATCGTCTATTATTTCGACCCCGCGATCCCCGCCGACACCCGGCAGGCGATGAAGGAAGGATTGTTGTGGTGGAACAAGGCGTTCGAGGCCGCTGGTTTCATCAACGCCATTCAGGCGAAAGACGCGCCGTCGGACATGGACCCGATGGACATCCGCTACGCCTATGTCCTGTGGATCAATCGCGACGAGCGCGGCTTTTCCAGCAGCGGCAACTACAGCGATCCGCGCACCGGCGAAGTGCTGGGGTCGAAGACGCATATGGACACGCACCGTATCCGCAGCATCGGCAATTACTGGGACGCCTATAGCGGCGGGCTGCCAGAGGACGGCAGCGGGATAACCATTGCGGACCCCAATTTGTTGACGCCCGATGGCATGGCTAATATGCCGAAGGGCCAGCGTGACATGGCGCTGTTGCGGCAGGCATTGCTGACGGCGCATGAACTGGGTCACACCCTGGGCTTTGGGCATAATTTCGCGTCCAGCCTGAACGATCGTGCGTCAGTGATGGAATATCCCACGCCGCGCGTGAAAGTGACCAACGGCAAACTGGACCTGTCGGAATCCTTCCAGAAGGCCATCGGTGCGTACGATGTCTACATGACACGCTATTCCTACACGCCATTGCCAGCCGCGCAGGAGAAGCAAGGGCTCGATGCGATCATCGCCAATATGCGTGCGGATGGTATAATTTATGTGCCGGACAGCGACCCCCGCTGGACATGGTATGACGACCGCGCGACCCCGGTCGAAAACCTGACAGAGAGCATGGCCGCGCGAAAGATCATGCTCGCCAATTACGGGCCGCAAATGTTGCAGCCGGGCGAAGCCATCGGATCGTTGCGCAATATCCGGTTGTGGATGGCCTATCTGCATCAGCGCTACGCCATAGAATCGGCCGTCAAATATATTGGCGGGCAATTCCAGAACATCGTGGTGAAGGGCGAAACGCTTCCCCCAACGCAGTTCATTCCCGGCAAGGAGCAGCGCGATGTCCTGCGGCTGTTGATGGAATCCATCGAACCGGACAATCTGGCCCTGCCGGAAACGCTGCTGGCACAACTGACGCCCGATCCGGGCGACAATCTGGAAGACCTGTCCAACGACGATATGTTCGACCAATTGCGTGCGGCGCGAATTTTGGCGGCGCTCGTGATCGAGCCGCTGTTCGCGCCGGATCGCGGCGCGCGGCTGGTATCGCTTGGCGTTCGTCAGGCCGATGCCGTGACCTTGCCCGAAATGGTCGATGCCGTGATGGCGCATACGTGGAATGCGCCGGGGGACGGCAGTGCTTCGTCCCGCGCTTTGCGTCGCGTGACGCAGAAAGTCGCGCTCGATTCCATGATGGTGCTGGGGGCCAGTACCGAAACGGCGCCTGAGGCACGGGCCTATATCCTTGATCGGCTTGCTCTTCTGGCCGATGCACTGAAGGGACGGAAGGACAGCGATCCGCTGACCGCCGCGCACTACCGCCAGTCTGCCCGTGACATCGCGCACTATCTGGACGATCCGGAAAAGAACGCGCCCAAGGCCGTGTCGCCCGGCTGGGGCAAGGGGCCGCGGTCGCGCTTCCCCATGCCACCGGGGCCGCCATTGGGATGATATAAGCGCGATAATTCACAGGCTCTGCACCCTGCATCTGTGCTAAGCCTATCGAATGAAGTGCTTTCATGGGCGATTGGCTAAGCGTGGGCTATGGGCCGGATGAAGGCGGCTGTTATGGTGCCGCTGTCGGCTATAGCAGTAGTTGCATCGTTGCTATCGCTTTCGGCATTACTAGCGAAGGGCGACACGCCCTTCGCACCGTTGGCGGCCTCCCCTGGCGCCGATTCACCTGTAGTGGGGGAACGGTATCGCTGGCGTCCAGTCGCCGTCGGTGGCGGGGGATTTATCACCGGCTTGTCGAGCGACGACCGCAGCCTGATGCGCGTGATCCGCACGGACGTCTATGGGGCGTATCGCTGGGACGCGGCGGAGGATCGCTGGGTGCAACTGGTGACGGCACAGGCCATGCCAAAGGGCGCGCGCGTGCAGGATGGCATGGCCGAAGGCGTGTACGAAATTGTTGTCGCGCCATCCGATCCGCAACGTCTGTACATGGCGATCCGGGGTGCGGTCTATCGATCGCATGATGGTGGCAAAAGCTGGCAGGGGCCGGATGCGGGTGCGCCCGTATTTCAGTTCGACGCCAATTCCGAATTTCGCTTTCATGGGCCTTTCATGGCCGTCAGCCCAACCGACCCGGATCATGTGCTGTTCGGAACGGCGGCGCAGGGTCTGTGGCAATCGCACGATGGCGGGCGGACATGGGCAGTCGTTACGTCCGTTCCGAAGCCCGCAGACATGCGCCCTGCACCGGGGCAGCAATCGCCGGGCGTCATGATCTGGTTTCAGCCGCAGGCAAAGGGCGCGCGCATCTGGGCAGTGTCGCCGGGGCACGGCATGTTGGTGTCGGACGATGGCGGCGCGACGTTCCGCCCCCTGCCCAACCGCCAGACCACCGGGCCTGTATTCATTACGCAAGGCAGCTTTGCGCACGATGGCAGTTTCATCGCCACCGATTCTGAAAAGCAGACGATGTGGCGTTATAGCGATGGGGGCTGGACGAACCTGAACGTGGCGGGCGCCATCGGCAAGGCGCCCTTTGTCGGCGTTGCGACCAGTCCGCAGGACGGGCGTATCGTGGCGATGAGCCAGGCAGGCCAAAGCTGGTGCTCGACCGACGATGGACGACGATGGCAAGCCATGACGCGCAGTGTGTCCGCCGGAAAAGGCGATGTCCCGTGGCTGCATGTCGCGAACCAGAATTTCTTCGCCTCAGGCCCGATCCGGTTCGATGCGGCGAAACCCGGGAGGCTTTGGCTGGCGCAAGGTCAGGGGCCGTTTTTCGCCGACCTAGGCAAAGGTTGCGGACGGGCCGACTGGCAGGGGCAAGCGCGCGGGGTCGAGGAAATCGTCACCACCGATATCGTTCAGGCACCGGGGCAGGCACCGCTGTTCGCGGGGTTCGATTTCGGCATCCATGTGAAACCCGATCTCAATGCCTATTCGACGACTTACGGTCCCAAAGAGCGCGTCATCATTGCCGCGCCGCAAGTGGCGTGGACTCCAGCCAGAGCAGGTTTCTACGTCACTAACGCATCGGACACGCGCGATTGCTGCGCGGAGGATGGCGATGCGGTCCTCGCGGGATACAGCATGGATGGCGGGAAAAGCTGGAGCAAATTTGCCACCCTACCCCAACCGCCCGGTACAAAAGCCGATGATCCCTGGCGCATGTCCTTTGGCACCATTGCCGTGGCCGCCGACACCATCGACAACATCATATGGGCACCGGCGTATAACCGGGCGCCCTTCTACACACTGGATCGCGGCAAAAGCTGGCGGCGGGTCGTGTTGAAGGGCGAAAAGCTGCCGCATACCGGATCCTATGCGCAGAAATGGACGCAGCGGAAGACACTGGCCGCCGACAGGGTAAGGGCTGGCACATTCTATCTGGTGCATAGCGGCGACGGCGATAACGCCGCGTTGGCCGGATTGTGGCGCACGAGCGACGGTGGAAGAAGCTGGACGCGGCGGTTCCGCGGGGAAATTGCGCCTGCCAGCCAATATTCTGCAAAATTACGGGCCGTTCCGGGCAAGGCAGGGCAACTTTTCTTCACCAGCGGCGTATCTGGTGACGGCGATACTGCATTGCGGCGGTCGACCGACGGGGGAGACCATTGGCAAGTGTTACGGCATATTAACAGGGTAGACGATATAGCGTTCGGCAAGGCTGCGCGCGGGCAAAGCTATCCGGCGATATACATCTCCGGCCGCGTTGACGGTCGATACGGTCTTTGGCGGTCCGTCGACAATGCCACGCACTGGCAACGGTTGGTCGACTTTCCGCTGGGGCGACTGGATCAGGTGACAACGATCGAAGCGGACAAGGATGTGTTCGGCAGAGTCTATGCCGGTTACAAGGGATCAGGCTGGATTTATGGAGAACCCGGTGCATGCACAGCCAAGGCAAGCCACGCCACCTGCAGCGCTGTTGACTGAACTATGAACACACACGGCGTTAGCCTGTCCGCTGCTGTCGCGCCTGAAACGTCAGCGCCCTTTTTCGATTATGCTCTCGCACGGTCCCTGTTGCCGATCGTCGTTCCGATCGGGCTGGCGTCCGGCTTGCTATTCCGTGGTTTCGACAGCGCACAGGGGGCTGCGGCCTGCTCCATCATCAATGGGATGATGGTGATGGCAATGCTGCTGTTGCGCCCCCCTATATTGTCGTTCTGGACAGGCGTGGCGCCGATCCTGACGCTGGCCGGCGGTGCGGCCTTGTGGCTGATCCTCATTCAAGTCGGGATTCCGGTCGTTCCCTTCGCCGACCGCCCCGTTGCCTTCGCACCGGATATGTTTGCGCCGGAATTTGCCGGGTGGATGGCCGGGCTCTATGCATTCATGATCGGTGCGTTGATGGCCGCCAATCGTCGCGACGCGCGTTGGGCGATGAACACAGTGCTGTTCGCCATGTGCGGCATCCTGTTGATCGGCCTGATCGTGCGGAGCGTTGGCGGACAGGGTGCGCTCGATTATTGGTCGTTGTCGCGGCAGGGGCGCTTTGCGGGTACGATAGGCAATGCGAATGTGACCGCGGTGGTTGCCGGGATGGTCGCGCTGCTGGCGACAGGCCGCTTGTTGAGCCTGATGCGCCGCGAACCGGGGAAAAAACCCGATACACGGACGACCGTCAACATGCTGTGCCATGCAGGCGCATGGCTGATCGCGGTGGTGGCGCTGGCATCCACGGCATCCCGTGTGCCGATCATCCTGACAACTGCGCTGGTCCTGTTGCTGACGGCGCGCACGCTGAGCCGGGGCAGGATAAACTGGACCCGATTGGCGGTATATGCCGCGCCCGCCATCATCTTGGTGATCGTCATTGCGCAGGCCGAGCTTTTTCAGACGCGGCTCGACGGCACATCATATGAATGGGGCGCGCGGCTCGGGTTATGGAGCCAGTATTGGGATATTGCGATGACCTCACCCGTCTACGGTTATGGCCTGGGTGGATTTCAGAGCATCAACGTGTTTGCCATGTCGGGCGTGCGCTTTGCCGAAGGGGCGTGGATCGTCAATTCGGCGCACAGCTTAGTGCTGCAGATACTGCTGGTGGGCGGTGTACCTTATCTGCTGTTGATGACTGCGCTGGGGTGGCGCGTGGCGCGCGATATCGTGCGCGACTATGCGGGGTCGCCCTGGTCGACCCGGCGCTGGTCGGTCGCACTGGCGATCCTGCTGATAGTGCTTTGCGCAATGGTCGACATTGTAATGGACGTGCCATCGACAATTACGCTGGCGCTGTTTCTGACAGGGTTGTTGTGGGGTCGTGGTGTGTTCGTAGAACACTAAGGGAAAGCGAGACTGCTTCTGCCATTGGCGAGATAGTTGCCGTCGGCGAGCCGCAATTCACGCCAGCGCAGAACCAGAGGCTCATAGGCTCGCGTCGCGCGCGCCGCTCCGAAGATAGCGCGGCGTACATCCGGATCGACGCGCGACAGCCATACGGCTTCCTCGATCACGCGGTTACGTACGAAGCCATCCAACGACTCCCACTGGGCCATGCCGTATGTCACGCGCCAACCCGATGCATCGCGCAGAAACGGAGCATCGCTGTACGATCGTGACAACGCAGCCAGCGACGCCTGAAGATGGCTGGAGCGGGGGCGTAGGGATTCGATGTAGGCCTTTACAACCCAAGCCTGCGCCCAATGAGGACGTGCATCGATCGCCAGGTCGACCTGACGCGAAAGCGACGCCAGGTCATTATCTCGCCCCATAACTCCCGTCGACTGGATGGCGCGCGCCCGGTAGATCGCATCGCTCAGCAGCAATCGGGGCTGAGACCCCGCATCGACTGCAATGGACGAACGTTCCGTCACACTGTCGCCTCGGGCAAGCGCAAGTTCCTGCGTTTTCAAGCCCGCATCGGCGGTTGCAACCGCATGCTCCCGCATCCACAGGCCGAGGGAAAGCAGCGTCGACAGCGCCAGAAAAATGACGGCAATCACCGTCAGATGTCGGGCGCGGTGGACGGGATCGTTGGATCGGCGCGCCATAGCTAACTCTGGATGCGCAAAGCGGTCGTCGGGTTAAGCCGACGACCCTTAAGCTCAGTTCGGCTGCTGATAATAAGCGGAATATTTCTTCGAATAATAAAGGCCGCCAATCGCCTCCGCCGAGGAATCGACCATAGTGTAGATAGCCCCGACAGGGTTGGCCCCATCGGACTTGAGCCAACCCAAAGCGGAGACCGCTGCAGCGGCGGGCGTATCGTTCCAACGGACGATCAACACGGTCACGTCAGCGAGCACCGAAAGGAAACGGCCATCGGCCAAGCCAACCAGCGGCGGCAAATCGAGCACGATATGATCGTACCGCGTACGCAGCTTATCCAGCAGGTTCTTCATGTTATCCGCGCCGAACAGATCTTCCGAACTGAAATAGGGCGCGCGGACGAGAAGATGATCCAAGCCCGGAACATCGCCCGGAACGATGACTTCTTCTGCCGTAGCCTTGCCGTGAAGGATTTCCACGATGCCCGGTCCGGTGGGCGGGTTCGAAACCAGCGCGCGCATTGCGGCACGACGCACGTCGCATTCCAGCAGAAGCGTTCTGGAGTTGTTGGAAGCAAGGGTGCGCGCGAACGACAAGGATGTCGTGGTCTTGCCTTCGCTTGGCGGTGCGGAGGTAAAGGCAATCACCTTTGGCGGCGTGCTGGAGCGCACGCCCAGAATACCCGCCCGCGCGATGCGGAGCGATTCGGCAAAGAGCGACGTGGGCTTTTCCAACAGGAGGTCCGCCGGGTTGACCGACTTGGGCACCTTGGGAATGGCGGCGAGAACGGGAATACCAAGCTGGTTTTCCAGTTCTTCGACCGTTTGCATGCCCGTCACCAGCATTTCCTGGACGGCAATGGTGCCCGCGCCCGCAGCGAATGCGGCAACCAGCGCCAGTGCAAGGATCAACGGCTTGTTAGGCGACGTGGGCTTCGAAGGCGGCTGCGCGCGATCCACGATCACGGCCTGCGAAATGCGATTCTGGGCAGCCTGTGTGCTTTCCAACGCAAGTTGCGAGGCGCGGTCGAAGGCGGCACGCTTTGCCACGGCTTCGCGTTCCAGGCTTTCGGCCATGACCGAAGCCTGCGTGTTGGACGCACGTTCCACTTCGAGACGGCCCATCGAGCCGCGCAAGCTGGCCGCGCGTGCATCTGCCGCCGTCGCATTGGCGCGGAGCGAACCGATCACGCGGAGCGCTTCATCCTTGATTTGCTGATCGATGGAAGAAAGCTGATCGCGGACGCGCGCATATTCGGGATGCTTTTCGCCATAGCGCGCCTGAACTTCACCGACGGCGCGCAATACCAAGGCGCGCTGACGACGCAGTTCTGCGACCACTTCGGAGCTGCGCACTTCGGCAACGGCGTCCAGACCGCCACGGGCAACCTGACCTTCCGCAGCAGCGAGACTGGCGCGAGCGGCGGCAGCTTCCGATTCTGCCGTGGCGAGCTGGTTCGAAAGCGGTGCTACCTGCTGATCGACGATCGTACCGCCGCTGCCATTACCATCGCCGCTGACCGTCAATCCAGCGCGTGCGCGATACGCAGCCACGGCGGCGTCAGCACTGCGCACTTCCGCACCGAGCTCTGCGGCCTGTCGCTTAAGTTGCTCGGACTGCTTCTCAGCCGCACCGGCATTGGTGCCGACACGGGTGTCGAGATAAGTTTCAGCAAAAGTGTTCGCGATGCGGGCCGATTTTACAGGATCGCGCGATGTGAAGCTCACTGCGAGAAGATATGTCAGCTTGTCGCGCTCAACCGAGAGATTGGCAAGCAACGCCTGCGCAACCGCTGTCTCCCGGTCTGTCTGACCAAGTGTGGCGGCGTCGGGGCGATTGGCCAGACCGGCAGTGAACTCCGGATCGTTCGTCAGCTTCAATCGGCTCACGACTTCGCGTGCAAGGTCGAGGGAGTTAAGGACCGCCACTTCGGTTTCGATGGCTTCGGGGTTGAGGGCTGTGCTGCCCCCGCTGTTCTGTGCCACGCTTTGCGCGGGATCGATGCGGATACGAGCGGTCGTTTCATATTTCGGCGTCATCATGAACATCAGCACGACGCCCAACGCCAATACAGCGGCC
Source organism: Sphingobium sp. BS19 (assembly GCF_027925545.1). Lineage (NCBI taxonomy): Bacteria > Pseudomonadati > Pseudomonadota > Alphaproteobacteria > Sphingomonadales > Sphingobiaceae > Sphingobium > Sphingobium sp. BS19. The sequence continues at coordinate 132,711 of NZ_BSEF01000006.1, forward strand.
GCCACCAGCACCAGCGTCAGCCAGCGCCGCCGGATTACATCACGAACAGTCTGCAGCAAGTCCGATAACTGGCCGTCATAGTCAGTCATCTGCTTCGAAATTTCCATGATGTAATCCGTATTTAGAGATTGAACTTCACACGGCCCGCAGGCGTAATTCAGAGATTACCTCAGCGCTGGACAACCAGCGTAAGTTGCCCGCGGAACTCGTCGAATGTCTGGCCCAGATCTTCGCCTGTCGTGTCGCGCTTGATGTACGACATTTGCAGTTGAAGCCCGAGCAACCGGTTGATGAAATAGCGGGCGCCGCCCGATCCCCGATAGAAGGTCGTCTTGCGCGCACTGCCGATGAAATCCTGCTGCGCATATTCACCGATTGCGTTGAGAACCAGATTGCGGAGCAGTTCGTGATCGACGCGAAGCGAAAAGCGATTGTCGAAATAGGCATTGATATTGCCGATATTCGAATCCTCGATCACGCGGCGGGCATTGACGCCCAACGTCGTCAGTTCCGTCGGGAAATATTCGACCTTGGCCTCGACCGACAGGCCGTCGACATCCTTATACAACGGGCTGTTGAAGTTCCGCTTGGCATAGCCGACGCCCAGCGTACCACGGACCAATCCCGACAGATCGAAGTTCGTCCCTGCGATCGCACGATAGCTGTCCGAATCGCGATTGGCGATGCCGGGCAGAAAATTCGTGTCGTAATTGGTGTCGGTGTAATTGACCTGACCGTAGAATGACACGCTAGGCGTCACCGCATATTCGGCCTGTCCCGTGACGCGATGCAAGGTCCGATCGCGGTTTTCCTGATCGATAACCGTGCCGCTCGGCAGCTTGATGGGATCGAAGGAGAAATGGCTGCGGTCCGCCGCGAGAATCAGGCGCCCCTGACCGACGCCATATTGCCCGCGAAGCGACAGGAAATCACGCTCATATTGCGAGAGCACGGCCAGGTTGGATGCCACGTCGCCCGTGATCGGTGTTTCGAACTGCTGCGCATATTGCGCTTCGCCGGTGACAGAGAGGGCATTGCCCACATCCAGTCGTCCCAACGCGCCAAGATTGAACGCGTCTTCGTTACGGACCGAGTTGTTGAAGAAGCGCCGGAACGCGCCCGCTGCCTGCAACTGCACCTGATGCCGATCCCATTCGGACCGCAAGCGCGCCGAAGGATTGAAGACGGCGAAACCGTCCCCTTCTTTGTTGCCGTTAGTCAGATAGACGTTGTCGCTATAGCCGACGCCGGTTTCGACCTTCGGAAACAGCTTGAACCCGCCAAGGTTAACACCGAGCGGATCATATTCCGGGCGGGGGCGTTCGGTAACGCTGACATTGCGCCCCTTGTCGAAACCGTCAGGAAGAAACGCAGGCACCAGCGGACTTGCTTCGATCTGCGCGTGCGCCATGGTCGGCACCGTGATGCAACCCAACAACAGGCCGGACAGCAAGCGCTTGGCGGATTTGCCCTTAACGGCGGACGGACGCTTAAGCAGCAGCGTGCTGCGCGAGAACCTAGTTACCATAGTTCGCGCCTCCGCCACCGATGGCAATTACCGGAGCGGAGAATCCGCTGCCGCCGCCATCGCCAGCGCCGCCGGGGATAGCCGCCGTACCGCGACGGAACTTGCGACGCAGGGCAAGACGCACGTTAGCGATGGCTTTCTTCAGCGTAGGGGTAACATTCGGCCCCGCTTCCACGACATCGAGCGCCGCTTCCATTGTTTCGAGCGAATATTCGCCCTGACCAAGAACGAACATCATTGATGCTTCCATGTCTTCGACTGACGCCGTCGGAGCCAGCTTCGACAAATCCGCCTGCAGCGCGGCGGCGATCATACCGACCTGTTCGGGATCCACCGGGGCCGGTGCGGCGGCTACTTCAGCCTCCTGAGGCGCGACAAGCGCGAAAGAACTGGTCGTCATCGCCAGAACCGCCAGCAGCGGGGCCGCGAATAGGCGACTGAAACGCACTGAAGCGATCGGCATCGATTGAGCGTTCAAAGCAATATTGTCCCTGTTAACATTTATCATTTTTCAGCATCCTCATGTATTTCGCGGCACTAAGGCCGTTAAAAATAGCGTTCCCCGACCCGAATGGTATCGCCGGGACGGACGCTGAGATCGGGGGTAAGCCGATAGGTTTCTTCGGCGGTCGAGCCCGACCGACGTATGTAGACGACCTTACGGCTCGCGCGCGGCGTGAACCCCTGCGCTGTTGCCACGGCGTTCAGCACAGTCAGTCCGCTGGCATAAGGATATTGGCCGGGTGCGGTGACTTCACCAAGGATGAAGAACGGTCGATAAGCCGTCACCTCCACGCTGACCTTCGGCTCGCGAATGTAGCCATCCGACAAGCGCGTCTGCACGATCTTGGCGATTTCGACGGGCGACTTGCCCACGGCCTGAACGTCGCCCAGCAACGGCAGGGACAGCGCGCCGTCGGCGCTGGCCGAGAATTCGCCGGACAAGGTAGGCTCATTGAAAACCGTCATGCGGACCTTGTCGCCTGCGCCAAGCTTGTAATCCTCGACGGCGACGGATTGCGACATATAACGATCGCCTGCTTCAACCATCGGTGTCGACGACGATGTCGCACAGCCATGCAGGAAGATGCTTGCCAGGAGGCACAGCAAAAATCTCAAATTCACGCGCAAAACCCCAACATCGAAAGATTAGATACAGCTCCAGATTAGTCCTGTTTCGCGGATGCAGCAAGAGCGGTAACCAATTAACGCGCTAAAGCAGAATAAGTTGTATAGCGTTTCATGATTTATTGATGAGATTTTTGTGTTATAGCTATATTGCGCTTTTGTATTTGCGTTATCGCACTTTCTTTTGCCCTTATTTCCCCGATTTTCAATTTACGATGCCAGAATCTCAATATGCATTTTTACACATAATAAAATTTACACCTTGTCTTGAGACCTTGAAACATATGCCCCAAGCGCTGGCAGGCGATTTCCGCCCCTGGAACCGCCCCTAGAACCGCTCCTGTCACGCGCCCGTCCACGAGAAATCATGGTTAATGCTGCAATGGCGAACCTGCGCACGACCATCAAAAAAGTTCTCGCAGCCATGTCGATTAAATAGTTTCTTTTACGAACGTATCTAGTGCATGGGGCAATTGTTCGGCGCGGCAAACAGAGTTAATTCCGCGCCGAACGGAGGGATCGCGGCGATTTAAGAGTAACCCTTTTGATATTTACTTTGAAAATGATGGCGATTTTATAGAATGCAGTTCGTAAAAATCATCAATAATTTTGATGTAAGATAATATTACTTAGAATATTATATAGTTAATTATCGCTTTCACCCGATATCCTAGAATTATTCATGTGTTCGTCGAGGAAAGGCGATGTGCTGCGCTGCAAAATTTAACGATTTTTTCTAAGGTTTAACAAATATATATTGTCAACACCCCTTCAAACCATTAGATATATTAACGGTAAGAACATAAAAATCTCGAATGAGAGAGATGCAAATGACATGCGCGCAGGGGGCGTTCATGTGAACGTTGTTTCAAGGGCGCAGAAAATGAATTATTCCACCATGCAAGATATGACGTCGCCACGGGACATGACGTGGAACGAATCGCGTGCAGAAAACCTGATCAGCACCGTTTCCCGCATATCGGGCGTCTTTGTGATGGCGATCAGCGTTCTCGGACTGGCGCTGTGGATCGTCACCTGATCCTGTAAACGCCGCACCGTTCCCACGGTGCGACAATTACATCTCAGGCGAGCTCGACCGGGGACACTTCATAACCCGCATCCGCAATAGCGGCGAGCAATCGATCGAGATGGGCAGCGTCTCGCGTTTCACATTCGACGTCCAGGCTTAAGCCCTTTGCCGGGAGATTGGTGAAGATACGCTGGTGCGATAGCTCCAGGATATTCACGCCCACTTGATCGAAGATGCGCGCCACGGCGAAGAGCGTGCCGGGCCGATCCTGTAAAATGATGCGCAGGCGCGCGAGCCGACCCGAGCGGGCCAGATCGCGGAGCAATACGTTAGCCAGCAGCCGCGTATCAATGTTACCACCACACAACACCAGCCCAACGGTTCGCCCGGCAAACTTATCCTTGTGCGATAGCAATGCGGCAAGGCCAGCAGCCCCCGCGCCTTCCACCACAGTCTTTTCGATTTGCAGCAGCAGGCTGACGGCTTGCTCAAGCGCGCGTTCGCTCACCAGGACGATATCGTCCGCCAGTCGCTCAACAAAGCGGCGCGTAAGCATACCCGGCTGCTTGACGGCGATGCCCTCGGCAAGTGTGTCGCCATCGCATGCCAGATCGGCATTGTTCATCAGGCTATACATCGAAGGATAGAGTTCGGCCTGAACGCCGATCAGCCGCATATCGGGTTTCATGGCCCGTGCCGCCGTACCCATGCCCGAGAACAAGCCGCCACCGCCGATGGGTATGACCAACGTATCGATGTCCGGCGCATCCTCCAGCATTTCCAGCGCGATCGTACCCTGCCCGGCGATGATGTCGGGTTCGTCGAAAGGATGGACGAAGGTCAGCCCGCGCTCCTGCTCCAGCGTGCGGGCGTGCGCATAGGCGTCGTCGAACTTTTCACCATAGAGGACAACGGTCGCGCCATGGCCTTCGGTCTGCATAACCTTCACGGTAGGCGTGGTCGTCGGCATCACGATGGTAACGGGAACACCCAGCCGCGCGCCGTGATACGCCAGCCCCTGCGCATGATTGCCTGCCGATGCGGCGATGACGCCCTTGGCCCGCGCTGCATCGTCCAGCAGCAGCAAACGATTGAGCGCACCGCGCTCCTTATAGGCTGCCGTGAACTGCAGATTTTCGAACTTCAGATAGACGGTCGCGCCGACCATGTTCGACAAGGTGCGGCTGATCAACGTGGGCGTTCGCACGATCGATCCGGAAATGCGGGCGCGCGCGGCCAGTATGTCGTCCACGGTTACGGGCAGCGGCAGCGCGCCCTCGATCTTGGTCAGCGTGTTCATGGCGCTCGCCCCTACCCTATCGGCGCTCAAGAAGAAACTGGCTCTTGCCCAAATCTGCCCTTATGCCGGACCGAACCTTCAATCAGCCTTTTTCTAAAGCGGGTGCAATGGCAAATATAGCGTTTATCGGCCTGGGCGTGATGGGCGGCCCTGTGGCAGGACATCTGGCCCGCGCAGGGCATCAGCTCCATGTGTTCAATCGGTCCATTGGCAAGGCGAAGGCGTGGGCGGAGGCCTATGGCGGCACGGTAGCGGTCAGTCCGATGCAGGCTGCGCAAGACGCCGATGTCGTCATCACCTGCGTCGGCAATGACGACGATCTGGCCGCGGTGACACTGGGTCGCGATGGCGCATTCCGATCGATGAAGAAAGGCAGCCTGTTCATCGACCATACGACCGTATCGGCGCGGATTGCGCGGCAATTGTTCGTGGAGGGCGAAAGCAAGTCCATCCATTGCGTCGATGCGCCAGTATCGGGCGGGCAGGCAGGCGCGGAGAATGGCAAGCTGTCGATCATGTGCGGCGGGACCGGCCCGGCGGTCGAGGCGGCGCGGATCGTGATGCAAAGCTATGCCGCGCGCATTGTCCATGTCGGCGTCGCGGGCGCTGGACAGACGACGAAGATGGTGAACCAAATCTGCATTGCAGGCGTTCTGGAAGGCCTATCGGAAGCGCTTCGTTTCGCGCAGGCAGCCGATCTCGATCTCGACAAGGTGTTCGAGGCGATTTCAGGCGGTGCTGCGCAAAGCTGGCAAATGGAAAATCGCTGGAAGACTATGGCGCAAGACAGTTTCGATTTCGGCTTTGCAGTCGACTGGATGCGCAAGGATCTGGGGCTGACGCTGGAGGAAGCGCGATCCAATGGCGCAACCTTGCCGATGACGGCGCAGGTCGACCAATTTTTTGCCGACATTCAGGCGATGGGCGGCGGGCGGCAGGATACCAGCGCACTGGTGCGTCGGATCACGCGCGTATGAAGGGTCGGATCGGGTTTACGGTCGCACTGCTCGGAGCATCCCTATCACTTCCGGCCTTTGCATCTTCCCTCGTCGATAACGTGAATGGCGTTGCGTTGGATGACAAGGGCAAGCTGATTTCGTTCGACGGAATGATCGTCGGCGACGATGGCAAGGTCGAGAAGCTCCTGCAGAGCAGGGACAAGCGGCCCGAGCGACCGACGTTCAAGTTGGATGGCAAGGGCCGGACGATGATCCCCGGCATGATCGACGGTCACGGGCATGTCATGGGGCTGGGCATGGCGCTGCTGACACTCGACTTGTCGGACACCCGATCGCTCGCGGAGGCGCAGGCGAAGATACAGGCCTATGCACGCGAAAATGCCGGCCGGAAATGGATTTTGGGAACGGGCTGGAATCAGGAGCTTTGGGGTCTGGGCCGCTTTCCGACTGCGGCGGAACTCGACGCTGCCGTGGCCGACATTCCGGTGTGGCTGGAACGGGTGGATGGTCATGCGGGCTGGGCCAATAGCGCTGCGCTGAAGGCTGCGGGTATTACTGCTGCGACCAAGGCACCTCCGGGGGGCCGCATCGAAATGGCGGCTGGCAAGCCGTCAGGCGTTTTCGTCGATGCTGCCAAGAGCCTCGTGGAGCGGGTAGTGCCGCCGCCCGCGCCGAAAGACCGGGATCTGGCCTTTGCCAAGGCACAGGAAAAGCTGCTGTCGGTCGGCATAACGGCCATTGCCGACATGGGCACGACCATGGACGACTGGCAGACGTTCCGCCGTGCGGGGGATCGCGACACATTGCGCGTCCGGATCATGTCCTATGCATCGGGTATCGACCAGATGATCGCCATCGCTGGGCCGGGACCGACGCCGTGGCTGTATGGCGACCGACTGCGCATGGGCGGGGTCAAACTGTATCTGGACGGAGCGCTGGGATCGCGCGGGGCGTGGCTGAAGGCGGATTATAGCGACGCAGCGGGACAGCGCGGTTTGCCGCTGACGGGATCGACGCAGTTGCGCAATCAGATGAGCCGCGCCGCGATGGATAATTTCCAGATTGCCGTCCACGCCATCGGCGATCAGGCCAATGCCGAAGTTCTCGATGCAATTGACGAGCTGTCGGACACCTATAAGGGCGACCGTCGCTGGCGCGTCGAACATGCGCAAATTGTCGATCCTGTCGACCTGCCCCGCTTTGCTGCGCATGGTACGATTGCATCGATGCAGCCGGTCCATGAATCCTCAGATTGGCGGATGGCGACGACCCGTATGGGCGAGGCGAGGCTGAAGGGCGCATATGCCTGGCGCACGATGTTAAACAACAAAGTGCCGCTGGCGTTCGGGTCCGATGTGCCGGTGGAATCGCCCAATCCCTTCCCCGGCATTGCGGTTGCGATGACGCGCGAAGATGCCAAGGGGGAACCGTTCGGCGGATGGCTGCCGCAGGAACGGGTCAAGTTGGAGGAAGCTCTGATGGCCTTCACGCAAGGCGCAGCCTATGCCGGTTTTGCCGAAAAGCGGTTTGGCACCTTGGCGCCGGGTCAGCAGGCCGATTTTGTACTGATCGACCGCGACATTACACTGTCACGTCCCGCCGATATTCGTGACACGCAGGTGCTGGAAACATGGGTCGGCGGCAAGCGCGTATATGTTAAGGGAAGCATTGAGAAATGACGACTGTGCAGAAGACGGGTGCCATCCGGTTGACGCAAAAGACCGTGGAAAAACCTTGGGGCCGCTACGATCTGCCTGCCATCTTTCCCAATCCCGATGGCCAGAAGATCGGGGAAATCTGGTTCGATGGACCGGAGGGCCGTCATCCGCCGTTGCTGGTCAAATATATCTTCACCAGCGAGAAGCTGTCGATTCAGGTGCATCCCAATGACAGCGAAGCCGCCGAGCGCGGCCTTGCGGGCGGGAAGTCCGAATGCTGGTATGTGCTGGATGCGGAACCCGATGCGCGACTGGGCATCGGCACGACGCAGCCTTTGGATGCCGATGCATTGCGCGCCGCCGCGCTGGACGGATCGATCGAAGCGTTGATGGACTGGAAAGCTGTTCAGCCAGGCAGCTTCTTCTATATTCCTGCCGGGACCGTTCATGCCATCGGCGCTGGCATAACACTCGTCGAAATTCAGCAGAACAACGATGTCACCTATCGCCTGTTCGATTATGGTCGGCCGCGTGAATTGCATCTGGACGACGGCGTTACTGTCAGCAAGGCGAAGCCTTTTCCCGTCGGTGACCGTGTTTTACCCCTTGGTACGGAAACGCGGGTGGTGGATGGAACGGATGCCCCGTTCACCATGGATATGATCGCATGGAAAGCAGGGGACAGCCCCGTGCTGCCAGACAGCCTGCCCTGCTGGTTCGTCCCGATCACGGGATCGGGAACGATCGATGGCAAGAATTGGTCGGCCAACGAGTGCTGGTTGATCGATAGTGCTGTGAACCTGTCCGTAGCGCAGGACACCGCAGGCTTCGTCGCCTTCCAGTAACGCCCAATTGCATGGAACAAATCGGGCGGCGGGCACAGATTAGCGCCGCCGCCCTATAAGAAACCTATGCGAACGCACGCTTATCGCGAAGCGTATGTCGTGCGCGGCAGTCGGCTCATGGCTTCTCGTGCGATGGCGCGAGAAGACTTGATCGAGCCATCGGCCAGCATCAGGTCGACCGGCATCGCTTTGATGGCCGAACGGTACGCAGCGTCCGCATCGGTAATGCGCCCCATACCGGCATAGGCATTCCCAAGATTGATAAGGCGAGCGGGATCGCCGACTGTGGCGCCGTCCAAGCTGGTGAGGCGTGACGCAGCTGCGTCATAATCGCCTTGCATCAGCGCTGCCACGCCAAGCGCACCGGGCGTATAACCTATTTCTGCCTGTGGCGCCGCCACAGCGGATGTCGAAACGCCCGCCGCCAGAAGCGCCGCGCCCAATATCATGACAGACCGCTTGATCATCACATCCTCCGAAAAAAACTTCTTACTATAACGATGAGTATTTCACTTTTATGACGTTACAGCAATATAGATGGACGATGCGGCTATAAGATTTATTCGTTTGTAATCAATGGCCTACGAAGACCCTTTGGCGACCGCGCTATTATGACAGATTTTGTCATCAAACTGCAACAAACATCTATCGCCCAAAAGAAAAGATGATTCGCGCCAAAAAGAGGGCGCACGCCATATATCGACGCGGACTGACACGCAGCTCAAGATTTGAGAGAGGGGGGAAGGGTCCGGGAGATTCTGTTGCCCGGCTCTCCCGGAAGCCGCTGTGACCCTTCTGTTGCCCGGTGGGTTCGACCGCGTTCTTTTAGAATAATCTCAGCCGTGAGGCCTTAATTATGCTGCGAGAGCGAGTGCTTCGTTATCGTTGGCACTTATGGTTGTTGAACAGTTTCACGGCTTACTCGGGCCGGGCAAAAATACCGTCTTTTAACACACGTCGATCCTGGTTCGGCCCCGTCAGGCAACCCATGGCCTGAAAGGCTATGGGGCATCTGGTGGAGCCGGCGGGTACTGCCCCCGCGTCCGCTGCGTCTATTACACGGCACAATTTATCGCCATAGTCGGGCGAACCCGACAATTTGCATATAGGCGCTATTGCCTGAATTAAAAGTGACTAACCGCGGATCGACGTCGAGAACTGCCCGGACGCATGAAAAAGGGAGCCGAACCTTGCGGTGCGGCTCCCCATTCATGTTCGACATAGGTCGAACATCCAAGATTACATCTTGTTTTCGACCGCATCGCCAGCGGCTTCGCCTGCTTCGCGGGTCGCATCGGCCTTTTCTTCAAGCGCATCGGCCTTGTTTTCACCAGCGACTTCAGCGTTGTCAGCCATGTTTTCCGTGCTGTCCCTTACCGCGTCAGCCTGGTTCTCCAGAGCATCGGCCTGGTTTTCGTAAGCATTTTCAACTTTGTTTTCCTGCTTGGAATCGCAAGCGGCAAGGCTGACAAGGCTGACAAGGCCGAGCACTTTGACAAAGGTTTTCACGGATCATTCTCCTGTTGGGCCCCCAGGGGCAGATATGCACATTTGGGCAATCGCGCGGAATGTGCGGCAATCATCCAAGTCGCTTCAACCGGTTTCCACCGCGAAGGTTCCACCGCTCGTCGCATCCGAAACTTTACACCCGCACTTTTTTACAGGGGCTTGGTGCCGCCTTTCTGGAGGGAATCGCGAATTTCACGCAGGAGAACGATGTCTTCCGGCGTGGGAGCGGGTGCCGCTTCGGCTGGCTTTTCAGCGACCAAAAGCCTGTTCACGCCCTTCATCAGCAGAAAAATGATGAACGCCAGGATCAGGAAATTGACGACGACCGTAAGGAACGCTCCCCATCCGAGCATCGCGACTCCTGCGGTTTTCAAGTCGGCATAGCTCTCGGGCGACCCTTTGAAGCCTTCGGGTATCGCACCGAGCCGGATGAAGTAGCTCGAAAAATCGACACCCCCGAACAGCCAGCCAACCACAGGCATGATGAGATCGTCCGTCACGGACTTGGTTATCGTGGCAAAGGCGCCGCCGATGATCACGCCGATCGCCAGATCCAGCACATTGCCTCGCGCCACGAAAGCCTTGAATTCAGAAACTATCGTCATCTCTCATCCCCATGTCGTCCAGTTCAACTGCGTTGTAACGATGCAGAAGGATAAACATGTTGTCCAGTTGCGGAGGACCGTCGGACCCCTTACTTGTGCGCTAACCTGTTCCTTGGGGAGAGTTTCGATGTTGCCTAAGACGATACGCCGTTTGGCCCCTGCCCTGTTCACGATGGTTGCCGCGCTGACGCTGGCGTCCTGCGGCATCAACAGTGTGCCGGCGGCAGAAGAAGTTGCCAAGGCGAAGTGGGCCGACGTTCAGACCCAGTATCAGCGCCGGTCGAACCTGATCGGCAATCTGGTCGCGACCGTGAAGGCGGCGGGCAAGCAAGAGCAGGATACACTCGTCCGCGTAACCGAAGCCCGCGCCAAGGCGACATCGGTTCAGGTGAGCGCCGACGATCTGTCCGACCCGGCCAAAGTTGCCCAGTTCCAGCAGGCGCAGGGTCAGCTTTCGCAGGGTCTGGGTCGCTTGCTTGCCAATGTCGAAGCCTATCCCGACCTGAAGACCAACGCCAACTTCCTCGAACTGCAATCGCAGCTTGAAGGGACGGAAAACCGCATTGCCGTCGCGACGCGCGATTATAACGAAGCGGTGCGGGCCTATAACACGCGCATCCGCACGTTCCCTGACGCCATCGGCGCCAAGCTGATCCACGGAGCAAAGCCAATGACTCCGTATCAGGCGACGACGCCGGGAGCCGAAGAAGCGCCCAAGGTCGATTTCGGCAACTGATATCCCAACCATGAAAACAGTCCTGCGCCTTTGCCTGCTCTGGGTGCTGATAGCACTCGCCCCGAGCGCATGGGCGCAGGAGTTTCCAAAGCTGACGGGTCGCGTGGTCGATGCGGCCAATCTGCTCGATCCGGCCCGTGAGAAGGCGCTGACCGACAAGCTCGCTGCGCTGGAACAGCAGAGCGGAAGGCAACTGGTGGTCGTCACGATCCCCAGCCTGCAGGATTATGACATTGCCGATTATGGATACCAGCTCGGCCGCAACTGGGGCATCGGCGAAAAGGACAAGAATACCGGCGCATTGCTGATCGTCGCGCCCAATGAACGGAAGGTGCGGATCGAAGTTGGCTACGGTCTGGAAGGCATTCTGACCGATGCCCTTTCTTCGCGCATCATTCGCGAGAACGTAGTGCCGTACTTCAAAGCGAACGACTATCCCGGCGGGATAGAGGCAGGCGCGAGTGCAATCGCGACCCTCCTGACATTGCCGCCCGAGGAAGCGCGGGCGCAGGCCGTTGCTGCTGAGCAGGGACAGAAGAGCAGCCGCAACAGCGGCGGCGGTTTCATGGTGATTTTCTGGATCGTCATTCTGCTGTTCTTCGTGCTGCCTGCGATATTCGGACGGCGCGGAGGCAAGCGTCATCGTCGCAGCGGCATGCCCATCGTAATCTGGGGACCGGGCGTCGGCGGATCGAGCTGGGGCGATGGCGGCGGCTCCGGCTGGGGCGGTGGCGGCGGATTTGGCGGTGGCGGTGGTTTTTCAGGCGGCGGCGGCAGCTTCGGCGGCGGCGGCGCATCGGGGGACTGGTAATGGTACAGTTCAAACGCCTTTCAGAAGCCGACCATGACCTTGTAACAAGCGCGGTCGCGCGGGCGGAGGCGAGCAGCGATGGCGAGATCGTGACGATCGTCGCGCGCCGATCCGATAGCTATCACGATGCGGGGCTGCATTGGGCGGTGGCGGCAATGTTGTTGGCGCTGTCTTTGGTCGCTGCCTTCCCCAAGTGGTTCGAGCATGTCGTGCTGACGCTGCTGGGCAGTTGGGAGCATGAACTGGAAGACTGGAAATTCCTGACGGCTATGCTCTGCCTGCTGATCGTCAAGTTTCTGGCTGTTCGTTACCTGCTGGCGATCATGCCGTTGCGGATGATGCTGACGCCAAAGTCCACCAAGGCGCGACGGGTAAGGCGGCGCGCGATCACCCTGTTCCGTGCCGCCGTCGAAGCGCGCACGCGGGCCAAGACGGGCGTGCTGATCTACCTCTCGCTAGATGAACATCGCGCCGAAATCGTGGCCGACGCCGCAATCAACGACAAGGTCGCGCCCGAAGTATGGGGCGATGCGATGGCAGCACTGATCGCCGAGGTGCGCGCAGGCCATCCGGGCAAGGGCATGGCGCTGGCCGTCGAACAAGTCGGCGTCGTACTGGCCCAGCACTTCCCGCGCAGCGCGGACGACCGCAATGAATTACCGGACCGACTGATCGAACTATGACCCTGCCCATTCCCGACGACATGCAGCAGCCCGAAGAGATCATGTGGCAAGGCCGCTTCATCACGGCCAAACGCCGCGGCAAGTGGGAATATGTCGGCAGGGCGCGCGGCATCCATGCGGCGGTGATCGTGGCCATCGATGACGGGCAAATCCTGCTGGTGGATCAATATCGCGTGCCTTTGGCGCGGCGGTGCATCGAATTGCCCGCTGGCCTTGTAGGCGATGGTGATGCGCCCGACGAAGACAATGCCGTCGCCGCCAGCCGTGAGCTGGAGGAAGAGACAGGCTATCGCGCCGAAACCATGACGAAGCTGGGGGAGTTTTTCAGCTCCCCGGGCATGGTGTCAGAAAGCTTCACGCTGTTCCGTGCAGGCGGGCTGACCAAGGTGAGCGAAGGCGGCGGCGTGGAAGGCGAGGACATTATCGTCCATCGCGTTCCACTCGATGACCTGCCGCACTATGTCGAAGATTTACGGGCGCAGGGTTACGCCATCGACGTCAAGATGCTGTTGTTGCTCGGTGGCAGCTTTCTAAAAGCCGACACGTAAAAGTAAAACTTAGCGGAAGTTATCCGCATAAGCCTGAAGCTTAAGCGTCTTAGGCGGCGTGATGACGACGGTGTAGTCGATGCCTTCGCGTTCGGCATAGGCCTTTGCCGCGTCCTGCGAAGGGAACTTCAGGATCACCTGTTCCTCGGTGTAACCCGAGCCGGCCCAGCCCGTCAGCGGATCGGGCAGCTTGGGTTCGGTGGGCTTGAATTCCAGCACCCAGATGCCGGTCTTCGCCTTGCCCGATTGCATCGCATTTTTGGGCGTCTGATAAATACGTGCCGTCACGATGGTCTCCGGGAGTCGATGTGCGGTTTGGCCTTGCCCCGAAAAGCGCCGCTCCGTCAAGATTTCCCGCGTGCGTCGGCGCGTTTCGTGCGGAGCGTGGCGGCTGCGGCGGCAGGATCGTCGGGCCAGGGGTGGCGCGGATAGCGACCGCGCATTTCCTTGGCCACCGCAGACCAGCTTCCCGCCCAGAACCCCGGCAGATCGCGGGTCGTCTGAATGGGGCGTCCGGGGGGCGATGTAAGGCTGAGTACCAGCGGCACCTGCATGTCGCCAACGCAGGGGTGCGCCGCTAGTCCGAACAACGCCTGCACGCGCAATTCGACGCGCGGGCCACCCTCCGCCATGTAATCGATGGCGTGGCGGCTGCCTGCGGGCGAGACGAAATCGGGTGGAGCAAGGCGCTCGATCCGCTGCTTGCCGTCCCAGCCGACGATGTTCTCCAGCGTTTCGGAAAGTCCCGAGCGGTCAATATCGGACAGACGGCGGCGGCCGATCAGAAGCGGCGGGAGCCAGTCGTCGAGCATTTCCAGCAATGCCGCATCCGAGAGCGCGTCCACGCCGGCAAAGGCCGCGCGCATCCGCAGCGACTGTGCAGCCTCCGACCATGGCAATAAGTCGACACCTCCAGCACGGACTCCGTCCAACAAAGCGGTGGCGACCGCCTGCGGATCGGGCTTGTCATCCGATCCCGATGTCAGCCTCAGCGCGCCCAGTCTGCGTTCACGCAAGGCTTCGATGCCGCCCGTCTCCGGCTTAAAGCGCACAGTGCGATGCTCCGCCACGCGGTCGCCGAACAGCGCCAGAACGTCGGCTTCGGTTATCGGTGCGGCGGAGAGGATGCGGGCACCGGCGGCGTTGCCCTGCACTTCGCCAATTGCCAGCCATGCCTCGCGTGCCAGCGGGTTGAGCGGATCGAGCTTGAAACCGCGTCCGCCCACGCTTGCCCATTGCGCGCCGTCAGCGGATCGACGCTTTGCCACGCGGTCGGGGAAGGCCAGCGCGAGGCATAAGCCGACGGCATCGCCATCACTGCGACCCGGCTTGCCACCGACTAAGCCAATCCATCGTTTGACCAGTTTGCGACCTGCCTCTGCGCGCGGTCCACCTTCGCGACGCCACCGCATAAGTCGATGCGCGACGTCCGTATCCGTACCACCCAGCCCGCGCTCCCCCAGCAGCAGCGCGATCTCCGCCGCGGTCTGGGCAAGGTCGCGTTCCGCTGCGCGGACGAGCATATGGGCAATGCGCGGCGCGAGGGGCAGCGTGGCGATCCGGCGCCCATGCGGGGTGATCCGCCCATCGGCATCGAGGGCATCGAGCGCCTGCAAGCGTATGCGCGCTTCGGACAGCGCCGCGGCGGGTGGCGTGTCGATCCAACGCATCGTCGCGGGATCGCTCACGCCCCACAGTGCGCAGTCGAGGAGCAAGGCGGACAAGTCGCTTTCGAGTATCTCGGGCGGATCGAAGGGCGGCATACCAGCCGTCGCTGCCCCTTCCCAAAGCCGATACGCGACGCCCGGTGTCTGGCGAGCGGCACGACCTGCGCGCTGGGTGGCTGAGGCCTGACTGGCCTTTTCGGTTACGAGCCGCGTGACGCCTGCCGCCCGGTCATAGCGTGGGCGGCGCGCGAGGCCGCTATCGATGACGATGCGGACGCCGTCGATGGTCAGACTGGTCTCCGCGATGCTGGTGGCGAGGATGACCTTGCGCTCCCCTGCCCCGGCCGGTTTGAGCGCCGCGCGCTGCTGCGCGGGTTCGAGCGATCCGTGCAGGCGATGCACGCGGATGGCGTCCGACAATCCGGCCAACCGCTCTGCCGTGCGTTCGATTTCCATGACGCCGGGCAGGAAAGCGAGGATGTCACCCTGCGCCTCTTCGGTCAGTGCACGTTTCACCGCCGCCGCCATTTCGTCCTCGATCCGTTTTTCGGTGGCGCGGCCGATGTGGCGCAGGTCGAGCGGGAATATCCGCCCTTCGCTCTCGATCACCGCGCAACCGTCCATCAGCGCTGCGAAACGCGCGCCATCCAGTGTGGCGGACATCGCCACCAACCGTAGATCGGGCCGCAATGCCTCTTGCGCATCCAGTGCGAGGGCGAGGCCGAAATCGCTGTCCAGACTGCGCTCATGCACTTCGTCGAACAGCACGGCGGAGACACCGGAAAGCTCCGGGTCGTCCTGTATACGGTTGCGGAAGATGCCTTCTGTCAGGACAAGCAGGCGGGTGCGGGCCGACTGGCGGCTGTCCATACGCGTCGCATAGCCGACGATGCCGCCGGGTGCCTCGCCCAGCATGTCGGCGATACGCTCCGCTGCGGCGCGGGCTGCCAAACGGCGGGGGGAGAGGAGCAGGATTTGGCCAGTGCACCACGGTTCAGTGAGCAATGCAGGGGCGACTGCTGTCGTTTTGCCTGCGCCGGGAGGGGCGACCAGCACGGCGTTGCTGCCGTTGCGCAAGGTAGCGAGAAGGTCCGGTAGGACGACTTGGATCGGAAGTATCACCCCAAAAGCCGTACTGGTGACACCTCATGCAAACAAGGAAGAACCGCCTATGACACTGGGCAGCTTGTCATCACCGACCCCGCGTAAGGCTGCATTCCGGCATAACGAATATCCATGCGCAGCTTTCCGCCATCTTTGAAGAAAGACGTCAATCCGCGGCCAGCGACGCAGACGCTGTTGAGCATCAGGCGGTCCATTTCTGCTTCATTTAGAGAAGATGAGGGCGCGTAAGGCAACGCCACTTCGAAGACCAGGATGTCGCCTTCGGACCTTGGCGCCTGAACTGTCACACCGCCTTCCAGCGTCTTGGGGAGCACACCTGTATAGATTTTCGCCATGCGCGCAGCGGCTGACTCAGTTGGTTTGAAATGAGAAGTTGGCCAATTGAAAATCGCGATACCGAGTGCGATGGGCGCGCCAATCAACTTCGGAATGTCTGACATGATAGCTCCCAGCATATTATGGCCAAGCTAGGTCGCCAAATCTAATTATATGTTAAACCCAAGTAACTTACATCGCCTGCTTAATATGCCCGCGCAATCGCGAATTCGACGGCTTCGGTGAGGGCGGCTTTCGCCTGACCGTTGGCGAAGGGGCCGAGGGCGTCGATGGCGCGTTGGCCGTAGTGGCGGGCGCGGGCCATGGTGTCGGCAATTGCGCCAGTTTCGCGGAGCAGATTCGTCGCATGGGCGAGATCTTCGTCGGATATGCGGTGGCCTGCGATGGCAGCTTTCCAGAAGGCGCGGGCTTCGGCATCGCCTCGTGCGTAGGCCAGGATGACGGGCAGTGTCACCTTGCCGTCGCGGAAGTCGTCGCCTGCGTCCTTGCCCATGGTCGCGCCGTCCGATTCGTAATCGATCGCGTCGTCGACCAACTGGAACGCAATGCCCAGATTACGACCATAGGCGTCGAGCGCCATTTCCTGCGCTTCGTCACGTTCCGCCACGACCGCGGAAATGCGGCAGGCAGCGGCGAACAGCGCCGCCGTCTTTGCGCCGATGATATCGAGATAGTGATTCTCGTCGGTTTCGATCCTGCGCTGCGCGGTCAACTGGCTGACTTCGCCTTCCGCGATGACGGCGGAGGCGTTAGACAGAATCTTCAGAACCTTGAGCGAGCCATCCTCGACCATCAGTTCGAAGGAACGGCTGAACAGGAAGTCGCCGACAAGCACGCTGGCGCTGTTGCCCCAGATAATGTTCGCGGTGCGACGGCCCCGGCGCAAACCCGATCCGTCCACAACGTCGTCATGCAGCAATGTCGCCGTGTGGATGAACTCCACCGCAGCGGCCAGCTTGTGATGGCGCGTGCCGGGATATTGCAACAATTCGGCGCAGGCCAAAGTCAGCATCGGCCGCATCCGCTTGCCGCCGCCCGCGATCAGATGGCCGGCCAATTCGGGAATCAGCGGAATGCGCGATTGCATACGGTCCAGAATAACGCTGTTGACGCTATTCATGCCATTGGCGACCAGCGCCATGATGGGGTCCAGCGACGGGGCGCTCTCGCGGCCCAAGCGCACTACATTTCCGGGGGTCGTTGCGGTCATGACAGGGCGTAAGTGGCGATCCGCAATGCATTACGCAACAGCTAAATGGTCCGATTGCCTTCCTTTCGCGCTGGCGGGGCTTGCCTTGGCAGAGCGATCCGGCAAAAAGCGCGCCTGAACTTGGGAGATAAGCATGGACGAGACGCTGCAACGCTATCGGCAAAGCATCGACAATATCGACGCGGCGCTGGTGTTCATGCTGGCCGAGCGGTTCAAAGTGACGCAGGCCGTGGGCGAGCACAAGGCGCGCAACAGCCTGCCCCCCGCAGATCCGGGCCGCGAGGAGCGTCAGGTGGCGCGGCTGCGCCAGCTTGCCATCGACGCCAACCTCGACCCCGATTTCACCGAGAAGTTTCTGCGCTTCATCATCGACGAAGTCATCCGCCATCACGAGCGCGCGCGGGACCAGTGATCGCCTTGCGCGCCCTGGCTGCCCGTCTGTGGCAGCAACCTTATCTGTTGTTGAGCATCACGATCCTGACATGGGCAGGAAACAGCATCGTGGGACGCGCCGTCCGCGACAGCATTCCGCCCATGACGCTGACCGCGTGTCGATGGGTGGGCGCGAGCCTGGTGGTGATGCCCTTTGCGATGCACCATATCCGCAGGGATTGGCCCGTGCTGAAAGCGCATTGGCGCATGGTGCTGCTGCTGGGCCTGCTGGGTGTCGCGGCCTTTAATACCTTCCTCTATCTGGGCGTGCACTACACGACCGCCAGCAACGCCCTGCTGATTCAGGCTTCGACACCGCCGCTGATCCTGATCATAGGATGGATGCTCAACGGCGAACGCACGACAACGCAGCGCCTGTTCGGCACCCTATTGTCGATGGCCGGTGTCGGTGTGGTCGTTGCGCGGGGCAGCCTGCAGACGTTACTGCACATGAAGCTCAACCTGGGCGACATCCTTGTCCTGATCGCGTCGATTGCCTGGGCGAGCTATACAGTATTGCTGCCGCGCCGCCCGGATGTGCATCCCCTCGCCTTCCTGACGGTGACGTTCCTGATTGCAGCGGCGTGCGTCGCGCCGCTCGCCGCGTGGGAGATTGCCGAAGGCGCACGGATCGTCTGGAGCCCCGGCGCAGTGGGGGCGATAGCCTATGTGGCGCTGGTCCCCTCGGTGATCGGCTACATCTGCTACACGCGCGGCGTGGCGCTGGTGGGGAGCGCGGTTTCCGGGCAGTTCATCAATGCCATGCCGCTGGTCGGCGCGTTTCTTGCGGTGCTGCTGCTGGGCGAGAAACTGGCGCTGTATCATTTTATCGGGATGGCGATGATCCTTGCCGGGATCGTGTGGTTTACGCGGGGGCGCTAATCCGCAGCCACGCGGTTATCCGGCGCAATGGACGTGTACGGGGCAGGTAAATACCATGGGAAGTCGAAGCGTGAGGATAGGGGATGCGTGCGTTAGCGGAACGACCGGGCTGTAGGACAGGGGAAATGCAAGGCCACCGGACGCGACAGGCGAACGGTCGGGAAATTGCCTCCCCCGCCTTCCAGCCAGATGGCGTTACGCGCCGCCCGTCTGAACAGGCTGGGCTGTATCCTCGGGCCGCTTCTTGTCCCCGCCCCGCCATTCTCTCTTCAGAATCGCGAACTGAAGTGTGTCGACATAGATCGGTGCCCCTGCCTCATCCGCTTCAAATGAAATGAACTCTCGAAACATGCCTTCCTGGCTCATGCCGAGACGCACGCAGAGGCGTTGCGAGGCAAGGTTGTCAGTCTCGACATACGCATAAATGCGACGGATACCGTGCCTCTCGAACAGGTCATCGATCACCGCTCGGGCTGCCTCCAAGGCGAAGCCCTGGCGCGCGAAATCCGTGTTCATCTGCCACGCGATGGAGAATGTATCTGGCGGCTCAAGGTGACCGAATACCTCCCCGATAACGCGACCGCTCTGGCGATGCTCGATTGCAAAAACGTCATCGGAAACTGCACGCTTAATGGCCTCGGCACGGGCCGCCGCAAGGGTCTCAAGCTTCATCGACAGGAAGCAACTCGCACCGGGATGATGGAGGAAGGCGAAGAGATCCTCCGCATCGCCTTCGCGGAAGCCTCTTAGAATAAGCCGATCGGTCTCGATCGTGATCATGCAGGACTCCTGTCGATTGTCCGCCTGCCTCTAGTGCCGCAGGATGGAAGCTCCAAGAGGGCTAATGCCGAAGCCGCCGATAGCGCCATCGTTCACGCGCAAAAGTCGATCCGTCGAAAGCCAACTGACATTCATGCCCTTCGAATCGCATGCGTTGGCCATCCCGCTAGACCGCTGCGGGCAGCCTTAGTCGCACCAGAAGCCCACCCAGATCCTCGCTTTCCTCCAGCGTGACCGTGCCGCCGTAGATTTCCGCCACGTCGCGGACGATGGCGAGGCCGAGGCCGGTGCCGGGTTTGCCGGAATCGAGCCGCACGCCGCGGTCGAAGATGCGTTCGCGGTCGGCTTCGGCGATGCCGCGGCCGTCGTCTTCCACCAATATGTCGACGGTATCGACCTTGCGCTCGACTGTCGCGAAGACGCTGCCGCCACCATATTTGGCGGCGTTCTCTATGAGGTTGCCGAGCAGTTCGTCGAGATCCTGCCGCTCGACGCGGACCGCCGCTGTCTTGTCGCCGTCCATGTCGATGCGGACATAGGGGTAGAGGCGCGCGACGGCGCGTTCGACGGCTTGCAGGCTGGCCCAGACTTCGGCGCGGCTTTGCGCGGAGCCGCGACGGCCTACGGCGCGGGCGCGGGCGAGGTGGTGATCGACTTGCCGCCGCATTGTGGTGGCTTCGCGGATCACGGTGTCGCCAAGATCGGGCGCTTTGGCGGTGGCGGCGTTCATGATGACGGTGAGCGGCGTCTTGAGCGCATGGGCCAGGTTGCCTGCATGGGTGCGCGCTTCCTCCGCCTGACGCTCGTTATGAGCCAGCAGCGCATTGAGTTCCTCGACCATAGGGCGGACTTCGGCGGGCATGGCGGCGGTAACGCGGCTTTTTTCTCCTGCGCGCATGGCGATGATTTCCAGCCGCACCCGGCGCAGCGGCAACAGGCCGTAGAACGTTTGAAGCGCGACCATGATGATCAGGCCCATGCCCAGCAGCGCGAAGCTCTTTATCAGGGTGGAGCGCAGCGTCTTTATTTGCGCATCGAGGCCGGATCGCGCCTGCGCCACCATGAACATCCAGCGGACATTGGAGCCGGGCAGGACCACGCCCCGTTCCATGACGCGCAGATCCTCGCCGGGAAACTGCTTGCTGTTGTACACGTGGAAGTCGCGATCCCCATGCGTCAGATCGACCGCGAGCGCGCGATCCCACAGCGAGCGCGACCGCCAGTCTTCGCGGTCCGGCGCGCTGATCTGGTAATAAAGGCCGCTATTGGGTTCGAGAAACCGCTGATCGGCGAGCGGCCGGTTGAACAGCACTTCGCCATCGGGACCGATTTCCGCCGAGGCGATCATTGCGGTCAGCACATAATTCATGCCGTCGTCGAAATTGCGCGTGACGGCGTCCGCCAGCACCCGGTCCAGCGCGACGCCCCCGCCCAAGAGCAGCACCACGATCCACAAGGACGCAATGCCGATGATTCGGCGGCTGAGCGAGCCGGTGGATCGGGTCCCGAGAAGCTTCACGAAACGTACACGCGAATTTCAGTCATTCCCGCGAAGGCGGGAATCCAGCTCCGGACCGTGCGTCAAGGACGGAGGGTGGGAGAGGGATTCCCGCCTGCGGGGCAATGACGAAAACAGGATAAATCACCGCACGCGATGTAGCGGGGATGTCCTCACGCAACCGGCTCGTCCAGACTGTAGCCCAGACCGCGGATCGTGGTGATGACGTCGGCGCCCAGTTTCTTGCGGATACGGGTGACGAACACTTCGATAGTATTGGAGTCGCGGTCGAAATCCTGATCGTAGATATGCTCGATCAGTTCGGTGCGGCTGACGACCTTCCCCTTGTGGTGGATGAGGTAGGACAGCAGCTTATATTCCTGCGCAGTGAGCTTCACCGGCTCTCCGTTCAGCGTGACCTTACCCGAGCGGGTGTCGAGGCGGACGTCGCCGGCGATCAGTTCGCTGGAGGCATTACCCGATGCGCGGCGGATGAGCGCGCGCAGGCGGGCAATCAGTTCTTCGCTCTGGAACGGCTTGGCGAGATAATCGTCGGCACCGGCATCGAGCCCGGCCACCTTGTCCGACCAGCTATCGCGCGCCGTCAGCACCAGCACCGGGAAAGTCTTGCCATCCTTGCGCCAGCGGTCGAGCACCGTCAGTCCGTCGATCTCTGGCAAGCCCAAGTCGAGGACGATGGCGTCATAGGCTTCGGTCGAACCGAGGAAATGGCCGTCCTCACCATCGGTGGCAAGGTCGACGGCATAGCCTGCGCCTTCCAGCGTATTCTTGAGTTGCTGGCCCAGGCTGGGCTCATCCTCAACGATCAACAGACGCATAAAGCCCCTTTTCTTGTCTTGCGGCAGGTGCCGGTAAAATTATCGTGCCCAGCCGCGTATATCGCCGGTCCTGCCATCGACGTCCACCCAGACGACCTTGCCGTCCTTCACATATTTCAGACGATAGATGTTCGAACCCGGATTGAATTCCGACCCCAGATAGGTCGCATCGCCCATTTCGGCTTCGACCCGGCGCTTGATAATCGAGAAGGGCATGACATGCCCGTCCAGCATCGCGCGGCGGGCCGCGTCCTGTTCGTCTCGACGCCCCATGGCGTCAACGGTCGGCACGGAAAAGGTGACGAAGGTGGCGGCGAGCGCGAGGGACAGGAACGACTTGGCAAGCATGGACATGGGTCATGGCATAGCAGCCACGCATTGAACAGGTGGTGAATAAGGCGCGATATGTGGAACTTCTCTAAGGTCGCCCATATCGCGCCTATTCGCTTACCGCTCCAGCGCGTACTGGACCGTCAGGCTTACGGAAGCGGAAACCTGACCTGGCTCGATCGGTGTAGGCGCCGATTTCGCGACCATCATGCGGTCCATCATCGGCATGGGCTGACCGCCGCCGCTGTTGCTTTCGCTGATCGAGACAAGGCGCGCGGTGCGGAAACCGGCCTGTTGCGCGTAAAAATCAGCCTGAGACTTGGCAGATTTCAGCGCCGCGCCGCGCGCCTGCACCAGCAAGGGCTTAGGATCGGCAATCGAAAATGTCGGGCCGCTGATGCTGTTCGCGCCCGCCGCGACCATCCGGTCGAGCAGATCGCCGACCTTCGCCACGTCGCGCAGGGTGACGCTCAACTGATTGGCGGCTTCGTAGCCGACGAATTTTGCCGGTGCCTGCGACCCGTCGGGATTGCGCGCGCTGTAATCATATTGGGCGCTCAAGCGGAGGCCGCTGGTCTGGATATCCTTTTTGGCGATTCCCGCTTTGGAAAGCGCGGCGATCAGATTCGTCATCTGCGCGGCGTTGTCGGCCATGGCCTGCTTTGCCGTAGGCGCGCGGGTTTCTACGCCGGTGCCGACCGTGGCGATGTCAGGCGAAGCCTCGACCGCTTCGGAGACGTTCAGCGTCACGACTGGCGCGGTTTCGGTGATGTTCACCTGAGTCTGGGCGAAAGCGGATGTGGAGAGGAGCAATGCGGGAAGCATCAGGGCGGCGATTTTCATGGGGGGTCTCTCCGAAATAAAGTCTGACCGCTAACGCAGGGGGATCGTAGCGGTTCCGAAACCACATATGACGAAGCGTGCTGAACGGGGGATGAGCGGCATCAGCCCTTGAACAATGATATACTGTTACATAGATGGAGCCCTCCTCCATGAAAGCCTGTGCAATGCGCGATTCCTCTGCCCCAGCCCCCGTGTCGCGTCTCGATCGACTGGGGTTTGCCCTTTCCGGGCTGTGCCTGATCCATTGCCTGCTGTTACCGATAATAATTGCGATATTGCCGGTGATGAGCAGCATCATACCCGAGCATGAGGTGGTGCATTTCGTGATGATCGCGATCGCAATCCCCATCAGCGGAACGGCAATATTCAAGGGCTATCTCCACCATCGTGTCGCCGCGATACCGTTGATCGGGGCCGCGGGGCTGCTGTTCCTGCTGATCGGCGCGCTTCTGGGTGGCGCCTTCGACGTACCGGTGACCGTCACGGGCAGCCTGTTGCTGGCGACAGCGCATCTGCGCAACTGGCGTCGCATGCACTGACGCTCGCCCCTTGCCTCGCGGCTGTCCAACGCCTAGCTGCACCGGCATGGCGGCACCTATTCTCAGCTTCGAAAATCTCGGCATCAATCAGGGCAGCGACTGGCTGTTCAAGGGACTGGACATTCAGGTCGGCCAGCGCGACCGGCTGGCGCTGATCGGGCGCAATGGCGCGGGCAAGACGACGCTGCTCAAATTGCTGGCCGGCAGCATCGAAGCGGATCAGGGCATACGCTCCATCGCGCCGGGCAAGCATATCGTGATGCTGGAGCAAGATCCGGACGTCAGCGCCTTTGCGACGTTGCATGATTTCGCCTTGTCGGGGGACCGTTCACCCGAACCGCATGAAGTCGAAGCGATTGCCGATCAACTGGGCGTGGACCTGTCGCGCGAGGCGAAGACCGCAAGCGGCGGTGAGCGGCGGCGGGCGGCGATTTGTCGCGCATTGGCGAGCGAGCCGGACCTGCTGTTGCTGGACGAGCCGACCAACCATCTGGACATTTCGGCCATCGACTGGCTGGAAAGCTGGCTCAATCGCTATAATGGCGCGTTCGTGGTCATCAGCCATGACCGGGCGTTTTTAACGAAGCTGACCAAGCAGACGCTGTGGCTGGATCGCGGCAATATCCGCCGGGCCGAGATCGGCTTTGGCGGGTTCGATGCGTGGATGGAGCAAATCTACGCCGAGGAAACCCGCGCGGCGGAAAAGCTGGACGCGAAGCTGAAGATCGAAGCGCACTGGCTGGAACGCGGCGTGACGGCGCGGCGCAAGCGCAATCAGGGGCGACTGTCCAAGCTGTACGAGATGCGCGAACAGCGCGCGGCGATGGTGGGGCCGCAGGGGATAGCGAAGCTGGCGATGGCCAGCGACGGGAGCAAGACCAAGAGCGTCATCACGACAGCGCACGCGACCAAGAACTTCGGCGAGCGGACCATCATCAAGGATTTTTCGATCCGCATCCAGCGCGGCGACCGGATCGGCATCGTGGGCGGCAATGGCGCGGGCAAGACGACGCTGCTCAAGCTGCTGACCGGCGAAATGGAGCCGGATAGCGGCACAGTGACCCTGTCGAAGACGCTCGACATGATCTTCATCGATCAGCAGCGCAGTTTGATGGCCCCGGAAAAGCGGGTGCGCGAAGTGCTGGCCGAGGGTGGCGACTGGATCGACGTGCGCGGCGTGCGCAAGCATGTGCATGGCTATCTGAAGGAGTTTCTGTTCGATCCGTCGCTGGCGGAGGCCAAGGTGGGGACGCTCTCAGGGGGCGAGCGGTCGCGGCTGTTGCTGGCGCGGGAATTTGCGCGCGAATCGAATCTGCTGGTGCTCGACGAGCCGACCAACGACCTCGATCTGGAAACCATGGACCTGTTGCAGGAAGTGATCGCCGATTATGACGGCACCGTCCTGATCGTCAGCCATGATCGCGATTTCCTCGACAAGACCGTGACGCTGACGCTGGGTCTCGACGGGACAGGCGAGATCGATATCGTCGTGGGCGGCTATCAGGACTGGGTGAAGCAGCGCAAGGCGCGGATGGCGCCCAAGGCTTTCAAGAAAGCCGAAGCATCACGCACGCCCGATGCGCCGCCTCCGCCCGTGAAGGCCGTGAAGCTGACGTACAAGGATCAGCGGGATTATGAATTGCTGCCGCGACGGATCGAGGAAATCGAAGCGGCGATTGCGCGGGACGAAGCGTTGCTCGCGGACCCGGAACTGTATGTGAAGCATCCGGAGAAGTTCGCGGCTTTGACGAAGGCTATCGATCTGGCGCGGGCGGAGAAGGATGCGGCGGAAGAACGGTGGCTGGAACTGGCAGAGAAGGCCGAGGGGTTGGGGTGATAAAGCTCCCTCTCCCCTTTAGGGGAGAGGGTCGGGGAGAGGGGGAGTGACTGGGACGTTCCAGTGATTCCCCCTCTCCCGGCTTCGCTTCGCTTGCCACCTCGATAAGAGTCACGTGCCTCTTATCGACCCCTGAAGGGGAGAGGGAAATTAGCGCGCGTTCCACTCGTCCTTCAGCAATCCGAAGATCAGGCTGTCCCGCACACCCAGATGCGTTTCCCATTCGCCGCGCAGGAGGCCTTCTTCGCGGAAGCCAAGGCGGCGGAGCAAGCCTATGGAGAGGACATTGTCGGGATCGACATCGGCAAATATCCGGCGGGCATCTTTTTCCGCGAACAGATGATCGACGATGCCGGACACGGCTTCGCGGGCATAGCCCCTGCCCCACAGGTCGCGGCGCAGGAGATAGCCGATTTCCCATACGTTGGCGCGACGCATCCCCGCACCGACGCGGCCCAGCGCTTCGCCGCCGCGCAGCGTGATTGCCCAGGCGAACCAGTCTTCTGCATAACCGCCATCGGGGGCGATATAGGCGCGGGTTTCCTCGACGCTGGCATGGGGACCGCTGGACCACCAGGTCATCAATTCGGGATCGGAGAAAGCCGGAAACAATGCTTCCGCATCGCTGGCCAACAAAGGGCGGAGCGTCAGGCGATCGGTCGCGACAAGCTCCGGCGCGATCATGTCGGGTTGCCGCCCTTGAGCGCTTCCACCAGCGCCTTCACCTTCTTCTGCCGCCACTGGGGCAGCGGCGCGACGAGCCAGTAGCCGCGCGCGGAGTCGACAGGCTCGCCGATCTGGCGGACGCGGCCATCGGCCAGATCGCGCTGGGCGAGCAGCAGCGGCACGGTGGCGCGGCCGAAACCATTGGCTGCCGCTTCGATCGCAAGACCGGCATCGGCGACGCGCATCAGCGCATCCCCGCCTTCGGTTTCCATCGGGCAACCCGGCCAATCGATCAGATGATCGTTCCCGTTCTGCGGCCCATTTTGCGGTGCAGTGACAGTAACGAACGACGCATCGCCGACCCGCACTCCTTCATGGTCGCCGGGGCCGTCGGTGAGGCGCAAGGCGATGTCGAGATTGGCTTCGGTGAAGTCGAGCGTATCGTCGGCAGCGACCAGCGCGAAATGCAGATCGGGCTGATTGGCGGCATAGAGCGCGAGCTGACGCTGCAGCCATTTCGCGGTGATGTCACGCGGGGCGGCGATGGTGAGCGACTGGCTCGACTGGCCGACCTGCATCGCGCGGACCGATTCCTCGAACATCAGGAAGCCGGACCGCAGCGCGTCGAGACCCGCTTCGGTCTCCGGCGTCAGTTCCAGCCCCTTGGGCGTGCGGCGGAACAGGACGACGCCCAGCATATCCTCCAGCGCGCGGATCTGTTGCCCCACGGCAGCCGGCGTCACTGCCAGCTCATCGGCGGCGCGCGTGAAGCTCAGGTGCCGCGCCGCGGCGTCCAGCACGCGCAGGCCGTTCAAAGGCAGATGCGTGCGTTTCATTCGGCGATGGCAGGCGCGATCAGGGGAAATTCGGGAATGGCGATGTCGAACATCTCACCATCCGCGCCGAGCATGTGATAGCTACCCTTCATCGCGCCCGTGGGCGTCTGCAGCGGGCAGCCGGAGACATAGTCATAGGACTTGCCCGGGTGCAGCACCGGCTGCTCGCCGACGACGCCCTCGCCCTCGACATGATGCTGCGCGCCGCGCCCATCGGTGATGAGCCAGCGGCGCGTGAGCAACTGGACGGGGGCCGTCCCCTCATTCTCCAGGCGAATGTGATAGGCCCAGAACCAGCGACCCCGATCCGGCTCCGACTGTTCAGGCAGAAAGCTGACCGAGACGCGCACGGTGATATCCCGCGTGGTCAAGGCAAAGGGGAAAAGCGATTTCACGCGGCCAAAATCACCCAGCGGCCCCGGACAGTCAACGGCCAATCGACGAAAGCGCTTGATCGAGGTCCGCGATCAGGTCTTCGGGGTCTTCGAGGCCGACGTTGATACGCAGCATATCCTCGGTAATGCCGACTTCCAGCCGGGCTTCCTCCGCCATCCCAAAATGGGTGGTGGAGGCCGGATGCGTCATCAGGCTGCGCGAATCGCCGATGTTGTTGCTGATGTCGATAAGGCCGAGGCCGTTGAGCAGGCCGTGCGCCTCCGCCCGACCGCCGCCGACATAGAGCGAGAAGATCGGACCGGCCATTGCCATCTGCCGCATGGCAAGGTCGTGCTGCGGGTGGCTGGGGATGCCGGGATAGACGACGCGCGCGACGCGGCTTTCGAGGAAGTTGGCGACCAGAATCGCGTTCTCGCTCTGACGGCGGATGCGCAGGTCGAGCGTTTCCAGGCCTTTGAGTACAACCCAGGCGTTGAACGCGCTGAGCGTCGGGCCGGTGTTGCGGTGGAAGGGGAGCAGCGTGTTGACGATGAAATCCTCAGTGCCGCAGATCGCACCGGCGAGGACGCGGCCCTGCCCGTCCATCATCTTGGTCGCGCTATAGGCGACGACATCCGCGCCGAAATCCATCGGGCGTTGCAGCGCAGGCGTGGCGAAGGCGTTGTCGACGACCGAAACGATATCATGCGCCTTTGCCAGACCGCAGACAGCCGCGAGATCGACCACGTCCATCGTCGGGTTGGCGGGGGTTTCGAAGAAGAAGACCTTCGTATTAGGGCGGATGGCCGCTTCCCATGCGGAAAGATCGCGGGCGTCCACGGTGGTCGTCTCGATCCCGAATTTGGGGAGCAGCGTATCGGTGAGCCAGCGGCACGAACCGAACAACGCCTTGCCCGCGACGACATGATCGCCCGCCGAAAGCTGACACAGCAGCGCGGCAGTCATCGCCGCCATGCCGGTGGCAGTGGCGCGGCAGGCCTCTGCGCCTTCCAGCAGCGCGATCCGCTTTTCGAGCATTTCGACCGTGGGGTTCTGCAGGCGGCTGTAGGTCATGCCCTGCTGATCGCCTGCAAAACGCGCAGCCGCGTCTTCGGCCCGGTCGTAGCAATAGCCAGACGTCAGGAAGAGCGCTTCGGACGTTTCGCCATATTCGGAGCGCGCCGTCCCACCGCGCACGGCGAGAGTCGCGGGGCGCCAGTTGGCGGTGATGCTGGGGTCTTGCCCGGTCTTTCTCTTCATACGCTCTATGCCCTTGTCGCCGTCGCTGGACGTTGCATGTGCCAATACCGCGCATACGCAGAACCGCAAGCTGGATGCGCATGTATCGCGCGATCACGATGAAGGATAGAACCAGCCTGCGCCAATTGGCCCTATGATGGCAGAGGAAGCGTCGCGGGGCGCTTCAGGCCGCTTCGACCGTAGCCACAGCGAGCGGGTGGAGCGTCGTTTCCTCCCACTCCAGCCGTTCGTTCAGTTGCCGTTGCAGGCTAAGAACGGCAGTGCGATAGCCTGGCCAATCGCCCGCGATGCGGTCGGGCGTCCACACCTTGATATGCGCGTTATATTGCAGGAAAAGATCGCGTGTCCCGTCCGCATGGGCGCGCAACGTGTTTTCGACCTGCACCGATGTTGTCTTTAGGCGTACGGTGGCGACAAGTTCCTGCTTCCGTATCAGATACTGCCGAAAAAGCTGCGAAAAGGCGATACGGCGGCGGGATATGTCCGCCATATCGGGATTGGCAGCATTCATCGCGCGCGCAAATTCGCGGGTTAACCGCCGTAAATCGTCATGGTCTTGATTTAGTTGCATTTGGTACGCCCGCTGATGTGCTTTTTTTGCAAACCACGCCTACGATGCATCCGTTAACGAGCGGTTCTCGGATGTTACATTTCCGGTTCCGCGCGTTACATTTACAGCGCGGCGAGTACTGCATCCCCGATCTGCACCGTCGACATGCTGCCGCCCAGATCGGCACCGCGCGCGCCACCCGCCAACGCCTTGGCCACCGCCGCTTCGATCCGGTCCGCCTGGGCAGGCAGGTTCAACGAATAGCGCAGCATCATCGCGGCGGAGAGAATCGTGGCGAGCGGATTGGCCTTGTTCTGTCCCGCGATATCCGGCGCACTCCCGTGGATCGGTTCGTACAGACCCTTGCCATTGCTATCGAGCGAAGCGGACGCCAGCATCCCGATGGAGCCCACGCACATGCTCGCCTGATCGGACAGGATGTCACCGAAGAGATTGCCGGTGACGATGACGTCGAACTGGCCGGGATTGCGGACAAGCTGCATTGCGGCGTTGTCGACATACATGTGAGTCAGGGTAACGTCAGGATATTCGGCAGCGGTTTCGATCACCACGTCGCGCCACAGTTGCGAGGTTTCGAGGACGTTGGCCTTGTCCACCGAGCAGAGTTTGCCCCCCCCTCCGTTTTTGGCGCGCGCTTGGGCCGTGCGGAAGGCGACATGCGCGATGCGGCGGACTTCGCTTTCGCTGTAGCACATGACGTCATAGCCTTCGCGCTGACCGTCGGCGGTCTTGCGCATGCCCTTTTCGCCGAAATAGACGTCGCCGGTCAACTCGCGCACGATCATCAGGTCGATGGCAGCAGCGACTTCGGGACGGAGAGTGGAAGCGTCCGCCAGTTCGGGGAACATCTTGGCCGGGCGCAGATTGGCGAAGAGCGTGAGTTCCTTGCGGAGACCCAGGATCGCCTGTTCGGGACGGAGGTGGCGTTCGAGCGCGTCGCAATCCGGGTCGCCAACTGCGCCGAACAGAATCGCGTCCGCGCGGCGGGCGATGTCGAGCGTTTCGGCAGGGAGCGGATGGCCGACCGCTTTATAGGCTACGCCGCCGACAAGGGCTTCTTCATAGACAAGGCCGTCGATGGCCAGTGCGTCCAGCACGCGACGCGCCTGCGCGATGACTTCCGGCCCGATCCCGTCCCCCGGCAACAGCGCGATAAGCATAGTCAGTATCCCCAATAGACGGAAAATGTGGGCGACGCTTATGGGGATGGCTTCCGTTACGCAACCGCTCTTTTCAACCGATCCACCAGCCGCTCCCGCGCGGCCAGCACATCGCGGCGGCGGTCGGTGAGGATCGAGCGTTCGAGGAAGTGGCCGGTGAGGCGCAGGCCGTCGATAATGTCCGGCCACCCCGCCTGCCCGCCCGTCACAAGGAAGGACGGCAACGGGAGCAGCCGCGTTTCATAGCCGGTGGCAGCCGCCGTGCTGACGGCAGCCGCGCTTTTGGGGCTGACATAATGGAGATCCTCGCGCGATCCGGTGACGGCGCACTGGTCGAGATCGAGGCCGAAACCCAGCTCATTGAGCATCAGCAATTCATAACGCACCAGCGCCACCGCCCATCCGCGTGCCGCCGGTGCCGCCTCCACCGCCGCCAGCACCGCGTCGAGCGCCTGATGGAGAACGGGATAGCCATTCTCCTCCGGCAACGCAGCGGCGGTGAGCGCGCACGTCCAGTCGATGGCGGCGGCAGGCAATGGCTCGGCGAGGAGCGGCGCGCGGCTGTGGATCATCTCGACCGTCAGGCTGGCAAGCTGATCCTGCGTCCGCGCACGGAACTCGGCCTGCACGATGTTGCCGGGTTGCAGGATAGGCCGCACCTGCCGCGAACGCCCGCCCCGCACATAGCCGCTGACGAGGCCGTCGTTAGGCGTCATCGCCCGCACGATTGCGCCATGCTCGCCATGATGGCGCACGGCGCAGATTATCGCGGGGGTGGTGAGGTGCGGCATTGTGGGTGAGGGTGTAGCGCAG
Source organism: Sphingobium sp. BS19 (assembly GCF_027925545.1). Lineage (NCBI taxonomy): Bacteria > Pseudomonadati > Pseudomonadota > Alphaproteobacteria > Sphingomonadales > Sphingobiaceae > Sphingobium > Sphingobium sp. BS19. The sequence continues at coordinate 164,050 of NZ_BSEF01000006.1, forward strand.
TTGCGGGGTGCGGGTAATGGGGTGGGTATGGCCGGAGCGGTATTTCCGGCTTCATCCCGCCCGCGCCGGAGGCCCCAGCCTTCGCTGGGGCGACGACAAGGACTCAGGCCCCTACCAAAGCTTCCCCACCAGCATCGCCCAGAACGATTTCTCCTCGCCTGAACCCACTGGCTGCGGTGCGCCGTAGCCGCGGCATTCCAGGCAGGCGGCTTTCATGGCGCCGCCGGTTACCAGCCCCTGCGCATCGACCACCGCCTGCATCGCCCATTGGCGCTGGATCCATGCCTGCCGTCCCAGCAGGTCGGTCGGGATCGCGGCTTCTTCTGCGCCGTCGCTCAGCCAGCTTTCGATGAACTGCGCGAATTTGTCGGGGGCTTTTTCAATGTAATAGGGTTTGGCGGTGGCCGGGTCGAGCTTGGCGAGTTTCGCGGCGGCCGCGATGGCGTCTTCCAGCCCGCCGAACTGATCGACCAGGCCGATCTGCCGCGCGGTGCCGCCGTCCCAGACGCGGCCCTGCGCGATGCCGTCGATCTGCGCAGGCGTCCGCCCCCGCGCCTTGGCAACCAGCCCGATGAAGCGGGTGTAGACTTGTTCCACGCCGGCCTGCGCGATGGCATCGAATTGCGGGCTGACGCCGCCAGCCAGATCGGGTTCGCCCGATAGCGGGGTGGTCTTCGATCCGTCGGTGGTCACGCCGATCTTCGCCAGCGTTCCTTCGAAACTGGGCAGGATGCCGAACACGCCGATGGAGCCGGTGATTGTCCCCGGCTCGGCAAAGATGCGGTCGGCGGGGGTGGAGACCCAATAGCCGCCGCTGGCCGCGACATTGCCCATCGACACCACGACCGGCAGGCCGCGCCGCTTCGCCTCCATGATAGCGCCGCGAATTTTCTCCGACGCCAGCACCGACCCGCCGGGCGAATCGACGCGGATCACCAGTGCCTTGAGCGACTTTTCGGTGAGCGCCGTATACAGCAGATCGGACAGCGTATCGCCCGCCGCCGTGCCGGGACCGGCTTCGCCATCGACGATTTCGCCCGCGATGGTCAGCACGCCGATCTGGCCGTTATTGGCTGGCGTGTTCGCCTTCACATAGCGCGCATAGTCGATAGCCGCGAAGGTGCCCGGTTTCTTGTCGGTGCTTGGCCCGACCAATGCCGCGACGCGCGCGGCAAAAGCCGATTCCTCGCCCAATTTGTCGATCAGTCCGGCATTCACGGCGGCCTTGGGCAGATCGCCTCGCACGGCCTGTGCCGCTGCCAGCGGATCGGCGACATAAGCGGTGAGCTTTGCCTTGGGCCGTGCCCTGGCGACTTCATCCAGCCAGTTCTGCCACAGCGCACCGGCCAGCGCCTGATCCGCCTGCTTCGCTTCGGGCGACTGATCGGCGCGGATATAGGGTTCGACGAAGCTCTTGTAGGTGCCCACGCGATAGACATGCGTGGTCACGCCCAGCTTGTCGATCAGCCCTTTATAATAGAGCCGCGATCCGCCCGGTCCGGCCAGCACGACCTGACCGAAGGGATTGAGCCACACTTCGCTGGCATGGGCGGCGAGTTGATAGCCATCGGCGCTGTAGAGCGTGGCATACGCCAGCACCGGCTTTTTCACGGCGCGCACGTCATCGAGCGCCTTGCCGATGCGCGACAAAGCGACTTGCCCGCCGCCAAGGAACCCGTCGAGGTTCAGGACTACTGCCTTTACGTTGCCGTCGGTCTTTGCCGCGTCCAGCGCCGTGACGACATCGCGCAGGCGATATTCCTTCATCTGCGGCGCGCGGCCCGGCAGCGACGCCAGCGGATTGACGTCCTGCGGCTGCTCAACCACCACGCCTTCCAGATCGAGCACGAGCGCACCGCTTGACACGCTGGCGACCGGCGCTGGGGAATAAGACAGCGCGGTGTAGAGCAAGCCGAAGAACAGTAGCAGGAACAACAGCACCAGCGCGTCCTTGATGCCGACCAATATGCGCCATGCGCTGCGTACAAATGCCAAAGGGTGCTGCCTTCCGTTCCGAACCTGCTGCTCAACTAATGCTTTGCGATGGTCGCTTCAATGCCCGCGCATCATGCGACCTGCCTCGCCTACCCCCTCAAACCGTCACATTTTTCTTTTATGAGGTCTTGACCAGGAATAGCGCAGAACCATATCTGCGGCGCTGGCACTCTTCACCGGAGAGTGCTAACAAACAGAAGTTCACTGGGAGCGGGAGAGAGTCGGACCATCGATTGTGGAGCCAAGGGCATGACAATCATGTCCCGTTCGCATCGAGGCCGCTGTCGTTCGTTCCCTTCTCGAAGGGAAAGGCAAATTTATGGCATTCCGTCCGTTGCATGACCGCGTACTGGTCCGTCGCATCGAAGCCGAAGCGAAAACCGCTGGCGGCATCATCATCCCCGACACCGCCAAGGAAAAGCCGCAGGAAGGCGAAGTCGTCTCCGTCGGCACCGGCACCAAGGCCGAAGATGGCAAGGTTACGCCGCTCGACGTCAAGGCTGGCGACAAGATTCTGTTCGGCAAATGGTCGGGCACCGAAGTGAAGGTCGAAGGCGAAGACCTGATCATCATGAAGGAATCGGACATCCTCGGGATCGTTGGCTAACGCCTTGCTTCGTCATCCCAGCGAAAGCGGGGATTCCTCTTCTTGAGGGATGTACGAAGCAGAAAGAATTGAGATCCCAGCTTTCGCTGGGATGACAGTTGAACAATAGCAGAGGTAATTTCTCATGGCTGCAAAAGACGTAAAATTCTCCCGCGACGCGCGTGAGCGCATTCTGCGTGGTGTCGATATCCTGGCCGACGCGGTCAAGGTAACGCTGGGCCCCAAAGGCCGTAACGTCGTCATCGACAAGAGCTTCGGTGCGCCCCGCATCACCAAGGACGGCGTTACCGTCGCCAAGGAAATCGAACTGAAAGACAAGTTCGAGAACATGGGCGCGCAGATGGTCCGCGAAGTCGCTTCGAAGACCAACGACATCGCTGGCGACGGCACGACCACTGCGACCGTATTGGCGCAGGCAATCGTCCGTGAAGGCATGAAGTCGGTTGCTGCCGGCATCAACCCGATGGATCTGAAGCGCGGCATCGATCTGGCCGTTCTCAAGGTTGTCGAAGACCTCAAGGCACGTTCCAAGCCGGTTTCGGGTTCGTCCGAAGTCGCGCAGGTTGGCATCATTTCGGCAAATGGCGACACCATCGTCGGCGAAAAGATTGCCGAAGCCATGGAGCGCGTCGGCAAGGAAGGCGTCATCACCGTTGAAGAAGCCAAGGGCCTCGACTTCGAACTGGACGTCGTGGAAGGCATGCAGTTCGACCGCGGTTACCTGTCGCCTTACTTCATCACCAACCCGGAAAAGATGCTCGTCGAGCTTCAGGATCCTTACATCCTGATCCACGAAAAGAAGCTGTCGAACCTGCAGGCGATCCTTCCCATTCTGGAAGCAGTCGTTCAGTCGGGCCGTCCGCTCCTGATCATCGCCGAAGATATCGAAGGCGAAGCGCTGGCGACTCTGGTCGTCAACAAGCTGCGCGGTGGCCTGAAGGTTGCAGCAGTCAAGGCTCCTGGCTTTGGCGATCGTCGCAAGGCGATGCTGGAAGACATCGCGATCCTGACGAAGGGTGAGATGATTTCCGAAGACCTCGGCATCAAGCTCGAAAACGTCACGATCGGTATGCTCGGCACCGCCAAGCGCGTCACGATCGACAAGGACAACACCACCATCGTTGATGGCGCCGGCGATGCCGATGCGATCAAGGGCCGCGTGGAAGCCATCCGTGCGCAGATCGAGAACACGACCAGCGACTACGACAAGGAAAAGCTGCAGGAACGTCTTGCCAAGCTTGCTGGCGGCGTTGCCGTCATCAAGGTCGGCGGTTCGACCGAAGTGGAAGTGAAGGAACGCAAGGATCGCGTCGACGACGCTCTCCACGCTACCCGCGCTGCCGTTGAAGAAGGCATCGTTCCCGGCGGCGGTACGGCTCTGCTGTACGCAACCAAGGCTCTCGAAGGCCTCAAGGGCGCGAACGACGACCAGACCCGTGGTATCGACATCATCCGCAAGGCAATCACTGCACCTGTCAAGCAGATCGCCCAGAACGCAGGCGTCGATGGCGCCGTCGTTGCAGGCAACCTGCTGCGCGAAAATGACGAAACCCGTGGCTACAACGCTTCGACCGACGTCTATGAAAACCTCGTCGCTGCTGGCGTGATCGACCCGACCAAGGTCGTTCGTACCGCTCTGCAGGATGCGGCATCGGTTGCTGGCCTGCTGATCACCACCGAAGCGGCGATCAGCGACAGCCCGAGCGACGACAAGGCCGGTGGCGGCATGCCCGGTGGCATGGGCGGCATGGGTGGCATGGGCGGCATGGACTTCTAAGTCCTGCGTTCACGCACTACGAATTGGGGCCGGGAGAGCGATCTCCCGGCCCTTTTCTTGTGGGTGGGGGGGGGTGTAGTGGGTGAGGCGGCGTGCCTTACGGTCATCCGTCATCCTGAACTCGTTTCAGGATCCATTTATCCTCTTGGCGCGGCGCCTGGGGCCCGATGGATCCTGAAACAAGTTCAGGATGACGCGGATTTGAAGTTACCCTCCGCGTGCTCCTGCGAAAGCAGGAGCCTAGGGCGGCGAACGCAAACGGTCGTGCACAGCGCCCTGGATTCCTGCTTTCGCAGGAACACGGGAGAGCCCGACAATGGCCCGCCCCACCTCCAAAGGCTGACAATTCCTCCCGCAATCGTTACGCTCCCCGCTCGTTAGAACCGCACCGGAACCCCTGCTTGCCTCCCTCACCCGTTACCCATCCCCGCAACGACGCCATCGGCATTGCCCGCGTCCTCTGTATTCTCGGCGTCGTTTATGTGCATGCCTGGACCGGACGTACGGGGGAGGAACTGGCGCAATTGGTCGGGTCCGGGCAGGAAATGCTGCGCTGGACGCTGATGGAGGGGCTGGGCAAAAGCGCGGTTCCGTTGCTTGGCATGATATCGGGCTATCTGGTCGCCGGATCGCGCCGCGTGCTCGACTGGCGGCAGCATGTCGCCGGGAAGGCACGTACGATCCTGCTGCCAATGCTGCTTTGGAACGCCATTGCGATCCTGTGCGTATCGGGCGCGGCGGCGGCTGGCTGGATACTCGCGCCCACCCCGCACAGCCTCGGCTGGGTAGTCGAGGAAATGCTGGCCCTCACGCGCGCGCCGGACATCAATGTACAGATGCCGTTCCTGCGCGACCTGTTCATCTGCATGATCGTCGCGCCCTTGCTCGTACGCCTTCCGGTGCGCGGCATGGCGGTGCTGGCATTTGCCGTTGCGGCGCTGGCCATCGGGGGATGGCCGCAACCGATATTGCTGCGGCCGATCATCCTGTTCTTCTTCCTGTCGGGGATGATCGCGCGGCGTCTTTCGCTGGCCGAGCGGACTGCTGCGCTCCCGGCTCTGCTGGCGCTGCTGCCCTTTGCGATCCTCGTTCCGGTGAAGGTGGCATTATCGCTACCCCCCGCGCCTTTCCCGACAACTCAGCCGCATGCCATGGCGGCGCTGGATCTGGTAACGCGGATCGCGGCTGCACTGTTTTTCTGGCGGATGGCCAATGCGCTGGCGACTTCTAGGATGCGCGACGCATTGCTGGCGATAGAGCCTTATGCGTTCTTCCTCTTCTGCTGCCACCTGATCCTGATTTGGCTTGGTGGACCGTTCATCGGCCAGTGGACCGGGCCTGTGGGATCGCCGCTGTACCCCGCCTTCCTGATTCTCCATCCGCTGCTGGTGCTCGGCGCTTCGATTGTCGTGGCGCGGATCATCCTGCGCATATCGCCTGCTTTCGCCCGGGCATTGAGCGGAGGGCGTCTTGCGCCATTACCGAAATCCCCGCCAAAACGCAGCGAACGATTAGAGAAACCGCGCGTCGCGTAACATATTGTCGTTTCGATCAATTTTCGACGAAATGCATGGACAGCAGACGAACGACATCCCCAATATCGTCGCAAATCGACACGAGAGGGACGTCCATGAAAAAATCGATCAGGTTCGCAACCGCCACCGCGATGGTATTCGCGATGCAGTATCCGGCCTTTGCGCAGACCGCCAAGACAAGCACGACCACACCCGCATCGACGACCGCCAAGCCGCAACTTGGCACCTATGGCTTCGACACGGCGGGGATGGACCCAACGGTCAAGCCGGGCGATGAATTCTACGATCATGCCAATGGCGGCTGGGCACGCAGCCATCCGATCCCGGCGGATAAATCGAGCTTCGGCATGTTCACCGTCCTCGACGACCTTTCCAAGACACGCACCCGCGAAATTCTGGATGCGGCCAAGGGCGATCCGCAAAGCAAGGTCGGTGCAGCCTATGCCAGCTATCTGGACGCAGCGACGGTCGAGGCCAAAGGCCTGGCACCCATCACGCCGTGGCTGAACGACATCAAGGCTTTGAAGGATCGCAAGGGCTATGCCGCGCTGGTCGCCAAGGCCGCGCGTAACGGCGTAAAGGGTCCGTTCGCGCTCTATGTCGGTCAGGACGACAAGGCCCCCGACGCTTACATCGCGCAGATGACCCAGTCCGGCCTCGGCATGCCCGACCGCGATTATTATCTGACCGATAGCGAGAAGATGAAGGCGGATCGCGCCGCCTATGTCGCGCATCTTACCAAGATGCTGGAACTGGCGGGCGAGAACAATGCCGCTGCGCGCGCCACGGCGCTGATGGCGCTCGAAACTGACATCGCCAAAGTGCACTGGACGCGCGTCGACAGCCGCGACGCGGACAAGACTTACAACAAGATGACGCTGACGGAGCTTGCCAAGGCCGCACCGGGTTTCGACTTTGCAGCGTTCCTCAAAGCCAATGGCATTGCTTCGACCGACCTGCTGATTGCTCAGCCCACCGCCTTTACCGGCACCGCCGCGATTCTGGCCAAGGCGCCTATCGACGTTCTGAAAGACGCGCTGCTGATCCGCAGCCTCGAAGCCTATGCCGACGTTCTGCCCGACGCGATCGGCGCACAGAATTTCGCGTTCTATGGCACCACCCTGTCCGGCACGCCGCAGCGCGAGGACCGCTGGAAGCGGGGCATCAACTTCATGAAAGCCAATCTGGGCGAGGAAGTCGGCAAGGTCTACGTCGCCAAATATTTCCCGCCGGAAACGAAGGCCGCCGCCGACGCGCTTGTGAAGAATGTGCTGCTCGCATGGGGTCGCCGCATCGACGGCTTGTCCTGGATGAGTGCGGAGGCCAAGGCGCGCGCGCACAAGAAGCTCGCGGCCTTCACGCCCAAGATCGGCTATCCCGACCAGTGGCGCGATTATGCCGGGCTGGAGATCAAGGCTGACGACCTGTTCGGCAATGCGCTGCGCGCCAAGCAATTCGACTTTGCCTATAGCGTAGGCAAGCTGGGCAAGCCCATCTACCGCTGGGAATGGGGCATGACGCCGATGGAAATCAACGCCTATGCCAATTTCGGCATGGTGGAGATCGTCTTCCCCGCTGCCATCCTGCAGCCGCCCTTCTTCGATCCCAATGCCGATCCGGCGGTCAACTATGGCGGCATCGGTGCCGTGATCGGCCATGAACTGAGCCATCATTTCGACGATCAGGGATCGAAATATGACGAAACCGGCAAGCTGGTGCAGTGGTGGACCGATCAGGATGTCGCCAATTTCAAGGCGCTGACCGGCAAGCTGATCACGCAATATGACGCCTATGAGCCGTTTCCGGGCGAGCATGTGAAAGGCGCGCTGACGCTGGGCGAGAATATCGGCGATCTGGGCGGTCTGGCCGTCGCGCTGGACGCTTATCATGCGTCACTGGGTGGTAAGCCTGCGCCGGTGATTGACGGCACGACCGGCGATCAGCGCTTTTTCCTGGGCTGGGCGCAGGTGTGGCGGCGTAATGATCGCGAGGCGCGGCTGCGTCAGTTGCTGGTCATCGACCCGCACTCGCCATCACGCTATCGCACCGACATCGTGCGCAATTTCGATGCGTGGTACGATGCGTTCAAGCCCGCCGCCGATGGCAAGCTGGTGCTGAAGCCTGAGGACCGCGTGAAGATCTGGTAAGGCGCTTACGCCGCTTCCAGAGCGCCGATCCGTTCCGCGGCCTCCATCGCAATCGCGATGGAGCGCTGGCGGGCGGCGGGATCGAACATTGCGCCACTGACCATCACTTCGTCGACGCCGGTACGCTTGACGAAGGCAGCAAGGTCGCGCGCGACATCGTCGCGGTCGCCAATGGCGGAGCAGGACAGGACGTTGTTCAACATCCCCTGCGCCTGCGGGGGGAGGTTTTCGCGATAACCTGCAATCGGCGGCGGCATCTTGCCGGGGGTGCCCGTGCGCAGCGCGACGAAGCTCTGCATCATCGAGGTTGCCAGAAATGCCCCTTCCTCGCGCGTGTCAGCCGCGAAGATGTTGAAACCGGCCATGGCATAGGGGCGATCGAGCTGCGCCGAAGCGCGGAAATCGCGGCGATAAATGGCGAGAGCATCATCCAGCGCATCGGGCGCGAAATGCGAGGCGAAGGCGTAAGGCAAGCCAAGCGCAGCGGCCAGTTGCGCACCATAAAGGCTCGATCCCAAAATCCACAGCGGAATGTTAGCGCCTGCACCGGGCGTGGCGGTAAAGCCGAGACGGTCGTCGCCTGCGAAATAGGCCTGCAATTCCATGATATCGCGGGGAAACTGATCCGCGCCGCCTGCCAGTGTACGCCGCATCGCCTGCGCAACGCGCTGGTCCGATCCCGGCGCACGGCCCAGACCCAGATCGACACGGCCCGGATACAGCGCCTCCAGCGTGCCGAACTGCTCGGCAATCGCAAGCGGTGCATGGTTGGGCAGCATTATGCCGCCTGCGCCTATCCGGATCGTCGATGTCGCCGCGCCGATATGCGCCAGCACCACGGATGTCGCCGCCGATGCGATCCCGGCCATGCCGTGATGCTCCGCGGTCCAGTACCGTTGATAGCCCAAAGCCTCTGCGGTGCGGGCATAATCGGCGGCACTGGTCAGTGCGGTGGACACATCGCTCCCCTGCGTAACGGGAACGAGATCGAGAATGGATAAAATGGTCATGCCCTGAATATAGGGCATGATCCGTTGCATTTCACTACTTTATTTAGAAACTATCCTTCAAGCGTCGCGTCGAGCGTGATTTCCGCCTTGAACAGCTTCGACACCGGGCAATTCGCCTTGGCCTTTGCGGCCAGTTCCTGGAAGGTCGCGTCGTCGGTGCCGGGGATAGTGGCCTTTAACGTGAGCGCGATTGCAGTGATGCTGAAACCGCCATCGACCTGTTCCAGCGTCACGACCGCTTTGGTTTCCATCTTGTCGGCGGTCAGCCCGGCTTCGCCCAGGATCATCGACAGCGCCATAGTGAAACACCCGGCATGGGCCGCGCCGATCAGTTCTTCGGGATTAGTCCCGGCAACGCCCTCGAACCGCGCGGCAAAACCATAAGGATGCGCGTCGAGCGCGCCGCTCTGCGTCGAAATCGCGCCTTTGCCGTCCTTGAGGCCACCGCTCCATACAGCTGACCCGCTACGATTGATTTTCATGAGACTGTCTCCTTGGATGAACGATCGATAGACTATGCCTGCTTCATGACAGGCCAACGACGGTTGAACGAGCGGCAGTGCGGAAGGCTCCGACGGAAACAGCATTGCACATACGCGTAGACTGCGTAAGAATATGCCATCGGATTATCACTTTATTTCAGGGCTTTGCATGACCGTCATTCACTCCGCCTTCACCCTTTCGCTTGCCTTGCTCGCAGCATCGACACCCGCTTTCGCACAGAAAGAAAGCAACGCGAAAAGCGCGACCGAAGCAAAGGCAGCGAAGACCGCCGAGGATGTAGCCGCGAACTGGACGACGGCGCCCGTTATCGAAGCGAAGAAATCCCGCACCGGCAAGGTGACGGTCGGCGGACGCACCATCGGCTATACCGAAACCGCAGGCACGCTGACGCTACGCGACATGAACGGCAAGCCGACCGGCAGCATATTCTACACCGCCTACACCGCGCCCTCCACAAACGGAAAGCGCCGCCCGGTGACGTTCCTCTACAATGGCGGTCCCGGTTCCTCGACGCTTTGGCTGCGCATGGGATCGTTCGCGCCGATGCGCGTCCAGACCAATGAGCCGCAGGCCGTGGCCCCCGCTCCCTTCCCCGTCACCGCCAATGAAGATACGCTGATCGGGAGCACCGACATGGTGTTCCTGGATGCGATGGGTGCAGGCTATTCACGCCCATTGGGCGACACGCCCGCGTCGGACTTCTATGGTTTTGACAAGGATGTGGACGCCTTTGCCAAGGCGATCACCCGCTATGTCACCATCAACAAGCGGTGGGGTGATCCCAAATATATCTTCGGCGAAAGCTACGGCACGCCACGATCTGCGGCGCTGGCGTACAAGTTGGAGGATCAGGGCATGGCGCTGAACGGCGTCATCCTGCTGTCGTCGATCATGAATTACGGCGTACGGCAATCGGGGCTGGACGTCGATTTCATCGGCCTATTCCCCAGCTACGCCGCGACGGCATGGTATCACAACCGTATCGCCGACCGCCCCGCCGATGTCGCCACCATCGTCGAGCAGGCGCGCCAGTTCGCAAACGGCCCCTACAGCGCGGCACTTGCCAAGGGATCGGACATCACGCCTGCCGAAATGGACAGCGTGGCGCAGCAGATGAGCCGCCTGACCGGCCTGTCGCCCGACTTCATCAAGCGCGCCAATCTGCGCATCAGCCTCAGCCGTTTCCGCAAGGAACTGCTGCGCGACAATCGCACGACCATCGGGCGGCTCGATTCGCGCTATACCGGCATGGATGACGATGCGGCGGGGGACCGCCCCGAATATGACGCATCGAGCACGGGCATCACCGGCCTGTACGTCGGCAGCTTCCTCGAACGGCTGAGCGACATGGGCTATGACACCGACCTCACCTATCGCCTGAGCGCGCGCGACGGCGCGGACTGGAAGTGGGAGCTGTCGCACAAGGCACCCGACGGTTCGACGCAAAATGTCGTCGATTCCACGACCGATCTGTCCGCCGTGATGCGCACCAACCCGCACCTGCGCGTCATTGCGCTCAACGGATACTACGACATGGCGACGCCGTTCTTCGCGACGGAGCAGAGCCTGAAGCACATGATGCTGGAGCCTTCGCTGCAGAAGAATCTGCAGTTCAAATATTATGAATCGGGCCACATGATCTATCTGAACCCGCAATCGCTCCACCAGATGCGGCTCGATATGGAGCGTTATTACGCGGAAGGCGCGCGATAGGCGTTACGCAGCCTCGTCGTGAAACTGTAGCCGCGCGAGCTTCGCATACAGGCCGCCCTGCGCGTTGAGTGTAGCGTGGCTGCCCTGTTCGACGATCCGACCCTGATCCATCACCACGATGCGGTCAGCGGCGCGGATGGTGGCAAGGCGATGGGCGATGACGATGGTGGTGCGCCCGCGCATCAGCGTGTCGAGCGCGTCCTGCACCAGCCGTTCGGACTGCGCATCCAGCGCTGACGTCGCTTCGTCGAGCAACAGGATCGGCGCATCGCGCAGCAGCGCGCGGGCAATCGCCATGCGTTGCCGCTGGCCACCCGACAGGCGCGTGCCTGCTTCGCCCATGAAGCTGTCCAGCCCCTGCGGCAGAGCGCGCAGGAAATCCTCGGCATGGGCGGCGCGTGCCGCTTCCCACAGCCGGTCGTCAGGCGCGTCCCAATTGCCGTAGCGCAGATTGTCGCGCGCGGATGCGGCGAAGATCACGCTTTCCTGCGGCACCAGCGCCATCATCGCGCGGATGTCCGACGGATCGGCATCGCGCAGATCGACGTCGTTCAGGCGGATCGTGCCACCCTGCGGATCGTAGAAGCGCTGCGCCAACTGGATCAGCGTCGATTTGCCGGCCCCCGACGGACCGACGACTGCCACTGTTTCGCCCGGTTCGACGGTCAGCGTGAAGTCGTCCAGCGCCTTGGCATCGGGTCGGGTCGGATAGAGGAATGTCACATGATCGAACGCCAGCTTTGCCCGTTCGATCCGCGGAACAGCGACGGGCTGGGCAGGCGGCGCGATGTCCGGCACTGCAGTCATCAACTCGTTCAGTCGCTCAGCCGCACCCGCACCGCGCAACAGGTCGCCCCATGTCTCGGTCAGCGATCCGAATGCACCCGCCACGAGTCCACTAGTCAGCACGAACGCGGCAATGGCACCGCCCGACAGCTTGCCGCTCGCCACGTCGATGGCGCCCTGCCACATGATCATCGTGACCGCGCCGAAGATCAGGCAGATCACAACGCCGGTCATGATCGCGCGCAGGCGGATACGGCGGCGCGCAGTTTCGAATCCATATTCGACTGCGCCCTTGAACCGCGCCGCCTCGCGTTCTTCCTGCCCGAAGGACTGCACGATCCGCATCGCGCCGAGCACTTCGGACGTCATGCTGCCGACGTCGGCGAGGCGATCCTGACTGCTCCGCGACAGAACGCGCACTTTGCGGCCCATGAAGACGATGGGCAGAATGACGAGCGGTATGCCCAGCAACATCATACCCGCCAGCTTGGGCGCCAGCGCGATCATATAGCCGATGCCCAGAACGCCCGTGACGGCATTGCGCAAAGCGACAGAAACCGTCGTGCCCACAACCTGTTCGATCACGGCAGTGTCCGATGTCATGCGCGAGGCGATTTCGGACGGCCGATTTTCCTCGAAGAAACGCGGGGCCATCCGCAACAGGTTGCGCTGCACCGCGGCTCGGATGTCCGAAACCACGCGCTCACCAAGCCAGGAGACGAAATAATAGCGGCAAGCCGTGGCGATACCCAGCGATATGACAATCAGCAGCAGATACTGGAACCAGCGGCCGATATCGCCGCCCGACCCACCGCCGGAAAAGCCGCGATCGATGACCAGTTTGAACCCGCTGGGAATCGCCAGCGTAGCGGCCGATGCAAACAGCAGCGCCGTCAGTGCGCTGGCGATGCGGCCCGGATAATTCCGGGCGAAAAGCCACAACATGCCGAGGCTGGCGAGCTTTTTGCCGCGTGGCGCCTCCGCCTTGTCCACGATGTCGTTTTGCGTGTCGGGGGTCGTTGCCCCGCTGTTGTCCCTGCTCATGGAAAGTGACCTAGCAGCCCACGCAGGCCCCCTCAATCGCTATTGCTGGTGAAGGACGGTGACCGAGATATTCGTTTCGGTGTTGGCGCATATCGGCACATGCATGCAACGCAATCGATTTATTTACGTTGCAGTGCGATACGAAACAGGCTTTGATGTCAGATCGCTCCTGGAGCGATCCTAGAAGGAATGCAGGTTTATCATGCTTTACAGCGCCTATGAGTTTCAGCGCAACCTCCTCGCCGGGGCAAGCGCGTTTGCCAATGCCGGTGCGGAATTGCTGAACAATCCGGCCAATCCCTTTTCCTATTTTGGCGGCGGGCCGATGCTGGCCTCTGCGCTCGATGTGTTTGCGCACGCCTCTGCACCGCGCGGCAAGCCTGCGTTCGGCCTGCCCACCACCGAAATCAGTGGCAAGACCGTTGCGATCGCCGAAGTCATCGAGGCGCGCAAGCCTTTCGGTCAACTGCGCCATTTCACTCGTGACGGCGTGAAGGCCGGCGATCCCAAATTGCTGATCGTGGCACCGATGTCCGGCCATTTTGCCACGCTGCTGCGCGGCACGGTCGAGCGGATGCTGCCCGGTCATGACGTGTGGATCACCGACTGGCGCGACGCGCGCAACGTGCCGATGTCCGAGGGTACGTTCGATCTGGACGACTATGTCGATTATCTGGTCGGCTGGCTGGAGCATATCGGCCCGGGCGCGCATATGCTGGCGGTCTGTCAGCCGTCTGTGCCGAGCTATGCTGCCGCATGCCTGATGGCGGCGGACAAGCACCCTGCCCGCCCACGGACGCTGACAATGATGGGCGGACCGATCGACACGCGTGCAGCGCCTACGGCGGTCAATACGCTGGCCACCGAACGGCCCATCGGCTGGTTCGAACAGAATGTCGTGGCGACGGTGCCCTTCAACTATCCCGGCAACGGTCGCCGCGTCTATCCCGGCTTCATGCAGCTTGCCGGGTTCATGACGATGAATCTGGGCGATCACCTCGTCAGCCACTGGGAGATGTTCAAGCATCTGGTCGATGGTGACGATGACAGCGCCGACGCCACCAAGAAATTCTATGAGGAATATCGCTCCGTCTGCGACATGACGGCGGAATTCTACCTCCAGACCGTCAGCGAAGTGTTCCAGAAGCACAGCCTGCCCAAGGGCGAATTGATGCATCGGGGTCGACTGGTCGATCCCGCTGCGCTCAAGGATATAGGCATTCTGGCGATCGAAGGAGAGCGCGACGATATTTCGGGCCTGGGTCAGACCAAGGCGGCGCTGACCATCGCCACCAACCTGCCCGATAGTCACAAGAAATATTATATGGCCGAAAGCGTCGGCCACTATGGCATTTTCAACGGCAGCAAGTGGCGGACGAAGATCGCCCCCGTCGTCGAAGAGTGGATCGCCACGCACAACGGCTAAGTCCAAGACGGCTAAGACAGAAACATCATTCCGGGCGGCTGAACGCGCGTTCGCCGCCCGGAATTGCGATCAGCTCTCCTGCGGCTTTCGTGCCAGCAACGCGGCCAGCTCCAGCGCACGGCTGGGCGATATCGTCCCGGTCAGCGCCAGCGCCTGATCGCCTTCTTCCCAATAGGCAATGTTCTCATTCTCGCGCTTGGTGACCAGCGGCTTTCCCTCGGCAGGGGTTTCCGCCCGACCGGTCAGCAGCGTAACCGACTCGCCCTGGGGCGTCGTCAGCGACAGGGCCACGGCGGACGTGCCCTCGGTCGGGTAAAGCTGCACATCGCGCACTTTCCATCCGGCGGGCAGGATCGGCAGGCGCAGGCCAGTCGAGCGAGCGATCTCGCCGCTGTCCAGATGCGTGCTTTCCACTTGCGACACCATCGCCTGCCGCAACAGGCCCGTGCGGTGCGATGCAGCGGCTTCATCGATGAAACGTGTGTCCGCTGCGCGCGCGGGTTGAGGAAACTCGCCGAGCACGGCATGTCCGATCCAGCCAGTCGCAATCAGCGCAGCGATACCCGCCGCGCGCACCGCATGGCGCGTCGGTGTGCCCCGGTCATTGGCGGGTGCAGGCGGCACGCCCACGGCGCGCTTCACGCCGACCAGCGTTCCCTTCGTCCCGTCATGCAATAGGGAAAAATCGATATCCGGCCACCGCTTGCGCCAGCGCCGCGCCACCAGCCGCTCGCCGGGACGCGCGGCATCGTCCAGCAGGATCACGCCGCCGGGTGCCAGCCGCCGGAACAGGCTGTCCGCCGCACCGCGTACGAGCGGATGAATGCTCCAGGGCGGTCCGTCGATGATGATGAGGTCGATCCGCTCGGGCAGGCGATCCACGCTGTACCAGCGCCCCGGCCAGCCATCGACTTCGGCCTCCAGCGGGGCGTGACGAATATCGACCGACAAGCCATTGTCCTTCAGCCAGTTGCGCGTCCCTTCGACGAAACCGGCATGCTGATCGAAACTGATCAGCGTCCCCCCGCCATGCAGCGCCATCGCCTTGGCCGCGACCAGAGTCGATGCGCCAGCCCCCAGTTCCACTGTTACCGCCGGGCGCAACCGCGCGATGTTCATCACGATATGGCGCAGGAATCCCGTATCGGCTTTCCAGCTTCCCAGATGGGGCAGCGAATCGGGTGCAAGGCCCAGCGCGTTCATTAATGCCCGCTTATCTGCCTTGCTGCCGCCATGCAGGCTCCTCAGCAGCCACGGCCAGCCGATCGCTCCGAAGCTGAGCCGCCATATCCAGTCATTTGCCTTGCGCAAAAAAGGCTGCGCAGAATCGCCCTGAGCAAGGGGCAGCAAGCCGGTAAGCTCTCGTGATGTCACGGTTTGTTTATCCTGGGTTCGGGGGCTCGCTCGTCTCTGTACCGCGCAACCGACGCGCGGGAAAGCCCGCATGGGGTTTGCGCTGCTCGCCAAGCCGCCTAAAGCAATCCGATGGTCGAAATAGTTTCAGCAACAGTCGAACGCTGGCCGGTCGATGGCGCCTTCATCATCAGTCGCGGCGCGAAGACGCATGTCGATGTCATCGTCTGCACCGTCGGTGACGGCACCCATGTCGGGCGCGGCGAAGGCACCGCCATATATTATGAAGGCGAAACGGCGGAGGATTGCGCAGTCGCCATCACTGCGTATCGCGGACCGATGGACCGGGACAGCGTCAACCGGGGCATGGACAGCGGTGCGGCGCGCAACGCGCTCGACTGCGCCCTGTGGGATTATGAAGCGAAACGCACGGGCGTCCCCGTCTGGCAGCGTGCAGGATTGCATGCTCCGGTCGCGGTGCCGACCGCCTTCACGATCAGCCTGAACGATCCCGCACAGATGGAAAAGGATGCACAGACCGCCGCCACGCGCGGCTTTGCCCTGCTGAAATGCAAGCTGACCGGAGAAGGCGACCGTGACCGGATTGCGGCGGTGCGCCGGGGCGCACCCCATGTCCGCCTGATCGTCGACGCCAACGAAAGCTGGGCCGAGATGGATGTGGCGGCGGAAGCAGCCGCGCTGGCCGCGCTGGGCGTTGAGCTGATCGAGCAACCCATCCCGCACGGGCATGAGGAGATGCTGAGGGGGGTGCAATCGCCAGTGCCGTTCTGCGCGGACGAAAGCGTGCATACGCGCGACGATCTGAACAAGCTTAGTGGCTTTTCGGCAGTGAACGTCAAGCTCGACAAGGCCGGTGGCCTGACCGAAGCGCTGGCCCTGACCGCAGCGGCGCGCGCGCGCGGGCTGCGCATCATGCTGGGCTGCATGCTCGGCACATCGCTGGGCATTGCGCCCGCATTCCTTGCGGCACAGGGCGCGGATTGGGTCGATCTGGACGGTGCGCTATTGCTCGCCAAGGACCGGGACGGCGCGCTGGCAATGCGCGACGGCATGCTGTTGCCGGGGAATTTGTGGGGTTAAACCCGTCTGAGCACCGTTGCCGTAATCGACTGATGCACCGCAAAACCGAGCGACTGGTACAAGGCGATGGCAGCCGCATTCGTCGCGTAGCTGTGAAGAAACGGCTTTTCGTTGCGCGCCAATATGCGCGATGCCACGACGCGCATCAGAAAACCGGCATAGCCCCGGCCACGACAGTCCGGCTGCGTGCACACGCCGCTGATTTCAGTAAAGGGGCCGGGCTTCATCCGCTCCCCGGCCATGGCGAGCAGCCGTCCATTTTCGCGAATGCCGACGAAGCCGCCTAGCCGATGCGTCTTTTCGGCAAAAGGTCCGGGTGCGGTGAACGTCGCCAATGCCAGCATGTCCGCTGCGTCGGCATCGTCCAGATCCTGAACATCGAAACTCCCGGTTGGGGGCGTGACCGATGTCGCGACCATTTGGACGCACAAGGCGCTGCGGACCACTACAAGACCGGGCGGCGGTGTAACGGCGTCCTTTTCAACCAGCCAGATATCGCCATGCCCCTCAGCCGAGACAGCATCGTTCCCGATCAGGCCCGCAAGGGCCGCTACGTCGCTTCGATCCGCCGATGCCGCGAACGGGCCATATTCCCGCGCAAAGCGTAGCGCCTTAGCTCCGCCGATAGCGAGTGCCGATTGGCGCCCGGTCAGTGCAGACCAGACCGGGCGATCCAGCACTCGGTCCGGGTCCGTCAATCCCGCATCCGCCATCTGCAGCCTCCGCCGGGAATTACATGTGGATGGGTTTGCCCTGCACGGCCATCGACGCTTCCTTGAACGCTTCGGCGTGGGTGGGGTGCGCGTGGCAGGTGTAGGCGATGTCTTCAGACGATGCGCCGAATTCCATGGCCTGCGCCGCTTGCGCGATCATGTCGCCGGCGGGCGAAGCGATGATCCAGACGCCCAGCACCTTGTCGGTGTCCGCGTCGGCAATGACCTTCACGAAGCCTTCGGTGTCGCGGATCGCCTTGGCGCGGCTGTTCGCCATCATCGGGAACTTGCCGACCTTGACCGCGCCGCGTTCCTTCGCGGCTTCTTCGGTCAGGCCGACGCCCGCGATTTCGGGATGGGTGTAGACGACCGAGGGAATGACATCATGGTTCACGATGCCCGTCAGCCCTGCGATGTTTTCCGCCACTGCAACGCCTTCGTCCTCCGCCTTATGCGCGAGCATCGGGCCGGGGATCACGTCGCCGATAGCCCAAACACCTGCAACCTTGGTGCCGAACTCATGGTCGGTTTCGATCTGGCCGCGCTTGTTGAGCTCCAGCCCGATTGTGTCGAGACCCAGCCCGTCGGTATTGGGCTTGCGACCAATGGCGACCAGCACCACGTCCGCTTCGATAGCCGTCGCGTCGCCGCCTGCCGCCGGTTCGACCGACACGGTGGCTTTCTTGCCCTTCACCGACACGCCGGTCACCTTGGTACCGGTCTTGATGTCGAAGCCTTGCTTCTTGAAGATCTTGGCCGCTTCCTTGCGCACGTCGCCGTCCATGCCGGGCAGGATCTGGTCGAGATATTCGACAACCGTGACCTTCGCACCCAGACGGCGCCAGACCGAGCCAAGCTCCAGCCCGATCACGCCGCCGCCGATGACGACCATATGCTCAGGCACCTTCGGCAGCGCCAGCGCGCCGGTCGAATCGACGACGATGCCCTTGGCATTGTCGACTTCGACACCCGGCAAGGGCGTGACCGAGGAACCCGTTGCGATGACGATGTTCTTCGCCGTCACGGTCTTGCCCGCGACGTCTACGCTATGTGCGTCCTTGAACGTGGCCAGCCCCTTGATCCAGTCGACCTTGTTCTTCTTGAACAGAAATTCGATACCGCCCGTCAGGCTCTTTACCGCATCATCCTTGTCGGCCAGCATCGCGGGCAGATCCAATTCGACGTTGCCGATCTTGATACCATGCTTGAGCAACGCGCCCGAGGCGGCCGCGTCAAAATGATGCGAAGCGTTGAGCAGCGCCTTGGACGGGATGCAGCCAACGTTTAGGCACGTGCCGCCCAGCGTCGAACCCGACTCGGCACAGGCCGTCTTCAGACCAAGCTGTGCCGCACGGATCGCCGCCACATAACCACCCGGCCCCGCGCCGATCACCAGCACATCATAATCAAATTCGGCCATTCTTCACCTCGCTTATGTGTTCCTGCGAAGGCAGGAACCCAGTAATGGTGCAACGCTTGCGCGCCTGGACATTTCCCGCTCCCGCCTGCGCAAGAGCACCTAACTTGCTATTTCATCGAACAGATCGCGCCAATCAGGATTTGCGTCCTCGATCAGATTGATTTTCCATTCGCGCTTCCATTTCTTCATTTGCAATTCGCGTTGTCTGGCTTCCTGCAAATCATCATGACATTCAAACCAAACCAGTCGGTAGCAGCGATATTGTTTGCTGAACCCATCGCCCAGACCGTTGCGATGCTGCCATGCCCGCTGGACCAAATCGCTGGTCACGCCCAGATACAGCGTGCCATTCTTATTGCTGGCCATCAGGTAGACGAAACCGCGCTTCGTAGACTGTCTCCATTATCAAACGTGTTCCAGAGCAGTGCAGATCCCAGTAATCGGATGAAGCACTCAGGCGGTGCTATTTACTGGGTTCCTGCCTGCGCAGGAACACGGTTGTTATGGGTGGCTCACAAATCGATCAGCAAACGCGTCGGATCTTCGATCGCGTTCTTCACCGCGACGAGGAACGTCACGGCTTCGCGACCGTCGATCAGGCGGTGGTCGTAGCTCAATGCCATGTACATCATCGGGCGGATTACGATCTGACCGTCGCGGACGACGGCGCGGTCCTCGATGCGGTGCAGGCCCAGCACGGCGCTTTGCGGGGTGTTGATGATCGGCGTGGACATCAGCGATCCGAACACGCCGCCGTTGGAGATCGTGAAGGTGCCGCCCTTCATGTCTTCCATCGTCATCGTGCCGTCCTTGGCCTTCTTGCCGAAGTCGCCGATGGTCTTTTCGACTTCCGCGACGCTCATGCTTTCGGCGTTGCGGATGACCGGCACGACCAGACCGTTGGGCGCGCTGACCGCGACCGAGATGTCGGCATAATCGTGGTAGACGATTTCATCGCCGTCGATCTGCGCATTGACGCCGGGAATGTCGCGCAGGGCCATCGTCACCGCCTTGGTGAAGAAGCCCATGAAGCCGAGGCGTACGCCATGCTTCTTTTCGAACAGATCCTTGTACTTCGCGCGCGCTTCGATGACGGCGGTCATGTCCACGTCGTTGAAGGTGGTGAGCAGCGCAGCGGTTTCCTGCGCGGTCTTCAAACGCTTGGCGACGGTCTGGCGCAGGCGCGTCATGCGCACACGCTCTTCGCCGCGACCGGGCGCGGACGGCGCAGCGGCAGCAGCAGGCACTGCGCTGGCGGCGGAAGCGACAGCGGCTTTCGCTGTGCCGTCAGCAACGGCGGCGGCGACGTCGTCCTTGGTCAGACGACCGTCCTTGCCGGTGCCCTTGATCTTGCTCGGGTCGAGGCCATGTTCCAGCACCATGCGGCGCACGGCGGGCGACAGCGTCAGATTGCCGCCTTCGCTGTCGTCGTCCTCCGCAGGAGCCGATGCGGCAGGCGCGGGTGCGGCGGCTTCGGCCTTGGGGGCGGGGGCCGGTGCAGCGGTGGCAGCCGGTGCAGGCGCGGCGGCAGCGCCACCCGCTTCGATGACCGCGATCACCGCGCCGACATTGACGGTATCGCCTTCCTTGACGAGTTGCTGGCCCAGCACACCCGCGACCGGCGACGGCACGTCGACAGCGACCTTGTCGGTTTCAAGGCTGCAAATGGGTTCATCGAGCGCCACCGTATCGCCCGGCTTTTTCAGCCACGCACCAACGGTTGCTTCGGTAACGGATTCGCCCAGCGTGGGGACTTTGACTTCGGTTGCCATGATGCTGATTTAGCCCTTCTTCTGGCGACGGATTTCTTCGCGCACACTGTGGCCGAGTGCATCGGCTACCAGCGCGCCCTGTTCGGCGATGTGACGTTTGGCGAGGCCGGTGGCGGGCGATGCCGATGCCTTGCGGCCCGCATAGCGCGCACGCATCGGTGCCTTGCCTGCGTCGTGCAGGCTCTGCTCGATGAACGGCTCGACAAAGAACCAGCCGCCATTGTTGCGCGGCTCTTCCTGACACCAGACGACTTCTTCAAGGTTCGTCATCCGCTTGATGCGAATGGCGAGTGCTTCGGTCGGGAACGGGTAGAGTTGCTCCACGCGGACGATCTGCGTGTTCTTGTCGCCAGCGGCGTCGCGCGCTTCGATCAGGTCATAAGCAACCTTGCCGCTGCACAGGACAAGACGCTTGGTGTCTTTGTCGGATGCCGGATTGGTATCCGACAGCAAGCGCATGAAGTGCGTTTCGCCCTGGAAATCCTCCGCCTTGCTCACCGCCAGCTTGTGCCGCAGCAGCGACTTGGGCGTCATGATGATCAGCGGCTTACGGAAGGACCGCAGCATCTGGCGACGCAGGATGTGGAAGTAGTTCGCAGGCGTCGTGCAGTTGGCGACCTGAATATTGCCCTCTGCGCAAAGCTGCAGATAGCGTTCCAGACGCGCCGAGCTATGTTCCGGCCCCTGCCCTTCATAGCCATGCGGCAACAGCATCACGAGGCCGTTGGCGCGCAGCCATTTGGATTCGGACGACGCGATATACTGATCGATGATGATCTGCGCGCCGTTCGAAAAGTCGCCGAACTGCGCCTCCCACAGCACGAGGCACTTCGGATCGGCCAGCGCATAGCCATATTCGAAACCGAGCACACCATATTCGGACAGCGGCGAATCCAGCACTTCGAAATGGCCATGCGGCACGGTCGACAGCGGAATATATTTCGCTTCGGTGTCCTGATCGACCCAGACCGAATGCCGCTGACTGAACGTCCCGCGACCCGAATCCTGACCTGACAGGCGCACGCCATAGCCTTCCGACAACAGCGAACCGAAGGCCAATGCCTCACCAGTCGCCCAGTCGAAGTTCGCGCCGGTTTTGAACATCTCCGCCTTGGCGTCGAGGATACGGCGCAGCGTCTTGTGGATGTTGTGCGTTGCCGGAACGGTGGTCAGCGTCCGGCCCAGGCTGTCGAACAGCTTGGACGCAATCGCCGAATCGATGCTCTTGCGGTCGGTCTCGATGTCCGCAGGCTGCGACAGACCGGACCAGCGTCCGGCAAACCAGTCCGCCTTGTTGGCCTTGTAGCTCTTGGCCGCTTCGAATTCGCCTTCCAGATGGTCGACAAATTCCTTGGTGGTCGCGGCGATGAACGTATCGTCGATCACGCCCTGCGCCTTCAGCCGTTCGGCGTACACGTCACTGACCGGCGGATGCTGGCGGATCTTTGCGTACATCAGCGGCTGCGTGAAACTGGGCTCGTCGCCTTCGTTATGGCCGAAGCGGCGATAGCACCACATGTCGATCACGATGTCGCGGTGGAAGGTCTGGCGATATTCGATCGCCAGCTTGCACGCGAAGGTCACCGCTTCGGGATCGTCGCCGTTGACGTGCAGGATCGGCGCCATGATCCCCTTCGCCACGTCGCTGGGATAAGGCGAGGAGCGCGCGAATTGCGGGCTGGTGGTGAAGCCCACCTGATTGTTGATGACGAAGTGGATGCAGCCGCCGGTATTGTACCCGCGAATGCCGGAGAAGCCGAGGCATTCCCAGACGATCCCCTGCCCCGCAAAGGCTGCGTCACCGTGGATGAGCACCGGCAGCACCTGCGCATGTTCGGCCAGATCGTCGCGGAACACCTGCTGCGCGCGGACCTTGCCCAGCACCACCGGATCGACGGTTTCCAGATGCGAGGGGTTGGGAACCAGGCTCATGTGGACCTTCGTCCCGCCGAATTCGCGGTCGGTGGAGGTGCCAAGATGGTATTTCACATCGCCCGATCCGCCGACATCTTCGGGATTGGCAGTGCCGCCCGAGAATTCGTGGAAGATCACGCGGAAACCCTTGGCCATCACATTGGCCAGCACGTTCAGGCGACCGCGGTGGGCCATGCCGTACACGATTTCCTTCACGCCCTGCGCGCCGCCATATTTGATGACGGCTTCGAGCGCCGGGATCATGGATTCGCCGCCATCCAGACCGAAACGCTTGGTGCCGACATATTTGCGGCCCAGGAATTTTTCGTACTGCTCGCCGTGGATGACCTTGGTCAGGATCGCCTTCTTGCCTTCGGGCGTGAATTCGATTTCCTTGTCCTTGCCTTCCATGCGTTCCTGCAGGAAGCGACGCTCTTCGACGTCGGCAATGTGCATATACTCAAGGCCGACATTGCCGCAGTAGTTCGCGCGCAGGATGTCGACCATTTCACGCACAGTCGCATATTCCAGGCCGAGCGCACCGCCCAGATAGACCTTCTTGTCGAGCGCCGCGCCGGAGAAGCCGTGATATTCCGGCGTCAGATCGGCCGGCAGCTCACGCTGCGACAGGCCCAGCGGATCGAGATTCGCGGCCAGATGCCCGCGCACGCGATAGGTGCGGATCAGCATCATGGCGCGGATCGAATCGCCCGCAGCTTCGGCCACGTCCTTGTCGGACACTGCCTTGCCGGACGCAGCGGCCTTCGCCTTGATCTCGACCGCCATCTGCGTGGGGTCGAGGGCAGCCGTCAGTGCGTCGGTATCCTGTGGGGGCCAGTTGGGCTTGGCCCAGCTTGGACCCTGCTCGACTTCAAATTCCTGACCTTCGTAACCCATATTCCGTCCAATCTTGCGCATCCCCGCGTGCAGTCGCGGAACGCCAGCGCAAACCGGGGGTGCAGCCCCGGTTCGCGTTCGGGCCAGATTAGCCCTTCAGTACTTGTAGCAAAGTTGTGCCGAGTTCGGACGGACTGGGCGAAACACGGATGCCCGCTGCCTCCATCGCTGCGATCTTGCTTTCCGCGTCACCCTTGCCACCCGATACGATCGCACCGGCATGGCCCATGCGACGGCCCGGAGGCGCCGTGCGACCCGCGATGAAGCCAGCCATCGGCTTTTTGCGGCCGCGCTTGGCTTCGTCGATCAGGAACTGTGCCGCCTGCTCTTCCGCATCGCCGCCGATTTCACCGATCATGATGATCGATTCGGTGGCGTCGTCGGCCAGGAACAGTTCCAGCACGTCGATGAAGTTGGTGCCGTTCACCGGATCGCCGCCGATGCCGACAGCCGTCGTCTGGCCAAGGCCCGCGTTCGACGTCTGGAACACCGCTTCATAGGTGAGCGTACCGGAGCGCGAGACAACGCCGACGCTGCCCTTTTTGAAGATGGAGCCGGGCATGATGCCGATCTTGCATTCACCGGGCGTCAGCACGCCGGGGCAGTTCGGGCCGATCAGGCGTGACTTGCTACCCGACAGCGCACGCTTCACGCGCACCATGTCGAGCACGGGAATGCCTTCCGTGATGCACACGATCAGCGGGATTTCCGCGTCGATGGCTTCGAGGATCGAGTCCGCAGCGAATGGCGGCGGAACATACACGACCGAAGCATCTGCGCCGGTTGCCGTCTTGGCCTCCAGCACGGTGTCGTACATCGGCAGGCCGATGTGAGTCTGACCGCCCTTGCCGGGGGTCACACCCGCAACCATCTGCGTACCGTATGCCAGCGCCTGTTCGGTATGGAACGTGCCGGTCGCCCCGGTCATCCCTTGCGTGATGACCTTCGTATTCTTGTTGACGAGGATAGACATGCTTGCCCCTTCGTGGAGGTGAGTGGCATTTTCATCCTAATCGACCGGCCCCGGGCTGCACACTTTTCCTGGGGAGGTCGGTGCAGCTCGGATTAGTTCAGCGAGGGATCGATACCCTTGCACGCAACCAGCAGTTCCTTCACCGCGTCCACCGACACGGTAAGGTTGGCCTTGGCTTCGTCGGTCAGCGCGATTTCGATGACTTCCTCGACACCGCCCGCGCCGATCACGACAGGCACGCCGACATACAGGCCGTCAACGCCGTACTTGCCTTCGACATAAGCGGCGCAGGGCAGGACGCGCTTTTCGTCGCCCAGATAGGCTTGCGCCATCGCGATGCCGCTGGTGGCGGGCGCGTAGAACGCCGAGCCGGTCTTGAGCAGCGCAACGATCTCGCCGCCGCCCGAACGGGTGCGTGCGACGATGGCGTCGATGCGCTCCTGCGTGGAACGGCCCATCTTGATGAGGTCGGGAATGGGGATGCCTGAAACGGTCGAATATTCGATGACCGGCACCATGGTATCGCCATGACCGCCCAGCACGAAGCTGGTCACGTCCTTGATCGACACCTTGAACTCGTCAGCCAGGAAGTGGCTGAAACGCGAGCTGTCGAGGACGCCTGCCATGCCGACAACCTTGTTATGCGGCAGGCCGGAAAATTCGCGCAGCGCCCACACCATCGCGTCGAGCGGGTTGGTGATGCAGATGACGAATGCGTCAGGTGCGTTGGCCTTGATGCCTTCGCCCACGGCCTTCATGACCTTGAGGTTGATGCCGAGCAAGTCGTCGCGGCTCATGCCGGGCTTGCGAGCAACACCGGCGGTGACGATGATGACGTCCGCGCCCGCGATATCGGCATAATCGTTGCTGCCGGTAATCTGCGAGTCGAATCCTTCGACCGGGCCGCACTGCGACAGGTCGAGCGCCTTGCCCTGGGGAACGCCCTCAACCACATCGAAGAGGACGATGTCGCCCAGGCCCTTCAATGCCGCGAGATGCGCGAGCGTACCGCCGATATTGCCAGCGCCGATCAGCGCGATCTTCTTACGGGCCATTGTCATCCTCCAAAGGTTACGAACTTGGAATTGGAGGACCGCTTAAGCCGAATAAGTTAAGGTTTCAACTGCGCAAAGTGATCAGGTTGCAATTATCTTTGCAATTCATTCGCAATTGCATTAGTGCGGCGTACAGCTGTTTCCCCCCTCGCCTCCACCCCAAGGCGAATCTCCCTGAGACAGCGCTCAACTGGCGAGGTGCTCCCCCTGCGGAGCGCCTCGCCTATTTTTCACCATGGCCCAAAGCGAGATATTCGTCCGACTGCATCTCCATCAGGCGGGACACGGTGCGCTCGAACTCGAAGGCGCCATCGCCCGTGGGATAGAGGGCAATCGGCACAGCATCGGCGGACGCCAGCAACTTCACCTTATATTCGTACAGCGCATCGATCAGCGTGACGAACCGTGCCGCCTCATTGCGGTTTTCCGGGCCGAGCACCGGAATCCCGACGATGATAACAGCATGATAACGCCGCGCGATCGCCAGATAATCGCTCGCCCCGCGCGCTTCGGCACAGAGCCGCTTGAACGAAAAGGCCGCCAAGCCTTTCAGGCTCTTGGGCACATGCAGTGTCCGCCCGCCGCCCACCGGCAGTTCTTCGGTCGGGACATGCGCCCGGTCGCTTGGCGGATAGTCGGTCAGGCGAAAGAATGCCGCGCTCAGCGCCGCAGTCGCTTCCGGTCCATTCGGCACATGCCACAAGGTCGCATCGCCCAGCCGGTCGCGGCGATAATCGGTCGGCCCGTTGAGACCCAGCACATCCAGGCGATCCTTGATGAGGTCGATGAACGGCAGGAACAACTGACGATTCAGCCCATCCTTGTAGAGATCGTCGGGCGGGCGGTTGGACGTGGTGACGATGGTCACGCGCGCCGCGATCAGCCCCGCGAACAGCCGCGACATGATCGCCGCATCGGCCATATTGTTGACCACCATTTCGTCGAAGCACAGCAACTGCGCCTCATCCTTCAGCGCTTCGACAACTGGAGGAATGGGATCGCCTGTCTCGCTTTTGCGCGCTTCGGCCAGCCGCGCATGGACGTCGATCATGAATTCGTGGAAATGCACCCGCCGCTTGCGCCGCACCTGCACACAATCATGGAACAGGTCCATCAGCATGGACTTCCCGCGCCCGACGCCGCCCCACATATAAACGCCGCGTGGCGGCTCCGGCAGCTTGCGCAGCATTCGCCACAGCGTCGATCCGCGCGGCGGCACAGCCTCCAGCTCCTGCTGCAGCGCATCCAGCCGGTGCGCCGCGGCTTCCTGATCGGGATCGGCCCGCAATTCGCCTGCTGCGATCAGCGCATGATAGCGAGCCAGAACGCCGGTCATCGGGCCGTTACCTTCCGCAGCACGCCCGTTCCGTGCACCAGAACGGCATCGCCTTGCCGCAGGACGATACGCAGAAACTGCATCCGGCCCGTTTCGCGCATCAATTCGACTTCACCGTCGATGGGCGCGCCAACATGGCCGCTATCGGGATAATCTATCGCCATGGAAACGGTCACGCAATCGGGCCGCCCCGTCGCGGCGTAGAACAGGATGCCCAGACAATTTTCGGCAAGGCCGGCCAGAAATGCGCCATGCAGGCCACCCAGCTTATTGCCTGCCATCGCGGGCGGATCGACGCGAAAATGCGCAAAGTCCGGCCGCTCGGTGCGAAAAAGGACGGCGGGCCACAGCTCTGGCCATGTTCCCGTCCCCGTAAAATCGAACGACCGCCAGACGGACTCGTCTGCCTTGCTATCGGGAGCCTCGGTCACACAATCAAAGCGCGCGTTCGACCATCATCTTCTTGGTCTCGGCAATCGCCTTCGCCGGGCTGAGACCCTTGGGGCAGACATTGGCGCAGTTCATGATGGTGTGGCAACGATACAGGCGGAAGGGATCTTCCAGCTCGTCGAGCCGCTCGCCAGTATATTCGTCGCGGCTGTCGGCCAGCCAGCGATAGGCCTGCAACAAGATCGCGGGGCCGAGGAACTTGTCGCTGTTCCACCAGTAGGATGGGCAGGATGTCGAGCAGCAGGCGCACAGGATGCACTCGTACAGACCGTCCAGCTTTTCGCGATCTTCAGGGGACTGCAGGCGTTCCTTGCCCGATGGCGGCGGCGTCACGGTTTGCAGCCATGGCTTGATCGAGCTGTACTGCGCGTAGAAATGCGTGAAGTCAGGCACCAAATCCTTGATCACGTCCATATGCGGCAGCGGCGTGATCTTCACTTCGCCCGCGCAATCCTCGATCGCGGTGGTGCAGGCGAGGCCGTTCTTGCCGTTGATGTTCATCGAGCACGACCCGCAAATGCCTTCGCGGCACGAGCGGCGGAAGGTCAGCGTCGGGTCCTGCTCGCTCTTCATCTTGATCAGCGCGTCCAGCACCATCGGGCCGCAGCTATCCAGATCGATTTCGAACGTGTCGTAACGGGGGTTCTCACCGCTATCGGGATCGTAGCGATAGACCTTGAACTTTTTGACGTTGGAGGCGCCTTCAGCCTTGTATGTCGTTGCGCCCTTGCCGTTGATGCGGCTGTTCGCAGGCAGTCTGAATTCGGCCATGATCGTCGTGTCCCGTATGAGTCCCGATGCGGACCCCTCAACAATATGGGGACGGCTTAGTCAAGGTACCACAGGCGATGACAGTAATCGAAACTGTTGCAGTGCGGCATTTAGCGATTAGGAAACGCCATGCACATCGCCATTTACGACATGGACCGCACGATCACGCGCAGGGGCACCTTCACGCCTTTCCTGATTTTCGCCGCCCGCCGACGCGCACCGTGGCGGCTTGTTGCGTTGCCGTTGTGGGTGCTGGCGATGGCATCGCACAAGGCCGGGATGGTCGCGCGCAAGCCGCTCAAGCAATTCGGCTTTCGCCTGTTTCTGGGCCGCACGATTTCCGCCGCCACCGCGCAAGAGCTGGCCGATGCCTATGCTACCCATACTCTCGCGCAGAACATCCTGCCCGGCGCCCTCCCCCGGATCGCAGCGGATCGCGCGGAAGGGCGGACGCTCGTGATGGCCACCGCCGCACCCGATTTCTATGCCTGCACCATCGGCGCAGCGCTCGGCTTCGATGCGGTCGTCGCCACCCGCCATGATCGCACAGAGGGCGGCATATCGCACCGCATCATTGGCGAGAACTGCTACGGACAGCACAAGCTGGCGATGATCCGCGCATGGCTGGCCGACAATGCCCTCGCCCCCCACAGCACGCGCTTCTACACCGACGATTTTTCGGACGCGCCGACGCTGGACTGGGCCGACGAAGCCTATGTCGTGAACGCGGACGCGAAAATGGCACAGATTGCGCAGGCGCGCGGATGGACGACGGTCGATTTGCGCTGAACAGCGCACGCCTGACCCGTAACAAAAAGTCCGCGACACGCCCGTGTCGCTTCACTATTAGCCGACCCATGATGACGCAGACGCTTCGCACCATTGGCTCCAACGACACGCCAATCTGGGGGATGTCCAACGCCGAGAGGCTGCGCCGGATGATCGCCAGCGCCGCAAAGACCGGGCAGCAGGCCGCCGAAGGGCATGTCGTCACCGCCAATCTGGCCTATGTGTTCGATCCGCTGCTGCTGCGCCTTGCTCTCGAAAAACCCGGCACGGTGTTTCGCTACGGCAACGACCTGATCCTCGCCCATGCACCCGAAGGCGTCGATCCGCTCGATGCCGCCAGCGCGTCCGGCCTGCACATTATCGACCTTTCACTGGGCGAGAAATTCTACAATCGCCAGCTCCGCAAGCTGGAAGTGCCGTTTGTCCGCAAGCTCGATCCGTCGTCGCGCAAGGCCATCGAACGGCAAAGCTATTTCGGCGCCTACAAAGGCGTCACCGATGCGCTGACCAAATATCTCTGGCCGGAATTTGCGCTGTTCCTCACCCGAATCGCCGCACAGTTGAAGATGACGCCGAATATGGTCACGGCCATCGGCGCGACCGGCTGTGTCATCGCCACCTTCCTGTTCGCGGCGGGCCATTACTGGAGCGGGCTGGCCATCGGCTTTTTGTTCATGGTCCTCGATACCGTGGACGGAAAGCTGGCGCGCTGCACCATCACCGCCTCGAAATGGGGCAATATCTTCGATCATGGCGTGGACCTGATCCATCCGCCTTTCTGGTGGTATGCGTGGGGCGTCGGTCTTGCCGCACATGGCATGGCGCTGGAACCGCGCAGCTTCATGCTGATCATGGTCGCGGTGGTTGTCGGCTATGTCCTGCAACGGCTGATCGAAGGCGCGTTTATCAAGGATTTCGGCATGGACATCCATGTCTGGCGCCCCTTCGATTCGCAGTTCCGCCTGGTCACTGCCCGCCGCAATCCGAACATGGCGATTCTGGTCGCTTCGGTCGTTGTGGGGCGCCCCGATCTCGGTCTGATCGCGCTGGCATGGTGGACAGTGATTTCCCTAGTCGTCCATGCGGTGCGGCTCATGCAGGCCTATGCCGTGCGCAAACGCGGCGGCCCGATCACGAGCTGGCTGGAACAGCCCGCTTAAGACGTCGACAGCAGGTCAATAATCGCCTGCGCGCTGCGACGTGGCGCGCCATTGCCAGCATCGCCCAACGCTTCGATGGCAAAAGCCGATTGCACATCGCGATACAGAGGATGTTGTTCTTCCGCAGCCATGATTGCGGGCCAGAGGTCGCCCAAAGACCGAACCACGGCCCCGCAGCGCCGGTAATCGTCCGGCTGCCATGCCATTTCCGGCGTATCGAGCGTTACGCAAGGCCGGGGACGTGCGAGATATTCGATGATCTGGCTGGAACTGTCGCCCAGATACAGGTTCGCCATCTGCGTATAACTGCCATCCACCATTGCAAAGCTGCCGCTGTCGACATGGACATTCGGCAAATCGGCAAAGCGATTCAGATAGGCCAGCGCCTCTTCGTCCCGCTCGAACAATCGCTGATGCGGCGCGAGGACGACATTGTAGCGATCCTGCGCCGCCAGCATTTCCACTATGGCGTGGCCCCATTCCCACCAGGACGACCGGTACCGTTGCCAATGCGGCGCGTAGAGCAGCACAGACCGCGCATCGGGGAAAATATCGACGGCGGTGACCGAAGGCCGAAAGGCGGATTTCACATAACCCGTCACCGCAATGGCGTCTCGCGCTATGCCATGCGCGACATGGTCTTCCGTCAGATAATCGCTCGGCACAAACAGCCGACTGGCATGGCGCAAACGTCCGTCGCGATTATAGTTGAGCGGTCCCGCCCCATGCACGGTAAAGACAAAGCGCGACCGCATCGGCAGGACACGCGGCAACCACAGGCTCGTCTGTTCGGCACAGACCGTTACCGGCACATTCCAGAGCGCAGGCGCGAGCCGCATCAGCATCGGCAGCTTCGCAGGCAACGGCGGATTCTGGCCTTTGCCCAAAGTCGCGTGTTGCAAAAAACCGGGCGCGCGGCGCAGACGGACACGCGCAGCGGCCAGCGGCGCCATCCATTCGCCCAGCAATTCCTCATGCGCCGATGTACTGATCCACACATCGATCGTCAGATCGGGCCGCGCCTGCGCCAATGCCTCCACAATGGGCCACAGATGCGGCACCAGCAGCATCTCGCCCAGAAAGAGAAACGCAACATCCGCCCGATCCGATTGACTCATTGTTTCATGCGCGCCTGTCGTGCCATGCGGCGATGTCTTCGGGCCGGTCGATCTCTATCCAGTCGTCGCGATCCACGACGATGGCGTGCACGCCATCCTGCCGCGCGATCTCCGCCACGATGGCGTGATGGAAATTCAATATGCCGCCTTCGCGCGAAATGACGGTGTCGAGTGCCGCCCGATACAGCCCCTTGTCCTCCCGCCCGACGATGATGCCCAGCGAGCGATAGCGCGCCTGCGCAGGCGAAAGCGTCTTGCCCACATCGCGCACCATGCCATCCTCAACCTCGACGAGCATGTCGTCCAGTTCCGCTTCCGCAATGGGCTGAACGAACAGATTGAGCCCCGGCTTGCACGCGGCGAAACCCTTTGCCAGCAAGTCGGTGGCATATACCGTATCGCCATTGAGCAAGGCGAAATCTCCGTCGAGCAGATCCCGCGCGGCCCACACGCTGCTGATGCTGCTGGCCGCGAGCCAGAAGGGATTCAGCCGGACACTCGTTCCGTCGTTCCGTGCTTCGACATGCGCCGCCAGCTTTTCGAACCGATAGCCGCCCACGACGACATTATGATCGACGCCCGCCGCTTTCAGCGCATCGAGTTGATGATCGAGGATCGCCTTGCCGTCGATCTTGATGAGGCATTTGGGCATGTTCGCCGTCAGCGGCAGCAGGCGTGACCCCTGCCCTGCACTCAGGATGATGGCTTTGTCGATCGTCATGCCCCGCGCTTAGCCAATTCCCGCACCATCGACAATCGCTGCGCCGACGCCTAGATATTCGGCGCGCTGCTAACAGGGACCGCTCGACATCGTGCACAAGAAGGACAGGGCCGCCAAGCCAGCGCAGGCAAACGACGCCGCCTTTTCGCGGGTGATCGCCAATACGGCATGGTTGCTGGGCGGCAAAGGCGTCGGCGCGATCCTCAGCCTGTTCTATCTCGCCATCGTCACCCGCACGCTGGGCGTGGCCGATTTCGGGCGCTTCGCCCTGATCCTCAGCACCGCGCAAGCGATCAGCGTCATGGTGACGTTCGAATCCTGGCAGATCGTCGTCCGGTTCGGGCAGAAACATCTGCATGGCGGCGATCCCCATGCGCTCAACCGGCTGGTGCGGTTCTGCATGTTGATCGACATCGCATCGGCATTGGCGGGGTGCCTGCTGGCCGCGGCAGTCGCATTGTTGCTCGGCCCCTATTTCGGCTGGTCGCGAGAGTTGGCAATGCAGGCGCTGATCTTCTGCGCCGCGATGCTGCTCGGCATCCGATCGACCCCCACCGGCCTGCTGCGCCTGTTCGATCGTTTCGATACCGGAACGGTTGCCGAAACCATGATCCCCATCGGTCGGATGGTCGGTGCGCTGGTGGTCATGGCGTTTACCTCGTCGATCACCGCATTCCTCATCGTCTGGGCCTGCGCAGAACTGGTTTGCGCATCGACTTATTGGACGCTCGCCCTCCGCGCCGCGCGGGGGCGGATAGGCTCGTGGCGCTCCGGCAACCCCCTTGCCGCCCGCGCAGAGAACCCCGGACTCATCGGCTTCCTCACCGCCACCAACCTCTCTACGACGCTGTCCTCGGTCGGCAAGCAGGTCGCCGTGCTCATCATCGGCGTGTTCGTCGGCCCCACCGGCGCAGGCTTCTACCGCCTCGCCAATCAGCTTAGTCAGGCGCTGACCAAGGTGTCCGGTATGCTCTCCCGCACCATCTTCGCGGAACTCGCGCGCGCCAGCGCCAGCGAAGGCGCGGAGCAGGTCCGCGCGCTCTTCCGCCGTATGAACCGCCTCGCGCTCATCACCGGCGCCGCGATCATTATCCTGATCCTCGTCGCGGGAAAACCGCTGCTGGTCCTCGTTGCGGGGGAAGCTTTCGCAGGCGCCTATCCCCTCCTGCTGCTGCTCGGCATCGCCGCATCGATCGATCTTGTCGGCGTCAGTTTCAGCCCGCTGTTGATGGCAACGGGCCGCGCCGGGCTGTCGTTGCGCATCGTCTTCATCAATACGCTGGTGCTGCTGGGAATGCTCACGATATTGCTCCCGCGCTATGGCACCATCGGCGCGGCTTACTCCAGCATCGCGGCGGCACTCATCGGCTTTTTATTGATGGGATGGGCCAGCCGCCGCGCCATGCGAGAACCGCAGGTGTCGGCTTAACCGCGCGCCTTCAGTATCGCCTCGGCCTGTATCAGGTCATCGGGTTTGTCGACATCGATGCACGCTTCCGCTTGCGGCATGACCACCACGCGCGCCGTCAGGCCAAAGCGCCGCCCAAGCCGCGCCACCGCCTGATGGATCGTCAGCACCCGCAACAGTGCCCCGATCAACAGCAGCGGCCCGAATGCGCCGACGATCTTCATCCCCTTCTTGCGGTCCTGCTCCACCGCCTGCCACCGGTCGAGCAAGGGCCGCGCCTTGTCGCTACCGATCCAGAACAGGTTCGCGCCGGACCACCAGCCGCTGCGGAATTTAAGCCATGTGCGTCGACTTGAGGGATAGCCCGCCAGCAATATCGCGCGCTCGACCATCCCGACCGCGATGTCGCTGCCCTGCGCACCCGCCACGAAGGCATCGATCATCGCCCCGGTCAGCAGCACATTATCCGCCGTCGTCAACAGCACCGGCGGCGGCGCAACATCGTCCAGCACGGCAATCACCGACGCACTGATGCCATTGCCGCTCTGCGCAAAACGGATGGCGGGATTGTTGCGATAGGCCGCAAGACCCGGATCGCCGATCAGTCCCTCCACATCCTGCGCCAGCACCACGATCCGCGCGATGGCCGGATGGCCGACCAGCGCGTCGAGCACATGGGCAAGCATCGGCTTATTGGCGACGGGCAGCAGCGCCTTGGTCGTTACCCCGCTGCCGTCCAGCAGTGGATCGGGACCGGGACGGCTGCCCGCAAGGACGATGGCAGTCACGCCGGATGAACCAGAAGAACGAAGCATGGGCCGCCTTTAGCCGAACAATCGCACCGCGCCCATATCGCAACGCGGAAAGAATCGCGATCTGGCGCGTTCGGGGGCGTAATGAAAAAACTCTGGCTCATTTCGAACAGCAACAGCGGTAGCTATGATGCAGATATGTGCGCCCGCATCGGCGAAACCGTAGTCGCGCATGGCGGCGTATTCGACCGCTGCATCACCTTGCCCGATGACGATCTGCCCACAATTGCCGAAGTCGAAGCGGCTGGCGTGGAGATCGTCGCGATCTTCACCGGAGACGGCACCATCAACGCCAGTACCCGCAAGCTGGAAGGCTGGGGCGGGCAAGTGCTGATCCTACCCGGCGGCACGATGAACCTGCTATCGAAGCAACTGCACGGCGATGTGGACGCGCCCACCATCGTGGCCCGCGCGCTGTCGCCGCAAGCGGTCGACACCGACCTGCCCGTCGTGGTCGGATGCGGTCAGCGGGCGTTGGTTGGCATCATCGCGGGACCGACCGCCGCATGGGTCGATGTGCGCGAGGACATGCGCGCGCTCGACCTGTTGAGCCTCGCAGCGACTGTACCCGGTGCCATCGCCCAAACGTTCAATGGCGACATGGTGCGGCTGGCCGGCGAAACTGAGGAATATCAGGCGATCTACATCCAGCCGCAAGGCGACACGCTCGAAGCCATCGGTATCCGTGCCAAGAATCCTGCCGAACTTGTCCAGCACGGCATCGCATGGCTCTCCGGCGACTTCCGCAAGGGACCGGCCGATGTTCTGGAAACCGGCACATCGGTGACGGTCGAATGCGATAGCGCCATCGGCCTACTCATCGATGGCGAGAAGCGCGACGGCACCCACCCCTGCACCTTCACGCTGGAAAAGAGCAGCCTACGCTTCATCAAGACGCTGACCGACGCGCCCGCATCCTGACATGACGCTGCTGTTCCACGCCAGCGATCTTCATTTCGGACGAGAGGATCGGGATGCGCTCGACTGGTTCGTGGCGGAAGCGACCGACGCAAAGCCGGACGCCATCGTCATCACCGGCGACCTTACGATGCGCGCGCGCAGTGCCGAATTTGCCGCCGCGCACCGCTGGCTGGAAGCATTGCCAGCCCCCGTATCGGTCGAAGTCGGTAACCACGACTTGCCCTATTTCGATGTCTTTGCGCGGTTCTTCCGCCCCTATCGGCGCTACGATGCGCTGGAGCGCCTGATCGAGCGTCCGCTGGCCCTGCCCCACGTCACCATCGTCCCGTTGCGCACCACGGCGCGGGCGCAGTGGCGGTTCAACTGGTCGAAGGGGATCGTCACCGGCGACCGGCTCGACGACACGCTGGAGTTATTGGGCGAAGCAGATACGCATCACCGCCTGATCGCATGCCATCACCCGCTGATCGAAGGAGGCACCAGCGGCACCGCCTCGACGCGCGGCGGACGGGCCGCCCTGCGTGCGCTGTCGGCGCAAGGCGCGACTGCCGTGCTGTCCGGCCATGTCCACGATCCCTTCGACCGAACCGAGCAGATCGATGGCCAGTCCATTCGCCTGATCGGCGCGGGTACCCTGTCCGAACGGCTGCGCGATACCCGCCCCAGTTACAACGCCATCCACATTTCTCCCACGGACCACAGCATGGACGTTCGGCACGTTCATATGGCGTGATTGACAGGCCTAAGCCTTACGTTACGCTGCCACAGCATGAACCGCACCCTCCTCCTTGCGCTCGCCCTGCTTCCCCTCCCCGCCATCGCTGCGACGCCGCCCGCTGACCCCTATGCGGCGCGCGTGGCTAAGGTGCTGGCGCAGACGCCGCTGATCGACGGGCATAACGACTGGCCCGAAGCGTTGCTCGATCACGCAAAGGACGACCGCTGGGCCGTTGCGCTCGATCGTTTGCCGGTGAAGGATTACGACACCGACATCGAAAGGCTGCGGCAGGGAAAGGTCGGCGGGCAGTTCTGGTCGGTCTATGTGTCCGCCAATCTTCCGGGCCTCGAACAGGTGAAGGCCACGCTGGAACAGATCGACCTCGTCCATCAGTTCGCGGCGCGCTATCCAGACACCTTCCAGTTGGCGACCACCGCTGCACAGGCACGCGCTGCTTTCAAGGCTGGCAAGATCGCATCGATGATAGGCGTCGAAGGCGGCGGGCAGATCGACGGCAGCTTTGCCGTGCTGCGCCAGTACAAGGCGCTGGGCGCGGGCTACCTCACCCTCACCCACTCGCGCACGATTCCGTGGGCCGACAGTGCCACGGACGACCCGCAGCATGGCGGCCTCACCAAATTCGGCGAAGCGGTGGTGACCGAACTCAACCGCCTGGGCATGTTGGTGGACCTGAGCCATGTGAGCGAGGACACGATGCTGGACGCGCTGCGGGTCAGCAAGGCCCCGATCATCTTCTCGCATTCGAGCGCCCGCGCGATTTGCAATCATCCCCGCAACGTGTCCGACGCCGTGCTGAAACAGGTCGCGGCCAATGGCGGCATCGTCATGGTGAACTTTGCGCCGAACTACGTCTCTGAAGCGCGTCGCGTGTGGGGCGCGGCGCGAGGCGCAGAGCAGGCACGCTATAATCTGCCGCCCTTTGGCGGCCTTTATATCGGCGACCCGGAAAAGGCGAAGGCTGCGCTGGCGGAATGGGAGAAGGCGAATCCTGAACCCATCGTCACCATGGGACAGGTTGCGGACCATATCGACCACATCGCCAAAGTCGCTGGCGTCGACCATGTCGGTCTGGGCGGAGACTATGACGGGCTGCCTGCCTTGCCGCAGGGGATGGACGGCGTGGAGACCTATCCCAAGCTGATGGCTGAACTCATGAAGCGCGGCTGGTCGGACGCGGACGTCGCGAAACTGGCGGGCGGCAACATCCTGCGGGTCATGGAAGCGGCAGAGAAAGTTGCTGCCTCAATGGCGAAAATGCCTGCTGCCAGTGGCACAATTACGAGCCTCGACGGAACAAAATAGCCTCTTTTGCCTTGCATGATAAGGGAAATGGGGGCAGGCGCTCCCCTCCCCCATTCAAAACGGACAGGCTTTCAGACTCATGGCGACGTATCGAGACCCCGCTTTTCAAGATCGCCTCGCGCTCGCCGCGCAGGCGAAGCAGAAGGCGCTCGACAAGTTGAAGGCCAAACCGCCGCTCGATCCCGCAGTGGTCGCAGAGCGCAAAGCCGCCGCCGAAGCCAAAGCCGCTGCCGAAGCGGAAAAACGCGCCGCCAAGCTGGCTGAAAAGAAAGCCGCGCAGGAAGCCGCCGCCGCTGCAAAAGCTGCCCGCCGCGAAGCCGAGCTTGCCGCTCAGCCGAAGGTGAAGGAAAAGGTGCAGCTTACGCCGGAAGAGAAGAAGGCCATTCGCGACGCAAAGTACGCCGCTCGTAAGGCACGGAAATAAAAGGCCAATTTTCGGGACAGGCGCCTGTGACCAGACGCTGCCCCATAGCTTTTTGATGTAACGACCCCTCAATTCGACCGGCCTGTCTCGCAATTGCGAGAAAGAGGTTCCGTTCCCCCTGCGCTCGTGACAGAGGGCGGCTGTCGATATTAACCATCTTACGCTCTATAATGTGTCCGGGGGGACGAATATCCATGTACGATACAGGGCCGCAGGCTCCAGCTATTATCGCGCCGGTTCACACGGAAAATGGCGGAAGCCAGAGCGTCGGCGCACCGCCTTTTGCGCGCCAATGGCGCCGGGCGTTGCGCACTTACCAGCAGGATATAGATTCGTCCGACAAAGGCGACACAGTCAAGCGCCTCTTGCCTGACCGGCGCTACACCGCGCCCGGCTTACAGAAGTTCATCTCGATCGGGCCGCTACCGCTCAAAGGGTGGAATGTGCAGTTCGAACCCTATTTCGGCGAACCGGGTTGGGTCAGGCTGGAATGCCGCAGCGGGGAACGCGCCCGCAACGATCCGACCTCGGTCAACCGTGTCGGACTGGATGGGTACACCGACCTGTTTCCGATAAAGCAGCGCGTCAATGAGCAGTTCTCCTTCGTCCCCGGAAAGAATGCGCGCGCCGTGAAGGTCGGCCAGTGGCTCAATTTCCACGAAATTCATGCGACCACCTTACCCGGCGATATCGAGCAAGCCGGGCCGCTTGGCTTTTTCCTCGAATGGTCGTCCGGTCTGAAACGCAATGTCTTCCGAATCGTGCGCAACGTTCCGATCCGCAAGGGCACTGCCGTCGTCGGCAAGAAACCCTATATCCTGTATCAAGGCGATCTGACCGAAGGACAGCGGTACAATTTCGCTGTCGATTTCTACGAGCATCCTACGGCGGGCTACGTCAAAATCTGGCAAAGCAACAAGCAAATCGTCGATTACCGCGGCCCGTTCGGCTATGGCGGAGGCCGCCAGAACTACCCCCAGTTCCGGATCTATCGCGGCCAGCGCGCCGAAACCGCCGTAACCTACACGAAGATTACGTCGATCCGCACGCTGACGCCCTGACGCTTTCAGGCGGATGCTGCGTCGGCTTTGCGAAAGACCTCCAGCGCCAACGCGCTGTAGGTGGCGCAGGCCAGTGCCAAGGGATAAGGCGGGCCGATAGCGGCGCGGACAGGCTCGAACGCCAGCCGATTCTGCGCGGCGCGTAACTGCACAAGCGCCGTCCGGCTGGCTTCCGTCAGTCCCATGGCTGGCGCTGCCCGCCGCCATGCTTCCGCCGCGCAATAGACACGCCGGGTGCGTCGCGCTCCCGCGGCCAGCGCGACGATGTCGACCAGGAAGATATCGAGTTCGCGCAACCCATTGCCCATGACCCGTCGCGGCATGGGCTTCTCACCCCGCACCGCTGCCGGGTCACCTGCCAGAAAAGCCGATGCGCGCAACAACTGCGCGACCTGCGCCTGAAGCAATAGTGCCGCAGGTGGCGTCACCGCAGCTTGGCGATCTTGATCCCGTCTGTCTTCGCGCGATCCTTCACCGATTCCTCGCTGCGGGTCAGCGCCTTGGCGATGGCTTTCATCGCCATGCCCTTCGCTGCCAGCGTGCGCAGCTTGGCCAGTTCTTCGGAAGTCCAGGGTTGCTTGTGACGTTCGAACCGTTCGCCCATATCGATTCCTCAAATGAAAAAGGGCGATCCCGTAAGGACCGCCCTTCTTGAGTTTGGTATATTCCCGAAATCAGCGCTTCGAGAACTGGAAGCTCTTGCGGGCTTTCGCCTTGCCGTACTTCTTACGTTCAACCGTACGGCTATCGCGGGTCAGGAAGCCTTCGGCCTTGACCGCGCCGCGCAGGGCAGGCTCGTACTTGGTCAGCGCCTGGCTGATGCCATGCTTGACTGCACCGGCCTGACCGGAAAGGCCGCCACCCTTGACGGTAGCGATAACGTCGTAAGAACCGACGCGATCGGTGACGGTGAAGGGCTGGTTCAGAACCAGACGCAGGGTCGGACGAGCGAAATAGATTTCCTGATCGCGACCGTTGATCGTGACCTTGCCCGAACCGGGC
Organism: Sphingobium sp. BS19; assembly: GCF_027925545.1. NCBI lineage: Bacteria > Pseudomonadati > Pseudomonadota > Alphaproteobacteria > Sphingomonadales > Sphingobiaceae > Sphingobium > Sphingobium sp. BS19. The sequence continues at coordinate 203,806 of NZ_BSEF01000006.1, forward strand.
TTGATCCACACGCGGGCCACGGCATCCTTACGACGACCGGTGGCATAAGCGCGACCCAGACCGTCGATTTCCTGCTCGCGCAGCGGCATCGTCGGCGCAGCGGGCTGAACCAGCGCAGCGTTTTCGACCGGAGCGGAAGCGTCGGCGGAAACCGTCGCAGCGACAGGCGCGGCGGAGGTCAGATCGGCGAGATCGGACAGGGACTGGCGGTTATCGGACATTATGCACCCACCTTGTTCTTGCGGTTGCGCGACCCAAGGTCGATCACTTCGGGGTTCTGCGCTTCATGCGGATGTTCGCTACCGGCGAAAACGCGCAGGTTGCGCATCTGCTGACGACCCAGCGGGCCGCGCGGAATCATGCGCTCGATTGCCTTTTCCAGCACGCGCTCAGGGAAACGACCGTCCAGGATCTTGGCAGGCGTGGTTTCCTTGATGCCACCGGCGTAACCGGTGTGCTTGTAATAGACCTTGTCGGTCATCTTCTTGCCGGTAAAGCGCACTTTGCCCGCGTTGATGATGATGACATTGTCGCCGCAATCGACGTGCGGGGTATAGCTCGGCTTGTGCTTGCCGCGCAGAATATTGGCGATAATCGAAGCCGCACGGCCCACAACCAGGCCTTCCGCGTCGATCAGCACCCACTTCTTGTCGACCGTGGCGGCGTTGGCCGACTTGGTCGTCTTCATCAGCGCCTTCATGGGCCGAATCTCCTGTTGAATAAGTCCCGACGACGCAACAGGCGTCAGGGGATGCGCGCTAATGACGGCCAACCATCCAGAAGTCAAGGGAAAGCGGGGGTTTCCTGACGGGTATCAGAATACCATGCCCTTTTCAGCGTCGCCGGGCACCCGTCGCATGGGCTGCCCAGGCGGTGCTGGCGACCACAATTGCGCCGACCGCCTGATGCAGAACGGCCAGCGGCAGGGCGATCCCGCTCATGACCGTTGCAATACCCAGCAGCACCTGCGTCCCCACCGAAGCATTGAGCGCGATGGAGGCGCCGCGCGACCCGGCCCGCTTGGCGCGCCGTGCCAGCAGGATCAGGACAGCCGCCGCCACAAATGCCCACCAGCGGTGAATGAAGTGCACCAGAAACGGGTCGTCGCTGAGCGTTGCCCAGAACGATCCCAGCCATTGCACGCCAGCCGGATAGAAACGGTCATTCATCAGCGGCCAGGTGTTTGCGACATAGCCTGCATCCATGCCCGCCACGAATGCGCCGAACAGCAGTTGTACGAACACCACCAGCGCAGCGACCATCGCGAAGCCGGTCAGTTGCGCCGTCCGCGCCCGCGTATCCGCTGCCTGCGCCAACAGATCGAGCGCCGTCCACACCAACCCCGCCAGCACGAACAGCGCGGTAATAAGGTGCACCGCCAGTCGATAATGGCTCACATCGGTCCGCACCGACAGGCCGGACGACACCATCCACCAGCCGATCGCACCCTGTAACCCGCCCAGCATCAGCAGCGCGAACAGGCGGATGCCATAGCCCGCCGGGATGGCCCGCTTCCACGCGAACCACGCCAGCGGCAAAGCAAAGGCCAGCCCGATTACGCGGCCCAGCAACCGATGCGCCCATTCCCAGAAGAAGATGAACTGGAAATCGGAAAGGCTCATACCCTTGTTGATTTCCCGATATTCGGGGATCTGCTTGTACTTGTCGAACGCATCCATCCAGTCGGCATGGGACAGCGGCGGCAGCGCGCCGCTAATCGGCTTCCATTCGGTGATCGAAAGCCCCGATTCGGTCAGTCGGGTTATGCCGCCGACAACGACCATCGCGAACACGAGAATGGCGACGCAAAACAGCCATAAGGCAATACTGCGCGGACGGGGCGATGAGCGGCGCGAAAACGCCGATTGACTATGCGACGCGGACATATCGGCGCTATTGCGCCTGCGCCGCGCGGGTTTCAAGCGGGATATGCAGCCCCGCGTTCGTACCAACCTCGCGACCGCTTAACGATCGCTACGACGGACAGCATTACCGGCACTTCGACAAGTACACCGACGACCGTCGCCAATGCAGCGCCAGAGCGAAGACCGAACAAAGCTATCGCCGTCGCGACCGCCAATTCGAAAAAATTGGATGCCCCTATCAACGCTGACGGCGCCGCTACGCACCATGCCACACCGAAACGACGGCTGAGCCAATAGGCCAGGCCTGCGTTGAAATAGACTTGAATGAGGATCGGAACGGCGAGCAACGCTATGACCAAGGGGCGCGCGATGATTTGCGGTCCCTGAAAACCGAACAGCAGCACCAACGTCGCCAGCAACGCCCCCAGCGATGCAGGCCCAAGCTGTTTCAGCAATCCGTCCAGCGTCCCGCGCCGAAGGGCCGACCGCCGAAGCCATTGCGCCATGGCGACCGGGACGACGATATAGATCAGCACCGAAAGCAGCAATGTATCCCAGGGCACCGTGATCGACGCGACGCCCAGCAGCAGCCCGACGATCGGCGCGAAGGCAACCACCATGATAAGGTCATTCAGCGCCACCTGCCCCAGCGTATAGCCGGGATCGCCATCACACAGATTTGACCAGACGAACACCATCGCGGTGCAAGGCGCTGCCGCCAGCAGGATCAGCCCGGCAATATAGGATGGCCCCTGCCCCGCCGGAAGCAACGGCGCAAACAGCCAGCCGATGAATATGCTGGCCAGCAGCGCCATCGAAAAAGGTTTTACGGCCCAATTGATGAACAGGGTGACTCCCACGCCTTTCCAATGTCGTCTGATGCTCGCCAATCCGGCAAAATCGACCTTGAGCAACATTGGAATGATCATCAGCCACACCAAAGCAGCCACGATCAAGTTGACGCGCGCCGCTTCGGCGGCGGCAATCAGAGCGAACAGCGCCGGAAAAGCGGCACCGGCGGCAATCCCCACAACGATACAAAGCGCAACCCACAATGTCAGATACCGTTCGAACAGGGTCATCGCGCAATCCCCTGCACGCTGGCCTTCTGTCCGTTGGCCCTCTGTCCATGGGCATCGACGACCTGTTCGCCATCTTCCTTCGTAAACGCTTCCCGTTGGGGCAGCGGCAATATGTCCAGCACCGTTTCGGAAGGGCGGCACAACCGGACGCCCAGCGGTGTCACGACCAATGGACGATTGATCAGCAGGGGATCGGCCATCATGGCATCGATCAGCGCATCGTCCGGCAACGCGGGATCGCCAAGACCCCGGTCAGCGAAGGACGTCCCCTTTTCCCGCAACAATTCTCGCGGCGACAGGAGCGCGCGGTTCATCAAGCTGACAAGCATAGTCCGCGACGGTGGGTTGGTACGATAATCGATAATGTGCGGCTCTATGCCCGCGTTACGGATCAGCGCGAGCGTGTTCCGCGACGTGCCACAATCCGGGTTGTGATAGATAATGACGTCGACTGGCTTAGCCGACCCTTCTTGCTCAGTCATCGGATCGCTCCTTCAGCAGCAGGATAATTCGGCAATGATGGGATCGCACAGCGCCGCATCTCCGCCGCAACAGTCCTTCAACAAATATACGGCGAGTGCCTGAACCCGGTCGAGATCGGCATGATAGCGGATCGATCGCCCTTCGCGTTGCGCCTTTATCAGTCCGGCCCGTGTCAGAATCGCCAGATGAGTGGACATCGTATTTTGCGGCACGGAGGATAGCCGCGCCACCTCGCCTGCGGGCAGACCATCGGGTGCATGACGGATCAACAAGCGAAATACATCGAGCCGCGTGGATTGGGCCAGGGCACCAAAAACGAGCAAGGCAGAATCAGTATCCATATATCGAGATTATTCGATATTTTGACGTCTGTCACTAGTCGCTTCGACGAGACAGCAAAAGATGCGTTGCGCCGCAATGTAATGTTGTATCTTCTCCGTGAAACGCCTATGTGACACGCATCATGTTACTGACTTTCCGTTCTGCACTGGCCAAAGGCACGTTCGACCGCATGGCGGTGGCCTTGTCCGGCCTGTGTGCGGCGCATTGCGTGGCAACGGCCGTCATTCTTGGCCTGCTGGCCACGGCTGGCGGCTTTCTGTCCAACCCGCTGTTCCACGAAACCGGGCTTACCATCGCTATCGTGCTCGGCGCTGTCGCCCTCGGCTATGGCGCGATCCAGCACGGCTACATGATGCCCGCCGCGATCGGCGCGCTGGGATTGGGGGTCATGGCTGGCGCAATGACGCTGGACCATGGGTTCGAGGAAAGCGTGTATACGGTCATCGGCGTCGCGATATTGGCGCTGGGCCACGACCTCAATCACCGCGCCGGGCGATAGGCACCTCGCCTTAAAGCACTTTGCCGTTCCTATGCCTTGCCTATAGGCGCGCGCATCGTCATGGTCAGGGACCTTACAAGAGGAGCCCCCCATGCGAATCCCCCCGATACTGACTGGCACAGTCGTTCTAGGTTTAGCCGCTCTGGCCGTACCATTGGCCATGGCACAACACACGATGGACCATTCAAAAATGGACCACGGCAATATGGCTGACGACAAGATGGCTGGCGGCAAAATGGACCATGCCGCGCATCAGGCCATCATGGCCGCCGTTGCCGCGCCCAGCCGGACTCCGGCAAACGTGACGCGCGACACATATCGTCACCCCGTCGAAACGCTCTCCTTCTTTGGCGTGACCCCCACGCAGACCGTGGTCGAATATTCCCCCGGCGGTGGCTGGTACACTGAAATCCTGGCACCACTGCTGAAGGACAAGGGCACATTCTACGCCGTGCAGTCACCGGGCAAAGGCTTCGACGGTCTGAAAGCGAAAATGAGCGCAGCGACCGGTGTCTATGGCAAAGCGAAGCTCGTTCCCTGGCCCGAAACCGGCATTCCCGCCGGAACCGTCGATACGCTCCTCACCTTCCGCAATGTGCACAATATGGTGATGGGCGGCACTGAGGCTGCCACGTTCAAGGCGTTCTACGCCATGCTCAAACCGGGCGGCACGCTCGGCATCGTCGATCACCGACTTCCCGAAGCACGCGACACGGCAATGGAGAAGTCATCGGGATATCTGAAGGTCTCGACCGTACGCCGCCTCGCCGAAGCAGCCGGTTTCAAATATGTCGGATCGTCGGAAGTGAACGCAAACCCCAAGGATAGCACCGATTGGGCCAAGGGCGTGTGGACCCTTCCTCCGGTGCTGGCCAACGGCGATACCGACAAGGCCAAATATGTGGCCATCGGCGAAAGCGACCGGATGACTCTGAAATTCGTAAAACCTGCCAAGTAAGACACCTCGGCGGCCATCCCCCCAAGTGCGGGATGGCCGCCGACACATCTGATTGCGCGGTGCAGCAAAGCCGCTAAAGCGGTTTCGTGCCGACCCCTGCCCCTACCACGCGTACACCACCCACAGTGGCGACGCCCACGATTCGCGAGGAACGGGTGTTTTTCGCTATTGGGCTCAGGCTGGCGGCCATGCTCACCCTGGCTATGATGTTCGCTCTGGTAAAATTGGTCAACGCGCGCGGCGTGCATTTGGGGGAAGCGCTCTTCTATCGTCAGGCTTTCGCGCTTCCGATCGTATTTGCGTGGATCTGCATGACCCAAGGCGCAAAGTCGGTGCGGACCGGCCGGATCGGTCTGCATCTCAGCCGCACGGCACTCGGCTTGCTGGGCATGATATTCAATTTTGGGTCGTTCATCCTTCTGCCACTAACGGAAGCGACGACCATCGGCTTTTCCATGCCGATTTTCGCAACGATCCTCTCCGCTATATTGCTGAAAGAGGCCACGGGCATTCACCGTTGGGCTGCAGTGCTCATCGGCTTTCTGGGCGTGTTGGTGATGGTGCGTCCCGACGCCAGTCATTTTCCCCTGCTGGGCGTGGCAGTGGCGCTTGTCGCCGCGATCCTGACGGCCAGCATCAGCCTTCTTTTACGCACTTTGGGACGCACCGAAGGCGCGGCGGTCACCGTTTTCTGGTTCACCGTGCTGTCCATGCCGCCGCTGGGCATCACGATGCTGTTTGTTGGACAATCGCACGATCCGCTGACCTGGGGGCTGCTCGCGCTGATGGGCATAACCGGCGGCATCGCGCAATTGTTCATGACGGGCGCGTTACGCTGGGCGCCTGTGTCGGTCGTGCTGCCAATGGACTACAGTTCGATCTTGTGGGCGACGGTGTTCGGTTGGCTGGTCTGGAACGACTGGCCGGTTGTCAGCACCTGGATAGGCGCTGCGCTGATCGTCTCCAGCGGCCTTTATATCGCCTGGCGCGAACATGTCCGGTTGAGGACAAATCGGGAAGTCGTCATCCAGTAAAGCGTTTTTACGTGTCGACTTATTTGCCCGAGACGCGGTTCAATTCTTCGCCCGCATCGCTTTTCCAGGCGAATGCATCCGCGCCGCCTTTTTTCAAACTGGCTTCGAAATCCTTGGCCTTTTCAAAGGATGGGAACGGGCCGACCACCAGCCGATTGGTGCGGCCCCAGCTTGCCGTGAAAGCATCCTTGCTGGACAGGCTACCATGCTTTTTGCGCAAGCCCTTCAGCGTAAAGCCCAGTGCGGACACGCTCTGTCCTGTGCCGATCTGAACCCAGTTGCGCGAGGGGTTCTTTGCAAGTTTGGCTTTTTCTGCCGCCAGCACCTTAGCCTTCGCGTCGGCTTCCGCCTTCGCCTTGGCAGCGGCATCTCGCTTCACTTTGTCCACCGCAGCCCGCGCGGCTTCACGCTTGCGCGCCTGCATCGCAGCTATTTCCGCAAGGTCGACAGCAGCGACCTGACTCTTGCTTTCGCTCTCCGGAACATCAAGTTCGCGCATAATGTCCGCCAACGTGCGCGTGGCTACGGGGCTAGGGGACGGTGCGGTGGCGGCGTTAACTGACGGCTGAACAGGCGCATTGGCCGACGTTTGTGTTGCAGGGACAGACGACGAGCCAAACGCAGGTTGCCGGACGGGTGCCGGGTCCACAGGAGCCGGGTCCACAGGTCCCTGGACCATAGGTCGCGCCGGGGTCGGCGTGGGTGTTGGCATAGGGGTTGGTGTGGGCTGCACTGTGCTCGGTTTCGGCGCGGGCGCATCTGCAGGCGCGGCCGGAGTCGGCGACGGCAAGGCCGAGGTCTTAACGGGTTGGCGGATCTGCGGCTCGGTATTGGACTTTGCCGGGGCGTTTACCACTACCCTCTGCCTAGCCCGCGAAGCGGACGATGTCGCTGCAGTGGAGGGCATGGTCGGCGCAGGCGAGGGCGTGACGATGCGGGGAGCCGCAGCCGTATTGGCCGCCATCCGCACACCGCTATTGGTCGGGAAACTACCAAAATGCACTGCGGCTGCGCGTTGTGCGGGGGTCAGTGCGGCCATGCGCTCCATATAGGGCTGGATCGCGTCGGCCAGCGGCTTGGGCATGACCTTTTGCGTGATATCGCGCGCCTGCTGCTCACGCCCGTTCATCGCCAGGACAAAGGCCCGATTACGCCATGCCGCACGGTCATTCTTATACAGGAGCGGCTCGATCATCTTCTCCGACGCATCGACCTGACCGGAGATGCCCAGCGACACTGCATAGCGGCGGATCAATTCCGGGTCGTTGGGCTTGACTTGCAATGCTGCCTGATAGTCGCGCTGTGCGCCTGCCTGATCGCCGCTCAGATCCTTTGCAAGACCGCGGTCTGAGAGAAAGCTGTTGTTCGGATATCTTAGCCGCTCGGCCTGATCGAATAGCCGCAGGGCTTCGGTCGGATTCTGTAATTGGAGCATGGCACGGCCGAGACCGGCCTTTACGCGACCATTGCCGCTCGAAATCTCATCGGCACGGGCGAAAAATCCAGTTGCCGCGCGCGGATCGTCCAGATCGAGCGCAGCCTCTCCCGCCCCGATCAGAGCGCTGACATCGCGCGGGTTCTCACCCAAACGTGCCAAATGGCTGTTCAGATTGGCAGCGGCATCGGGTGGACGAACATCGAGTTGCGAAAAGCCGGGGCTGCTTTGGGCGAGCAAGGGCGAGGCCACCATAGCCGACAGGGCTACCGTTGAACCAAGCAACAAGCGAAGGGAAGAACGCAGGGTCACGACACTGGTCCTAGCCTGATGGTCAGTGAACAGGAAATGTATTGCACCAGGCTTTGCGACGGAACGCCTGCCTGCACGGATCATCCGTGCGGGCAGGCTATCGGCTTACTGGTTGTTCTGACGGTTGAGGAAACGGGGGATGTCGATGCCTCCCGGTTTGCCTTCCCCATCGGCATCGGCAGCCTTGTCCGTACCGCGCGAAAGACCCGACATACGCTCAAACAACGTACCGCCACCGGTGGCTACCCGGGGAGCCGCACGAACCGGCTCAGGTTCCGGTGCTGCCGTTTCGGCGCTGAGGATCAGTTCTTCCTCCTCGGTCAAATCGGAAATAACCACCGGCGCCTTAGGCGCCGCGAAAGGCGCGGCAAGCGGAGCGGGTTCGACAGGCACTTCGACGTTTGAAAGCTCGAGCGGTTCTTCCTGCGGTTCCTCGACAGCCGTAACTTCTACCGGCGCGGGGGGCGCTAGCGGAGCGGCGGCAGCCGGGGTCGATACCGCAGGGCGATTGGCAAAGCTGAAAGGCTGCGACGCGGGCGCAGCGGCGTTCGATGCTTCATGATCTATACCGGTCGCCACGACGGAAACGCGGATACGGCCATTCAAGCTGTCGTTGAACGCAGAGCCCCAGATGATGTTCGCATCGGGATCGACCAGTTCGCGAATGTGGTTGGCAGCTTCGTCGACTTCCATCAGGCGCATGTCTTCGCCACCGACGATCGACACGATGACGCCTTTTGCGCCCTTCATGCTGACGCCATCGAGCAGCGGGTTGGCAATTGCCTTTTCAGCGGCCTGCAGCGCGCGGCCATCGCCTTCGGCTTCGCCGGTGCCCATCATCGCCTTGCCCATTTCGCCCATGACGGAGCGAACGTCAGCAAAGTCGAGGTTGATGAGGCCAGGCATGACCATCAGATCGGTAATGCCACGCACACCCTGTTGCAGCACTTCGTCGGCCATCTGGAACGCTTCCTTGAAGGTCGTGTTCGGATTGGCGACGAGGAAGAGGTTCTGATTGGGAATGACGATCAGCGTGTCGACATGCTTCTGCAGCTCTTCGATGCCTGCTTCGGCAGAGCGTGCACGGCGCGCGCCTTCGAAAGTGAAGGGCTTCGTCACGACACCGACGGTCAGGATACCGCGATCCCGCGCAGCCTTCGCAATCACGGGTGCTGCGCCGGTGCCGGTGCCGCCGCCCATGCCTGCCGCGATGAAGCACATATGCGCGCCGTTCAGCGCTTCTTCGACCGCAGCGATGGTTTCTTCGGCAGCCGCGCGACCGATTTCAGGGCGCGATCCTGCACCGAGACCTTCGGTGATCCGGGGACCAAGCTGAATGCGGCGCTCGGCTGGCGAAGCATTGAGTGCTTGCGCATCGGTATTGGCGACGATGAAATCCACGCCTTCGACCGACGCAGCGATCATGTTCGCAATGGCATTGCCGCCTGCCCCGCCCACGCCAATGACGGCGATGCGTGGCTTCAGCTCATCCACCTGCGGCGGGCCGATTTCAATGCTCATATTCTTAAGGCTCCCTCAGTCTCGCCCGACAAAGCAAAACGCAATATTTTCTTCATGCACCAGTTGAAAAGGCAATTCATCACCTTTTTTACTATTGGTGAGTCACAAGCGATTATTCATCTTTAGTAATTGGCTTTCAGTGCACCCATCATGCGTTGCCACCACCCCGTTGCACCCATGCGATGCACGGTTTGGGGCGCAGCCGTCATGCTCCGCAAGTCGACCGGATTGGACGCGCCGTAAAGCGCCAATCCGGCAAGCGTGGCAAAAGCGGGACCGCTGTGCGCTTCGGGAAGTGCAGCGAGACCGCGCGGGCGACCGATACGCACCGCACGGCCCAAGGCGCTTTGCGCATAGTCGGCAATACCCTTCATCTCTGCGCCGCCGCCGGTCAGCACGACCTGACGCCCGACCGGAGAATTGAAACCCATGCCTTTGAGAGAGGCATTTACCTCTGCCATCAACTGATTGAGGCGTTCGCAGATGACACCGACCAGCGCGGCGCGTGTGATCTTGCCGCCGTCTCCCGCCGCAACGTCACCGGAAATCGGTGCGATCTCGATCATTTCACGGAAGTCGCGGCGCGACTGCATGGCTGAGCCGTAGAAGCATTTCATCCGCTCCGCCTGACTGCGGCGGATACCGAAAGCCGACGCGATATCGTCGGTGATGTCTGCGGCACCAATGGGAATGGAGTGCAAGCCGACGAGCATCCCGCCGACATAGAGCGAGACGTTGGTGACGCCTGCACCCAACTCCACCAGCGCCACGCCCAAGTCACGCTCTTCTTCCGACAGGCAGGCAAGCCCAGTGGCGATGGGCGACGCGACGATCGCGTTCACATCCAGATACGCGCCCCGCACGCACATTTCCATATTGGCCAGCGGCGCGCCATCGGCCAGCACGACATGGATGTCGACGCCGAGTTTGTCGGCGTGCATCCCGAGCGGGCGCTTGACGCCTTCGGTGCCGTTCAGCGTGAAGCAGGTCGGCTGCGCGTGCAGCACGATGCGGCCGTCGGGGTCGATGCTTTGGCGGCCGGTGGTCAGGAGGTCGTCGATGTCGGACTGCTCGACGCGATAGCCGCCAAGGCCGCGCTCGACCGTAACCACATCGCTGACCAGACTGCCGCCCGAGAAAGAAACCCACACGTCTTCGATATTGAGGCCTGCGACACGCTCGGCCTGTTCGACCGTTTCGCGGACCGCCATTTCGGTGCGTTCCATGTCGGCGATGTAGCCGCGACGCACGCCGCGGCTTTCGCGTTGGCCCGTACCCAAGATCGCCAGTTCGCCCGTATCGGTTCTGCCCGCGATCAGCGCGGAGACTTTCCACGACCCGATATCGACGGCGGTTATGAGCTTTTCGACTTTCGGCGGTGCCATGATCTCAGACTTCCCCCTCACCGCTGGTTGCGGCGACCTTCACGTCTTTCGGCGTTTCGCCTTTAGCGTCATCGCCCTTTGCGGCGCGATCCTTGGGCATACGCAGCACGAACTTATCGGGATCGCGCATGTCGAAGCGGATGATACCACGGCCCAGCAGGCGGTTTACCCCATCCATCCGCGCGAAATTCACAAGCGCCGATGCCGCCTGAGGCTCGCCTTCGGGGAGAGAAAGCGTCTCGCCCGATTGAAACCGCAGATCCCAGCGACGATCGCCGATCCATGTCGCGCCAGCCAGCATCGGCTTGAGCGCGGGGGCGGCATCGAGCAACTGGTTCAGCCGCGCGGTTTGACGATTGGCGTTGGGTCCGACGACCAGCGGCAGATCGGGCATGTTGGACAGCGAGACCGTTTGCAGCACGGCACCCGACACGTCGATCAGGCGCAACTGACCTGCATTCTGCCATACAGCCACCGGCTGACGCTCGACGATATCGACCACCAGCGTATCGGGTAGGCGACGGGATACGCGCGCGTCCTTCACCCAGCCCAATGTCATCAGGTCGCTGCGCAGCTTGGGTAGATCGACATTGACCATCGAGCGGTCCACCTGCCCCAAAGCGATGTTATAGACCGCAAGTTCGTCCATCCGCTCGACGCCATGCACTTCGACCTTGGCGACTTCGAAGCCTGCTTTGGCGGTGGCACTGGCAAATTCCATCTTTGCCATGGCTGGCAGACCCAGGAAGATAGCCGTTCCGACAGCCGCCCCGCCCACTAAGCCCACGATCGCAAAGGTCGCAAGCCGCTGTACCGTGGCATCGCTGATGGGCAATGCGGCAATAAGTCGATCCATGCGCGACTGTTTCTTGAGGGCGCGGCGGCCACGGGTGGCGTTGCGTGGTGGGGGGCGGCTGGTTCCGCCGCGCCTGATGCGTGCATCACTGCTCATGTCTTTGCCCCCCGGCCATCAAAGCATCCTCGACGATTCGTTCGACCAGCTCGGCATATGCGATGCCCAGCTTCGCAGCCTGTTCCGGCACGAGGCTGAGTGGCGTCATGCCCGGCTGCGTATTCACTTCGAGGAGGAAGAGGCCGTCGATGCCCTGCGTATCGTCCCAACGGAAATCGGAGCGCGAAGCACCGCGACACCCTAAAAGCCGATGCGCGCGCAGGGCAATTGCCTTGCACTGCTCAGCGACATCGTCGGGGATGTCAGCGGGGCAGATATGGTCGGTCATGCCATCGGTATATTTGGCGTCGAAATCGTAAAAGCCGCTCTGGGGTCGCAGTTCGGTGACCAGCAGCGCTTCATCGCCCAGCACGGCGGTCGTGAGTTCGCGCCCCCGAATATAAGGCTCCGCAAGCAATTCGGTGAAATGCTGCCACGGTCCTTCGACATCACGACCGATGGGATTGCCGAAATTGCTTTCGTCAGTGACGATGGCGACGCCCACAGAGGAGCCTTCGTTAACGGGCTTTACGACATAGGGCCGCGGGATCGGGTCACGTTCGAACAGGGTCGCGCTTTCGACGACCTGCCCGCCGGGCATGGGGATGCCGTGAGGGACCAGCGCCTGCTTGGTCAGTTGCTTGTCGATGGCGATCACCGACGTGGCGAGGCCGGAATGGGTGTAGGTGAGGCCCATCAGGTCCATCATGCCCTGCACTGTGCCGTCTTCACCTGGTACGCCATGCAGCGCGTTGAACACCACATCGGGCTTTGCTTCATGCAGGCGCACGGCGACGTCGCGGTCCATGTCGATCCGGGTAACCCGATGACCGCGAGACTCAAGCGCCTTTGCGATCCCCTCACCGGAGGAGAGCGAGACGGAACGCTCGGCGGACCAGCCGCCCATCAGGACTGCTACATGCCAGGGGCCACGGGTCATCAACTAAGTCGCTCTTCATATAAGGCGGGCTGCAAAGCTATTACGCCGGCATCGCAGCCGTCATCCCAAGGGAACAGGCCATCGACGGCCCCTGGCCACACTATCTGGACAACATCAGTCAAGCGCTGGCCGGTTCTCACCTTGTGGTACCACAGCGCGGAATTTACAAACTCTTCAGCTATCTGGCTGGGATGAACGATCCGAGCGATGCACTTGTGACCTTCCAGTAGGCCTTCGATGACGGCACCATCGGTTAGAACGAGACCTTCCCTACATTCACGAAGTGTCTGATTGACCATAAATTTCATCATTTCGATAGGTAAGCCGAATGTGATCACTTCTGGCTGATCCACCGTCTCTTTAAAGCCAATAGAGTAGGCAAAGTTCGGCTGTTCGCCGTCTGGATCGAATACCGCGTTTACCTGACAACCATGCTCGCGCATATTCTCGATGATGCCGCGCTCGAAATCATCGCGGGGCACAATGTTTGTCACTTCGCCAACCCCACCCGCTGAATTTCCCACTCAAGCTCCACGCCGCTGTCTGCTTTCACCTTGTCCCGCACGTCTTCGCCCAATGCCTCAATATCCGCGCTGGTTGCTCCGCCGAGGTTGAGCAGGAAGTTGCAATGTTTTTCCGACACTTGCGCATCACCCCGGCGCAGGCCGCGACAGCCTGCCTTGTCGATCAGCGCCCAGGCCTTGTGACCGTCGGGGTTCTTGAAGGTCGAACCGCCGGTGCGGCTGCGCAACGGCTGGCTGGCTTCGCGTTCGGCGGCGATGCGATCCATCTCTGCGCCGATGACGGCGGGATCGCCGGGCGTGCCTTCGAACAAGGCTTCGATGACGACCGCGCCGACGGGGAGGTCGCTATGCCGATAGGTGTAGCCCAGCTTTGCAGCGGGCCATGTCTCGACGCTGCCGTCGCGCAGGACGAGCGTGACTTCGATCAGAATGTCGCTGGTGTCGCGCCCATAGGCGCCCGCGTTCATGCGGACGGCGCCGCCCACCGTGCCGGGGATGCCGCGCAGAAATTCGAGGCCAGCAATGCCCGCATCACGCGCGGCGCTTGCCACGGAGATGCCCATGGCTGCGCCACCGGCACGCACGCGATCGCCGGGTTCGACAACGACTTTCTGCATGGATTTGGGCAGGCGCACCACTACACCCGGAACGCCGCCGTCGCGGACGATCAGGTTGGAGCCAACACCCACCGGAAGCACCGGCATCGCGGGATCGAGCGCAGCAAGGAAGCGCGACAAGTCCGCCACATCGCGCGGGCGCACCAGATATTCTGCCGGACCACCGGTGCGGAACCAGATGAAATCGGCAAGGCTGCCGCCCGGTTCTATCGTGCCATCGAGAGGGGGAAGCGGAGCGAGCGTTGTCGTCATTTCCGCCCTGTCCACAACGCGATCCAGCGTTCCCACGCGGCGATGTTCGCTTTGCCGGTGTCGTTCAATGCCTGCTGCATGGCAATCGGCGCATCCGCTCCCCTCAACGTGTTACGGGCAGCTTCCAGGCTCTTTTCATGCGCTTCAATGACGCGCTTTTGCATGTCGATGCACAGGTCGACAAACTCGATCATCCCGCCGTCTCCGGCAGGCTGGCGGCGATGCCCGTCGCAAGACCGGCCGCCCATTTAGTGATGTCACCCGCACCGAGGCAGATGACCATGTCGTCGGGCTGAAGATCGGCAGCGAGGGCAGCGGTCAGCGCTTCGGGGCCGTCGATCACGCTGGCGGCGCGATGGCCGCGCCGCTTGAGACCCGCGACAAGTGCGGCGCTGTCAGTGCCTTCTATGGGTTGTTCGCCAGCAGGATAGACAGGCGCGGCGTAGACGACATCGGCATCGTTGAATGCCTGCTGAAAGTCATCCATCAGATCGCGCAAGCGCGTGAAGCGGTGCGGCTGAACCACGGCAATAACCCGACCCCTCGCGCCTTCGCGCGCTGCAGCGAGAACTGCGCGGATTTCGACCGGGTGATGGCCGTAATCGTCGATGATCGTTGCGCTGCCGCCGGGGAGCGCGACTTCGCCGACCTTGGTAAACCGACGTTTGACGCCACCGAACTTGGCAAAGCCGGTTTGGATGGTCGCGTCGTCGATGCCCATTTGCAGGGCGACGCCGATGGCCGCCATAGCGTTGAGGACATTGTGGCGACCGGGCATCGGCATTTCGATGCCTTCGATCTTGCGCGTGGTGCCGTCCCGCTCGCGCACCTGCACGTCGAAGCGGTTGCCGCCGGGGAAGGAGACGACGTTATCGCCGCGAATATCGGCCTGCGCACTGAAGCCGTAGGTCACCACGCGGCGGTCTTGCACGCGCGGCAGGATCGCCTGCACTTCGGGATGGTCGAGGCAGACGATGGCCGCGCCGTAGAAAGGGACGTTCTCGATAAAATCGACGAAAGCGTCCTTTACCGCGTCGAAGCTGCCATAATGGTCGAGATGCTCGGGATCGATGTTCGTTACGACCGCGATGGTGCCGTCGAGGCGGAGGAAACTGCCATCGCTCTCATCGGCTTCGACCACCATCCAGTCGGACGCACCCAAACGCGCGTTGGAGCCGTAGCTGTTGATAATGCCGCCATTGATGACGGTCGGATCGACGCCGCCTGCGTCGAGGAGCGCGGCGACCATCGAGGTGGTCGTGGTCTTGCCGTGGGTTCCGGCCACAGCGACGGTGGATTTGAGCCGCATCAATTCGGCGAGCATTTCCGCGCGGCGCACCACGGGAATGCGGTTTTCGAGCGCCAGTTCGACTTCAGGATTGCCCCGCTTGATCGCTGTGGACGTCACCACCACGGCAGCGTCGCCCAGATTTTCCGCCTTATGCCCGATGGCGACGGCAATGCCCTTCTTGCGCAATCCTTCGATCACATAGCCTTCGGCAACGTCGCTGCCCTGCACCTTGTAACCCAGATTGTGCATGACTTCGGCGATGCCCGACATGCCGATGCCGCCGATGCCGATGAAATGGATCGTGCCGATATCCGTGGCGACACCCTTCATGCCGGGATACCCTGCAAAGTGAGGCTGGAGGGTGCGGGGGGTGTGGTCCGCAGGGGGTCGTTCATGATCGGGGCTTTTCCAATGCTTTCCAGTAAATCGGCCATGTCGCGCGCCGCATAGGGACGCCCGCAGGCACGGGCGCGCTTGGCCGCATTGGCGAGCGCGCCAGGTTCCATCGCCATCTTCTGCATCTGCTTGGCGAGTTCGACGGGGGTGAATTGCGATTGTGGAATGGACCGCGCGCCGCCCGCGTCGACCATCTCACGGACGTTGGCGGTCTGATGATCGTCCATCGCCGTGGGCAGTGGGATCAGGATCGCGGGGCGACCGGCGGTGGTGAGTTCGGCAATGGTCGAGGCACCGGCGCGCGCAATGACCAGATGCGCCCAGCTCAACTTTTCGGCCATATCCTCGATATACGTCGACAGGTCGGCCGGGATTTCCATGTCGGCATAAGTCTGGCGGACCTTCTCGATATCTTCGGCGCGGCATTGCTGCGTGACTTGCAGACGACGGCGCAGGCCGACCGGGAGCAAAGCGAGGCCATTGGGCACTACGCTGGACAGCACTGTCGCGCCCTGGCTGCCGCCGGTGACGAGCAAGCGGAACACGCTTTCGTCCGTCAAAGCGGGAAATTCCTCGTCGCGCAACGCCATGACTTCGGCGCGAACGGGGTTGCCGATCAGATGGACCTTGTTTGCATGTTTGTCGGCCAGCCGTTCGACAATGGGATAAGCGGTGGCGATGGCATCTACCTTGCGCGCCATCAGGCGGTTGACGCGGCCCAGCACGGCGTTCTGTTCGTGCAGCGCCGTCGCAATGCCCATTTTCTGCGCGGCGAGTACGGCGGGTAGCGCGGGATAGCCGCCAAAACCGACAACCGCCGTAGGTTGAAAGGTCTCGTAGAGGCGCATCGCCATTGCGCGGCCCGCGAGGATTGCCTTGCCGCCGCGCAGCCAGCCGATTGGCCCACCCTGCATCCGGCCTGCGGGCAGGACATGGACCTGCATATCCTCGAATATGCCGGGGATCTTCGCGCCGCGTTCGTCAGTGACCAGCGCGACATGGTGGCCACGCGCGGTCAGTTCCTTCGCCACCGCATAAGCGGGGATCATATGCCCCCCGGTCCCGCCGGCTGCGAGGACGAAGTGACGGGAAATGCTCATCGACCGCTCCATTTCACGACATAGGGGCTGCGGTCCATGAAGGGATTGCGGCGCGTGAACGCCAGCAACAGGCCGACCCCGATGCAAAGTGCGATCATAGAGGAGCCGCCGTAGCTGATAAAGGGCAGCGTCATCCCCTTCGACGGAAATATATGCGCGTTCACGCCCATGTTGATAATCGCCTGCAACCCGAACTCAGTCGTGAGGCCAGCGGCGGCCAGAATGATGAAGCTGTCCTCCTCGTCCAGCAGACGCAGGAGAACGCGCACGACGATGGCCAGATAGACGATGGCGATGCCGATGCACGCGAGCAGGCCGAATTCTTCGCCAATGACGGAGAAGATGTAATCGGTGTGCGCTTCAGGCAGGTTGAACTTCGCCTGCCCGCCGCCCGGACCCACGCCGGTAAAGCCGCCATTGGTGATCGTCTTATGCGCAAGATCGACCTGATCCGGGCCGGTGTCGGTCGCGACGTTGAAGCCCAGAAAGTCGTTGATGCGATTGCGACCGTTTTCGTAGAAAATATAGGTGAGAACGAAGAGGCCCATGGCCCCGGCCACCAGCCCACCAATAGCGCGCATCGATACGCCCGACAGCAACAGAAGCGCACCCCAGACGGCGCAGAAGATAACCGTTTGCCCAAGATCCGGCTGACGCATCAGGAGCAACGCGACGATGGCCGTCAGCAATCCGCTCAACGGGATGACCGGCAGATTGGCGTCCTTGCCACGCAGGGACAGCAACCACGCCAGCGTGACGACGAACGCAGGTTTCAGAAATTCCGATGGCTGAAAACGCATGCCGGGTAAGTCGATCCAGCGCTTGGCGCCGTTGATCGTATTGCCCAGGATGGGAACGAGCAACAGCATGAGCAGGAAGAAGGCCGTCATGCCCAGCGCAAGCCGCCGCGCCTGCGTTCGCGGGAGCATCGATATCACCAGCATGACCGGTAAGCCGATGCCCACCCACATGAGCTGACGATAGAAATAGATCAGTGGATTGACGGCGATCTCACTGGTCGAACGATCGATGGCTGCGACGGGCGACGCCGCCGCCACGGCGACAAGGCCGATAGCGATCAATACCGCAATCAGCGACAACAGTACCCTGTCGATTTCCCAGAACCAGATGGCCAGTGCAGTGCGCTCACGCGGAACCGTCTTGCCGCGGAAGCCTTTGACAAGACGACCGGGTTTGAAGCTGCCGCTAGCCATCGGTGCAGGCTCCTATCGCGTGCACCGCTGCCACAAAGGCATCGCCCCGCGCTTCAAAATCGCGGAACTGATCGAACGAGGCGCAGGCGGGGGACAACAGCACTACGTCACCGGGTTGCGCGACGCGTGCGGTGCGGCGCACGGCGGTCAGCAGCATTTCGCTGTCGTCGACGTCCATATGAGGGCGGAGGATATCGGCAAACATGTGGCCGGATTCGCCAATGGTGTAGGCGTGGGCGACGTTGCCATAAAAGGGGACGCACTCGTCGAGATTGTCGGTCTTGGCGATGCCACCCAATATCCAGTGGATGCGGGGTTTGCCGGTTATGGGGGGATAGGCCGCGAGCGCCGGGGCGGTGGAGGCCGCGTTGGTGGCCTTGCTGTCGTTGACGTAGAGGACGCCGTTGACTTCGGCGACCCGTTGCATCCGGTGGGGCAAGCTGGAGAAGGTTTTCAGCGACGACTGGATGACGGTCTCATCTATGCCAAGGGCGCGCGCTACGGCGATAGCAACCACCGCGTTTTGCGCATTGTGTGGGCCTTGCAAGGAGGGCCACATGGATTGCGCAGCGGTGTCCACGTCGTTGGCGCTTACCCGCTGTACGCCGTTCTCCTGCGAAGGCAGGAGTCCAGGCTGCGTGGCACCGAGCTTCCCTAGGCTCCTGCTTTCGCAGGAGCACAAGTTATCGGCGATGCGGCGTGTCGTATCATCATCGACTGCTATTACTGCAGGATGGCCGACTGTCTGCATCGCGAACAGACGCTCTTTGGAGGCGACATAGCCTTCGAATCCGTCATAGCGATCCAGATGGTCCGGGGTGATGTTGAGCAACACCGCTACGTCGCAATCAAGGCTGTAGGTCAGATCGATCTGATAGCTCGATAGTTCGAGGACGTAGATGCCGCCTTCGGACAGGGGTTCTTCGCCAAGGACCGGCAGGCCGATATTGCCCCCCATCGACGTGGGGATCCCTGCGCTCTGGATGATGTGGTGGATGAGCGCGGTTGTAGTCGACTTGCCGTTGGTGCCGGTGATGGCGACCACGCGATGTGGGGGCAATGTCGGCCGAGCGAGCGCGAACAGTTCGATATCGCCGATGACCGGGACGCCTGCCTCCCGTGCCTTTTCCGCAATAGGATGGCGGTTGAGCGGGACGCCGGGCGATACGACGATGCCGTCGAAACCGGCAAGGTCGATGGTCAGGGGATCGGCGATCTCTGCCTTGTCCGCGACGAGCGCCTGCGCTTCTTCGCGTGTGTCCCATGCCACGACGCGCGCGCCGCTCGCCACCAGCGTTGCGACGGTCGCTAGGCCGCTGCGCGCCAATCCGAGTACGGCGTAGGTCTTCCCCGCAAAGGCGCTGCTGACGATCACCGCAGCTTCAACGTCGCAAGGCCAGCGAGGGCGAGAACGAAAGCGATGATCCAGAAGCGGATGACGACAGTGGCTTCGGCCCAGCCGAGCTGTTCGAAATGATGGTGGATCGGCGCCATTTTGAACACGCGTCGACCGGTGCGTTTGTAGAAGAACACCTGAATGATCACCGACATGGCTTCGACGACGAACAGACCGCCGATGATGCCGAGCACGATTTCATGATGCGCGCTGACGGCGATCACGCCGATGGTGCCGCCCAAGGCGAGGCTGCCGGTGTCGCCCATGAACACAGCGGCGGGCGGCGCATTGAACCAGAGGAAGGCCAGCCCTGCCCCGACTATCGCGCCGCACAGGATCGTGAGATCGCCTGCGCCCGGCACATGCGGAATGCCAAGATATTCGGCAAAATCGGCGCGGCCGACCAGATAGACGATCAGCATGAAGGCGAGGCTGGCGATGATGACCGGCATGGTGGCGAGGCCGTCTAGTCCGTCCGTCAGGTTCACGGCATTGCCGAATGCCACGATAACGAAGGCCGCGAACACATAGTAGAACGGCCCAAGGTTGAGCGCGGGGCCATTCCAGAACGGGACGTAGAGCGCGGTGCCGTTATGGCCGACGACCAGCCACGCGGCGAAACCGGCTATCGCGAATTCGCACAGGAGACGGAACTTGCCGGACAGCCCCTTATGGCTGGCCTTCGTCACCTTGTCGTAGTCGTCCATGAAGCCGATGGCTCCAAAGCCCAGCGTCACGAAGATGCAGGCCCAGACGTACACCGACGAAAGGTTCATCCACAGCAGGACCGAAATGATCATTGCGGTGAGGATCATCAGGCCGCCCATTGTGGGCGTTCCGCGCTTGGCGAGGTGGCTTTGGGGGCCGTCTTCGCGGATCGGCTGCCCCTTGCCCTGACGCACGCGCAGCCAGCCGATGAAGCGCGGGCCGATGATTAAGCCGATGACCAAAGCGCTCGCAATCGCCGCGCCGGTCCTGAAGCTCAAATAACGGACGAGGTTGAAAACCCCTTGAAAGTCCAGCGTCTGCGCCAGCCAGTACAACATTATGCTTTATCCCCATCGGCCAACGCCGCGACCACGCGCGATAAGCCGACACTGTTCGATCCTTTGACCAATATCGCGTCGCCAGCCTGCACCCGTGACAGGATGAGGCTTTTGGCAGCATTGGCGTCGGGCACATGCGCGAAAGCGACCTGTCCTTCAAGCCGCTGCGCGAGCGGGGCCATGTCTTCGCCGACAAGGATCGCATAATCGACACGGCTGGTCGTAATGGGATCGGCGAGACCGGCGTGGAGTTCCGCGCTGCGGTCGCCCAGTTCCTTCATCGCGCCAAGAACTACGACCCGGCGCGCCGCCTTTTCGCGTCCGAGCTGGCGCAGGGTCGCGGCCATGGAAAGCGGATTGGCGTTGTAGCTTTCGTCGATCAGCAGCGCCTCCCGGCCATCGACATGCAGTGTGGTGCGTGCGCCGCGACCGGCAAGGCCTGGCAACTCCGCAAGCGCGAGACCGGCGGCGGCGATGTCACCCCCCAGCGCTTCGACTGCGCCGAGGACGGCCAGCGCATTGGTCACCCAATGATCGCCGGGTGCGCCGATGGTGAAGCACAACTCCGCCTTGGGGAATTTTGCCGTGACGAGCGTGCCGCCCTGTTCGGCTGGTACGGCCTCAACGGCCCGAATATCCGCGCCTTTGCCGATGCCGAAGGTCAGTATGTGAGCCGCGAAGCGTTCGGCGTGCGCGCGCAGCCCGTCGATATGCGGGCTGTCGAAGGGGATAATAGCAGTGCCGCCGGGTTCGAGACCTTCGAATATCTCCGCCTTTGCATCGGCGATGGCGGCTTCCGAGGCGAAAAATTCGATGTGGGCGGGGGCGATGGCAGTGACGATAGCAACGTTGGGCCGCACCAGCCGCGTGAGCGCGGACAGCTCGCCCGCATGATTCATGCCCATTTCGAACACGCCATAGGCGCTGTCGGTCGGCATGCGCGACAGGCTGAGCGGGACGCCGACATGGTTGTTATAGCTTTTGACCGAACGATGCACCTTGCCGGGATTGGCGCGGTCGAGCGCCTGGAAGAGCGCTTCCTTCGTTCCTGTCTTGCCGACCGATCCGGTAACACCGATGATTCCCGCCGACGTGCGAGCGCGAGCGGCGCGGCCCATCGCCTGCAATGCGGCAAAGCTGTCATGGACCAGCACATGCGGCACGGCAACGGGGGTACTGACGAGAACGCCCGACGCGCCGGACGCGATGGCGGTATCGACATAGTTATGTCCGTCGGTCGCTTCGCCTTTGAGCGCGACGAACAGATCGCCCGGTCCGACTTCGCGGCTATCGAAAGCAACGCCCGAAACGGCAAAAGCGGCGGACGCCGTTCCGCCCACCGCCGCTGCGATTTCATCTGAGGTCCAGAGCGCACTCATTGCATTACTCCGCGCACTCCCGTGCGACAGTCACATCGTCGAAGGGCAAGACGCGGTCGCCGATGATCTGGCCCTGTTCATGGCCCTTGCCCGCGAGCAGGACGATATCGTCGGGGCCCGCCAAAGCGATGGCGGCGGCGATGGCAGCGCGGCGCCCGCCGATTTCGGTTGCGCCGGGTGCGCCCGCCATGATGGCTGCGCGGATGGACGAAGGCTCTTCGGAGCGGGGATTGTCGTCCGTGACTATGACTACGTCCGACAGGTCGGTGGCGACCTTGCCCATTTGTGGACGCTTGCCTGCATCACGGTCACCGCCTGCGCCGAACAGGGTTATGAGCTTGCCGCGCGTGTGCGGGCGGAGCGCTTCGATGGCGGCGCGCAGACCGTCGGGCGTGTGGGCGTAATCGACATAGACCGGCGCCCCGGTGTGGGTGATGACGGCACGTTCCAGACGACCGCGCACGGGCTGAACGCGGGCGAGAAATTCCAGAACTTTGGTCGTGTCGCCGCCGGTGGCAATCACCAGTCCGGCGGACACCAGAGCGTTAGCAGCCTGATAAGCCCCGATCAGCGGCAGGTTGATTTTGTGGGTTTTCCCATCGGCCTCGACCAGCAGGGTCTGGCCGAGATGCGTCGGGGTGCGCTCAACGAGTTTGAGGGCTTCACCCTGAACGCCAACGGAGAGGATGCGCAGGCCGCGTGCTTGGGCGCGGGCGATGACATCAGCGGACTTGGGATCGTCGGCCCAGATGACCGCCGCGCCGCCGGGTGCGACCACTTCGTCGAACAGGCGCATCTTGGCATGGAAATAGCTGTCCATGTCGCCATGATAATCGAGATGATCGCGGCTGAGGTTGGTGAACGCGCCCGCCAGCACCGGCAAACCTTCGGTGCGGAACTGGTCGAGGCCGTGGCTGGACGCTTCGAACGCAGCATGGGTGATGCCTTCGCGGCGAAGACCCGACATGTTCGACAGGAAGGTCACGATGTCCGGCGTGGTGAGGCCGGTCGACACCTGATCGACTGCCGTCGTCACGCCCAACGTACCGATGGAAGCCGACTTCTCACCCATCAGCCGCCAGATCTGGCGCGTCAGTTCGACTGTCGAGGTCTTGCCGTTAGTGCCGGTCACAGCGACGGTCGTTGCCGGGAAGGGCGCGAAAAATTTGGCGGCTAAGGACGCGAAAAGCCGACGCGGTTCGGCATCGGACAGATGCACCGCGCCATTCACGACCGCTTCGGGGCGCGCTACGATGGCGACGGCGCCAGCGGCTATCGCGTCGGCGATGAAATCCTCACCATTGAAGCGCGCACCGGGAAATGCGCCAAAGACGGTGCCGGGCGCAACCTTGCGATGATCGATTGCAAAGCCGATGACCGCAACGTCACCTTCGGTCGGATTCAGTCCTTCAATCAGTGCGTCCAGCCGCATCATTCCTCACCCTTCGGGTTCCATAGCAGCGGCATCAGTTCGGAAATATCCACGTCGCGCCGCTCATCGGGAATGATGCCTAGCATAGGGCCGACCCGTTCCACCACGCGCTTTACCACAGGCGATGCCGTCCAGGCTGCGGTGCGCAGACCGAATGTCTCAGCATTGCCCTTCGGCTCGTCCATCATTGCGAGGACGACATATTTAGGATTATCCATCGGGAAGGCCGCAGCAAAGGTAGTGACGAGCGAGTGGTGCGCATAGCCACCCTCGAACGGCTTTTCCGCAGAACCGGTCTTACCGCCAACGCGATAGCCCTTGGCATCCGCGCTGCGGCCTGTCCCAGCGGCGACGATCATGCGCAAAAGCTGCCGCATCCGTGCGCTGGTCGCGGCGGAGAAAACCCGACGACCGTGCGGCACATCATTGGCCGACAGACGCCGCAACGTGGCCGGACGCCAGATGCCGCCGTTGACGAGCGCGGCATAAGCGCTGGCCAGATGCAGCGGCGTAACCGCGATCCCATGGCCATAGGAAGTGGTCATCGTGGTGATGCGTCCCCAGTTAACGGGCCACAGCGTACCGGCGCGCTCCTTCAACTCGATGCTGGGGCGGCTATCGAATTCGAGCGACCGGAACACCGCCTGCAATGGAGCAGCGCCCATTTCGTCGGCTATCCGCGCGGTGGCGATGTTGGAACTATGTACCAGCGTTTCCGGGACATTGATCCAGCGGCCCAGCGGATGGTCGTCCTTGATGTGAAAGCCGCCAATCGGTAGCGGTGCGGTCGCGTCATAGCGCTTCGACATCGACTTTACCGTGCCATGATCCATGGCGGCGGCTATCGATATGGGTTTGAAGGTCGACCCCAGTTCGTAGCGCGATTGCACCATATCGTTGCAGCGTGCGGAATCGTTGCAGCTTGTGGCGGTATCCGCCACAAGCTTGTTCGGGTCGAACACGGGGAGCGACGCCATGGCGATGATTTCGCCGGTATTGGCGTCCATGATGATCCCGCCGGCGCCCTTGGCCTGCTGCGAGATCATTTGCGCATACAGCTCACTTTCCAAGGCCGCCTGAACGCGCGTGTCAATCGACAGCATGAATGGCTTACCGGTGGCGCCGTGCCTGGTCAGTTCATCGTTGAAGGCGAGTTCCACACCCATCCCGCCTGCCCCATCGGTCGGCGGGAAGCCCAGCACATGCGCGGCAAGCGTGCGTTGCGGATAAACGCGCTCCTTTTCGCGCGGAAATTCGATGCCGACTTCGCCCAATGCGTTCACGGCCGCCACCTGTTCGGGCATGGCGCGCTTGCGCAGATAGGCCCAGCCTTTGCCTGTCAACTTCTTGTAGAAGTCGGCGGCACTTTGGTCCGGAAAAATCTCATTAAGCTTGCGCGCCAGTTCGGCCGGATCGCCGATAAGCCGATCCGGTCGCACCGAAATCGAATAGCCGTCCATCGTGCGGACCAGCGGCTCGCCATTGCGATCCACGATATCGGCACGCGGCAGGATGCCCGAAGCAATGCTGCTGCGCGCGCCACTGCCGGAGAACACGCCCATCCACATCAGCCTTAAGGCAATGAGGCCCGTGATCGCGATGAAAAGAACGAGCAAAAGCATCAGCCGCTGATGCGCCAGCGCGGTCAGGTTGATGCGGTCCGTGCCGGTGCGAGGCCGGTCCGGGCGGACGACCAGCGTGGCCATCAGTGGTTGCCCTTGCGTTTTTCGCTGGCGGCGCGCTTGCTGAGGTCGCCCAAGGTGCTGTCATCCAGCAGCTTGGCATCGAGCATCGCCATGCGTTCGGCATTGCGCGCTACGGGGCCGGGGCGGCTCCGTTCGGATTTGTCAGACGAAGCCGCAGCCTTGGCGGGACGCGCCAGCTTTTCGACATTGTCTGCAGCCTGCGCCGTTCGAATGATCGCAATGTCGCTGCGGATCTGGGTAGCGGCAGGGCTGGCCTGCGCCACTTGCGTCGCGGCGGGAAGGTCTGCGGGCGTCTGCACCATCGCCGCCATTACCGGCGGCGCGACATAGGCAGGACCGTTGGGCTGCACCCCGTCAAGGCTGGCCAAAGCACGCTCGCCACTCAGATATTGTCCGACGGTGGGCGTGGAATAGCGGAAATCCTCTGCATTCCAGCGCTCAAGCTGACGCAGACTGGCCCGCGCGCTAAACTCCGTTTCGAGGTAGCGGATGTCGCCACGGGTTTGCGCAATCTGGGCGCGGACCTTGTTCAGTTCGTTGCGCTCGGTCGCCGCGCGCAGCGAGACAAGATAAGCGGACAGCGCGCCAAGAGTGACAAGCAATACCCAGAACAGACTTTGCAAACGCTTGACGGCGATCATGACCGGACCCCCATTGCGACGGATGAAAGAGCAGGCGCAGCCGTGCGCACGGCACTGCGCAAGGTGGCCGAGCGGGCGCGCGGATTGGCGGCGAGTTCGGACGGACCGGCGCGCACGGCCTTGGCAGGCTTGGCGAAAGTCGGTGCATCGGCCTTCGTCTGCATCGGCATGTGACGGGAACCAGCACCTTCGCCTCCGCTGCGGCGGCGCAGGAATTGCTTTACGATCCGGTCTTCAAGACTGTGGAAGGTGACGATGGCAAGGCGACCGCCCGGCTGCAGCACAGCTTCCGCCGCTTCGAGACCGCGTTCCAGCTCTTCCAGTTCCTGATTGAGATGGATGCGGATCGCCTGAAAGACGCGGGTCGCGGGGTCTTTCTTGTCGTGCGGCTTGTGACCCAGCGCGCGGCGCACGACAGCGGCCAGTTCGCCGGTGCGCGACAAGGGTCGCGCCTCGACGATGAAGCGCGCGATCCGGCGCGACTTGGGTTCCTCGCCATAGCGATAGATGACGTCGGCGATGGCGTCTTCGGGCGCAGTGTTGAGGAAATCGGCGGCGCTTGTCCCCGACTGGCTCATCCGCATGTCGAGCGGACCGTCGGACTGGAAGGAGAAACCACGATCCGCCCGGTCGAGCTGCATCGAGGACACGCCGATGTCGAGCGTGATACCCGCCACCTGATCCACGCCTGCATCCGCGAGCAAGGCCTGCATCCGCGAAAATTCGCCTTCGATCAGCGTGATGCCAGCCACGTCGGCAACAGCCTGCCCTTCGCGGATAGCGTCGGGATCGCGATCGAACGCAATGACGCGCGCGCCCTGCCCTGCCATGGCGCGGCTGTAGCCGCCTGCGCCGAATGTGCCATCGACATGCGTTTCGCCAGGGGCAATGGCGAGTGCGTCGAGAACTTCATCGAGCAGGACCGGAATGTGCGGCGCGGCAGTATGGAGAGCAGCGGTCGTCATTTGCCTGACGCCTCCCGTCCGGCAAGGAACTCACGGCACTTTGCCTTCAGAATGGCATGGCCGGACTCGCTAGCTTCGTAAGACGCGGGGTTCCACATCTGGATATAGCGGCTGACGCCGACGAAGAAGATTGCGTCGGTAATGCCGCTGGCGCGTTTCAGGTCGTCAGGCAGGAAGAAGCGACCGCCATCGTCGAAGTTGATGTCGTCCATCAGCGGGAACAGCTTTTCGCGCTCCGCATCCTCATCGTAATCGTCGCCACGGTTCATCGCCGCGAGGGCGCGAGCGGCAATGGAGTCTTCCTGTTGCTGGCGAAAGATGGTGCCGAAACCGGTGGCGCAGGGGTGTTTGTCGTGAAACGACGTCACCAGCCGGTTTTCGTTGCTGCTGCCCAGCTTGACCTGTTTGCGCATTTCGAGAGGCAGGACGAAGCGTCCCTTGCCATCGGCGAGGCTGAAGGCGTTACCCGAGAAGAGTATGTTGCTCGTCACGAGAAAACCGCCTTGCCCCTTTCTTCAGGGGCCGCAGCTCTCCCGCCGCGAAAAGCAGATGCGCAAAGCCTTTCGCCGTCACAGGAATCACAAAGCCTGAACAGCCCCTATGGACACCTAAGTATCAAGGGTTAGGTCGGGAATAAAGGGGAAAATCTGGGTCATGATGGGAATCTACTGTTCGGCGATGGTTTTTCACCGTCCAACAACCCTTTGAAAGCGCGTTGTTCTACACTTGTTCTTTCCTGTTTCTCCAATTGTCCGGGCGTGACTGCGTTCCTTCCAAACGCAGGATCAGCATGGCACCCAGAATCGCCCAGAGTGCGCCAGCGAGTAACGCCCAACGGAGGCCCGCCACCACCGCCCGATTGCTTTGCGTCCAGGTCGGTGCCCCGGACCAGTTCTGTACGGAAGCCAGAGGCTTGCGCAGCCATTGATCGATCAGGGCCATGTTGTCGCCGATCAGCACGCCGCCATCGGGCGCCTGCCATGTCCTTTCGTTCAGCATGTCGGCATCCGCGATAAGCCGCACCTTGCCTTTGCCGATACGGCAGGTGACCGACCATCCGTTGCCGACCATCTGGCAGCGCGCAAAGTCACTGTGTCGGATCGTGAACCGGGACGCGGCAGACATTATCAGCAGGCGTCCGTTATCGACGAACTGGCGCTGCGTCGCCATATCGGGCGCGGGCTCCAGCGTGAGACCCCAATGCGCCAGCAAGGGATCGAGCAGGCTGGTCACGGGGGGACGGCGCCGGTCGCCGGACGCCAGATCGGTGGGCCAGACGAGCAGCGGATCGGCAAGGGTGACCGCGCGACCTCCATCGCGGACCCACTGGTCCAGAGCAACCAGTTCCTCGGGTTTCAACAAGCGCGGCTGTGCCAGCAACAGGCGGTCGTGCATCCCCAGGTTCTGAGGCGATAGCAGGTCGAGCCGGTCTATCTCAAATGCCTTGTCGAGCGTGGCCAGCGTGCGGCTTTGCCCCCAATACAGGTCGAGCGCGGTGTGGATCGCGAGCGGTTCGCGGGGGCCTGCGGGCGGAGCGCTCGCCGTCGCAGCCCGAAAGGCAGGCATGGTGCCTGCGGCGACACAGCATAATATTAGCGCGCTCAGCAAACCGCCTAGCAAGGTCCACAGGGCGACGAGAACGATTCCCCGCCGCTTCCCCAACATCCACCCGACACAGCTCGCCAATGCCGCGGCGATCAGGATGAACGGCACCCAGGATGCCAGCGCGACCTGTCCGTTACGCAATATCGGCCCATAATATAGTCCGCCGATCAACGCGCCGACGATGGGGAGCAGCATCATCGCCGCGGCGCCAAGCGGGCGGCGCACTACCGCAATCGTCGACAAGTTATTGCGGCTCGCTGTCCATAGGCTTGCTGAGTGCCGGGTCCGGCTGCAAGTCGGGGACGACCTGGCCGGATTGTTCGGCGGACGGCGTTACCCCAAGTTCCGCCAAAGGTTCACGCGGCGCGACAGCGTTTTCGGCGCCTGCGTTCAGCGTCGGCACGACCGGCGGCGGCATGGTCCGCTCATCCAGTTGCGCCTTGTCGATCACGATGTTGGCGAGGCCCACCAGCAGAATGACACCCGCCAATCCCGTCAGCCCGATCTGTACCCGGTGCAGGCCATCCTGCCGCCGATCGCTGCCCTTGCTTTCGCGTTCGGGCATTCTGGTCCTGGACTGTTCCGGGGACGAAGGGCTCACGCCGAAGCCGCCGCTGCAATATGTGATGTGCGTGCCATAGCTGGCATTGACCCTCTTATCCCGCTGCGGATCAATCCTGCGCCAGCCAAGGGAACACCGTCAACCCCTTCGATTCGAGCCACTGGCGATTGTAGAGCGTCGAGAGATAGCGGAATCCGGTGTCGCACAGGATCGTGGCGATGCGATGCCCCGGCCCCAATTGCCGTGCCAGCGCCACCGCGCCCGCCACGTTGATGCCGGAGGACAGACCGAGGCACAGCCCCTCTTCGCTGAGCAGACGGCGGACCCAATCGATCCCTTCCGCATCGGAAATGCGGAACTGGGTGTCGATCGGCGCGCCTTCCAGATTGGCGGTGATGCGGCCCTGCCCGATGCCTTCGGCGACCGAACTGCCTTCCGCCTTCAACTCGCCATGTGCATAATAGTTGAACAAGGCTGCGCCGTGCGGATCGCTGAGCGCGATGGTGATCTTCTCGTCCTTCGCCTTCAGGCCAAGGCCGACGCCTGCAATCGTGCCGCCCGTTCCTGCTGCGCAAGTAAAACCGTCGATGCGGCCTTCCATCTGCGTCCAGATTTCCTCGGCAGTGCCAAGGATGTGCGCCTTGCGGTTGGCGATGTTGTCGAATTGATTGGCCCAGATCGCGCCTTCGGTTTCCTCGGCAATGCGACGCGAGGTGTGCACGAAGTGGCCCGGATTGGAATAAGCGGCAGCGGGCACCGTCACCAGTTCCGCCCCCAAGGCGCGGAGCGTATCCATTTTTTCGCGGCTTTGCGTTTCGGGGATGACGATGATCGTCTTGTACCCCTTGGCATTGGCGACCAGCGCGAGGCCGATGCCGGTGTTGCCTGCGGTCCCTTCGACGATCGTGCCGCCGGGCTTGAGCAAGCCCTTCTCCTCGGCATCCTGTACGATGTAGAGCGCGGCGCGATCCTTCACCGAAGCGCCTGGATTGGCAAATTCGCATTTGCCGTAAATGTCGCAGCCTGTCTCTTGCGAGGGGCCGGTAAGGCGCACGAGCGGCGTATTGCCGATCAGCGCAAGTGTCGTGTCGTAAACATGCATGGCGTCCTGATAGCCGAGCCGTGCGCGTTGTGCCAGTGAGGCAGGCTTTGCGACCGACAATAGCGGCTTTTAACGTCAGCCACGGTTAATGTCCCGAACGGGTACAGCGCTGTTTGGGGGGCAGAATAGTAAGGAAAAGGCCGGTATAGGCGCCAGATGCGCCCCACATCGGCATCTTTCGGTACAAAAGCGAAAAGCGTCATGCGGCACCGCGCCACATGGATCGGTTGCGCCATGCTGGCCATCGTCGCCCCGCATCTGTTGCCGGCCGCGACGATGGGGGCGCTGGATCTGTTGCGCGGACCAACGGCGTTTATCGACCCGAGCGAAATGGCGCAGGACAATTTCCCGGGATCGGCATTCTTCTATGCGGAGGGAGCGTTCGATCCCGCGCCGGGGACGACGGTTGCGCAGAGCAGCAAGGTTCTGGCGCTGAGCAACGGTCCCGCCGCGATAGCTGCGCCGTTTCGGGGGCTGACGGCGGTCGACCAGTATCGGGCGACCAACTGCCTGACCTCCGCCATCTATTACGAAGCGGGGAACGAGCCGGACGATGGCCAGCGGGCCGTGGCGCAGGTCGTGCTGAACCGGGTGCGTCATCCGGCCTGGCCGAACAGCGTGTGCGGCGTGGTGTATCAGGGGTCGGAACGGGCGGATACCAAGTGCCAGTTCACCTTTAGCTGTGACGGAGCGATGGCACGGATGCCCAATAGCGCGAGCTGGGCAAGGGCGCGGCGAATCGCGACCGAGGCGCTGGCCGGGGCGGTCTACGCCCCTGTCGGGCTGGCGACGCATTATCATACGCTGGCGGTGCATCCGGCCTGGGCCAGCAGCCTGACCCCGGTGGCCGTGGTCGGCGCGCATATCTTTTATCGGTGGCAGGGGATGAACGGCACCGCCCGCGCTTTTTCGGTCCGGTATAGCGGTCGGGAGTTGCAGGCAGGTCCCTCGCCGCGGGTCTTCGTGCCGACGCAGGGTGTCGTGCCGCCGATTGCACCGATCATTGCCCTGCCTTCGCCTTTCAGCTCTCCGGCGATGCAGGAAGCCGCCCCGGCCGAGGCGCTGCCGCAGTCTACAATCCGGCCCGAGTTCCGCAATAGTGGGCGACCTTTGCCAGATAAGTCGACACGTAAAATATAGTTTCTGAAATAATATTGTTTATTATCAGTTATTTATAAAATACGTGTTGGAATTCGCCGAAAATTTTTGGCGAAGTTGAATTTGTCGGGAACTCCAGTTGACATTGCGGGTTCTTACTTTCGGATAGCAAATCTTTTGCCCCCCCGCTCTTGCTATCCACACACATGGACCCGGACGCAACTCTCCCCCCCGATTGCGTTCCGGGTCCAATTTCGTTGGGGCACCCTTCTTCGCTTTCGACAAACAAATCTGGAACGCTTTGCGAACAAGGGGGTTCTGTTGTTGCAGCCTTCGGGCGCACGACGCGCCAAGCGTTCGCTTTCTTAAAAGGAGACTTCCTATGTCGAAGAAGATTATCGCAGCGATGCTGCTTTCGAGCGCACTGGTTCTGAGCGCATGCAACACCGTCGAAGGTGCCGGCAAGGACGTACAGAGCGCAGGTCAGGCCGTCGAAAAGGCTGCTGACTGATTTTTTCTTTGAAAAGAAGGCTGCCGATCGACGCAGCCTCAATATCTTCTATGCCGGGTCCGCCCCGGCATTTTTTTCGTCCTGCGCAGCAACCTTTGCCTGGTGCCGATCGGTAAACCAGATGGCGATGATCGTGATTTCGTAGAGCAGGATGAGCGGGATCGCGAGCATGAGCTGCGATACGACGTCCGGCGGGGTAAGCACCGCAGCGGCGATGAACGCGCCAACGATCATGTACCGGCGCAACGCGATAAGCTGGGCGCGCGTAACGAATCCCGCGCGATTGAGCAGCATCAGCAGCACGGGCATCAGGAAGCTGATGCCGAACGCCAATATGAATTGCATGACGAGCGACAGATAGGCGTCCGCGCTTGGCAATGCCTCCACGTTCAGGCCACCGGCGTTGCCCTGAAACGTCAGGAAGAAGTGAAACGCCGTCGGCATGACAATGTAATAAGCGAGCGCCGCGCCCATCGTGAACAGCACTGGCGTTGCAATGATGAACGGCAGCAGCGCACGCTTTTCCTTCGCATACAGGCCGGGGGCCACGAACGCCCAGAGTTGATTGGCGATCACCGGGAACGACAGGCAGAATGCGCCGAACATCGCAATCTTCACCTGAACGAAGAAAGCTTCGTACAGCTTGGTATAGACAAGTTGCCCCTTCCCTTCGCCAAAAGCTTCGCGCAGCGGCTGAATAAGGAAGGCAAAGAGCTTGTCGGAAAAATAGAAGCAGATGACGCCGCAGATGACGAGCGCGTACACGCATTTGAGCAGCCGCCCGCGCAGCTCGATCAAATGGTCGAGCAGCGGTGCCTTGCTGTCGTCAATATCCTGGGTCATGCAGCCCTGTCGTTCTTTGCGCTTGCTGGCTGCACAGGTTCCTCAGCAGAGGCGGTAGCGGCCAGCGGGGTCATCGGCGTATCGGACAAATCGAGCTGAGGCTGCGCATCCGACGCATGCAAGGGCGGAGGTGGCGGGAGATCGGCCTCGCCCATCTGGGTGCCGTCGATAGCTGGCGCGACAGCAGGGGTTTCGACAGTTTCAGGCGGATGTTCTTCCATGATCCGCTTGTTCTGTTCGGCCCACTTTTTTTCCAGTTCCTGCAATTCCACTTCGCGGACCATCGCGTCGATGCCCGTGCGGAAATGTCGGGCCATGCCGCGGGCTTTCCCCACGATCTGCCCGACCTTGTAAAGCGCGCGCGGCAAGTCCTTCGGGCCGATCACGACGATGGCCACGATGACGATGAGCAAAAGCTCCGTCGATCCGATGTCGAACATAATGCTGTCTGAAACTTAGGTTTTTATCAGACCTGCTTATGCTCTTCGGTCTTGGGCACGCTCGGCTCCGGCGCGCGCTGTCCTTCGATCTTGGCCGCAGGACGCGCGGTGGGCAGATCGTCGGAATCGTCTTCCATGCCCTTTTTGAAAGTCTTGATACCCTTGGCCACGTCGCCCATCAGGCTGGAGATACGTCCGCTGCCGAACAGCAACATGACCAC
This sequence comes from Sphingobium sp. BS19, assembly GCF_027925545.1. NCBI lineage: Bacteria > Pseudomonadati > Pseudomonadota > Alphaproteobacteria > Sphingomonadales > Sphingobiaceae > Sphingobium > Sphingobium sp. BS19. The sequence continues at coordinate 236,955 of NZ_BSEF01000006.1, forward strand.
CAGCAGGACGATCACCCAGTGCATCAATGAAAACGAACCCATCACAATTCTCCAAAAGCTACGACACTATCTAGGCGTCTTCATCACCCATTTCCACCACGGATTGGCCGTCTTCCTCCGCAGCGCCTGCCGCCATCGCGCTTTCCATCGCGAGATCGACAGGATCGAGCAGCCCGGCAGCACGCAAATCGTCGATGCCGGGCAGATCGCGGCGACTCGTAAGCCCGAAATGCGTCAGAAATTCGGGCGTCGTTGCGAAAATCAGCGGGCGACCCGGCACTTCGCGCCGTCCGGCGGGGCGCACCCAGCCCGCTTCCATCAGCACATCCAGCGTCCCCTTACCGACCTGAACGCCCCGGATCGCTTCGATCTCGGCCCGGCTGACCGGCTCATGATAGCCGATGATCGCCAATGTTTCCATGGCCGCGCGCGACAACCGCCGCGTCTCTTCCTTCTCCCGCCGCAAAATATGCGCCAGATCGGCGGCCGTCTGAAAATGCCAGAGCCCGCCCCGTTCAACCAGATTGATGCCGCGCCCGGCATAGTCGGCCTGTAGCTTGTGCAGAGTGGCGGGCAGATCGCCGGAGGTGCCGACGTGGAGGCGCAGGTCTGCGGTCGACATCGGCTGTTCCGATGCGAACAGGGTCGCTTCAACGGCGCGAGTGAAATCGTCGGGTTCGCCGGTCATGTGCGTGCCCCAGTCTGCGGGGCGCGGAGATAGAGGGGGGCGAAAATGCCTTCCTGCCGGATTTCCACTTTGCCCTGCTTGGCCAGTTCCAAGGCGGCGACGAAGCTGCTGGCCAGCGCGGACCGACCCAATGCACCGCTCACCCCTTGCGGCAGAAAGGATTCGAGAGTCGCCCAGTCGATCCGCGTGCCGATCAGTGCGCCGACGCGCATGATCGCTTCGTCCAGCGTCATCACCGGACGACGGGAGACGACATGGACGGCAGGCTGGGTGCGGGCGCGGATCTGTCCATAGGCTTGGATGAGTTCGAAAAGACTGGCGGACCATGCAGCCTTCCGCACGGTGCGCAATCCTTCTGGTGCGGGGCGGACGAAGACGTCGCGCCCCACCCGGTCGCGCGCCATCAAGCGCGCCGCCGCTTCGCGCATCGCGTGGAGTCGTTGCAGGCGGAGTTGGAGGCGGAGCGCGAGTTCTTCGGGCGACGGATCGACCTGTTCATCGCGGGGAAGCAGCAGGCCGGATTTGAGATAAGCGAGCCACGCCGCCATCACGAGATAATCGGCAGCAAGTTCCAGCTTCAGTTCGCGTGCGCCGTCGATGAAGCCCAGATATTGTTCGACCAACCCAAGGATCGAGATTTCGCGGAGGTCGACTTTTTGCGTGCGGGCGAGCGCAAGGAGCAGGTCGAGCGGCCCTTCCCATGCGTCGAAGCTGACGGTCAGCGTTTCAGGGCCGGTTGGGCGATCAGGGAGAAGGAAAAGATCGTCCATGGGTGCCCGAACCTCAGGCCAGCGCCAGAAAGGCGTCGCGCTTGGCAAGCAGCGCGTCGAGTGGCGCGTCGTCGGTGGGCGTGGCGGCATGGGACATGGCGGCGTCCCGCCGTTCGCGGGCGCGTGGCGTGATGTCGGGGAGTGCGTTCACGATGCCGATCATCTCGTCCATCCGCGCCCAGCAGTTGAGCGCAAGATCGCATCCCGCCGCGACGACGCCCGCCGCCAGTTCCGGCACGCTGCCGCTTAACGCCTTCATATCGAGATCGTCGGACATGAGCAGACCGTCGAAGCCGATGCGGTCGCGAATGACAGTCTGGATGACCGTGGGCGACAGGCTGGCGGGGAGCGTGTTGTCCCATGCCGCATAGACGATGTGCGCAGTCATGCCGATGGGTGCCCAGTTGAGCGTGCGGAACGGTTCCAGATCGATGGCGAGTGCAGCTTCGTCGGCATCGACATGGGGGAGTTCGAGGTGGCTGTCGACAAGCGCGCGGCCGTGGCCCGGCATATGCTTGACGATGCCGGTGACGCCGCCCCGTTTGAGACCGTCCAGCACCGCCCGTCCGAGCGCCGCGACGCGCATCGGGTCGCTGCCGAAGGTGCGGTCGCCCATGATGTCGCTGGCGCCGGGTTGGCGCACGTCGAGCAAGGGCAGCGCATCGACGGTGATGCCACATTCGCGCAAGGTGGTGGCGATGGCTTGCGCATTGGTGCGTGCCGCCTCGATAGCGGAAGCGGGGGCGATTTCGTACAGTGCGTCGAAGGCTGAACCGGGCGGGAAGGCAGGCCAGACGGGCGGACGCATCCGGGCGACGCGACCACCCTCCTGATCGATCATGATGAGGAGATCGTCGCGCCCGTGGAGGATGCGCAGCGAATCGGTCAGCGCGCGGACCTGCGCGATGTCCGCGATATTGCGGGCGAAGAGGATGTAGCCTGCCGGATCGGCATCGCGAAAGAATGCGGCCTCGTCCGCTGTCAGGGACAGGCCCGACGTTCCGAAAATGACGGGCTTCATGAAGCAGGCTCGATAATCATGTCCGCTGTCTAGCGTTTAGGCCAGCCGCTGTCGAAGGGTCAGTTTACGAAGCCTTAGTTTACGACGAGGCAGCTTTCCCCGGCGACGCGCAGCTTGCCGCAAAGGGCGCTGGCCTGACTCGCGCTGCCGGCGCTGGCGCGCAGGCGGTAGAGCGTGGTGTCGCCGACCTTTACCGATTCGACGGATGTGCCAAGTGCCGCAAGATAATCGAAGCGTTTGGACAGGCGGCCCCATGCGTCTTTGGCGCTGGACTGGCTGCCATAGGCACCAAGCTGAATCATCGCGCCGCTGCCTTTTGCTCCGGCGGCGGGCTGTGCGTTGGCGGGGCGGCGGGTTTCGTCGGCGACGGGCGCGCTGAAACGGGCGGCGGGCTTCGCTCCGGCAACCTTGGCGGTCTGTGCGGGCGCGGGAGTCGGACCGCCGGTGACGGGCGCTTCGGGGACGCGGCTGGGGTCGATCTTGCCAGCGCGCTCAACGCCTTCGCTTGCCGCGAACGACGCATCGCCTTCGCCAGCAAATTTCTTGGCGTCCGCTTCATTGGCGGGGACTTTATAATCGCCCGGAGGTGCGGCGATGAGTTGCGCATCGCCTGCGGCTGCGGCGATATTGCGGCTTTGCACCCAGTAGACGATGCCCACGATCGCGCCGAGCGCAATCAGCCCCGTCAGGATGAACGCCAGCAGCTTGAGCGGCGAAACGCCGTCATTATCCTCTTCACGATCGGCGGGCTCCAGCCATGGAAGGCGGTCGTCGTCCTCCAGATTGAGGCTGCCACGCCCATAATCGCCCATCATTGCATCTCCGTAAGCGCCTCGACCCCCATGAGGGCGAGACCGTTACGGATTATCTGCCCGATTCCCTGACTTAAGAAAAGCCTTGCCGATGTCGTCGCCGGATCGGTCGCGACGATCACGCGCAGTTCCGGATTGTCGTTGCCCTGATTCCACCAGCCGTGGAACGATGCCGCCAAGTCATTGAGATAAAAGGCAATACGGTGCGGTTCGCGGTTCTGCGCAGCGGCCTCCACAATGCGCGGAAACTGGGCGGCGCGCTTCACCAGCTCCAGCTCACCCGTCCCAAGGCGGGACAGGTCAGGCGCAGGAAGTGCGATACCTGCCTCCGCCGCGCGCCGATCCAGCGAGGAAATGCGCGCGTGGGCATATTGCACGTAGAAGACGGGGTTGTCCTTCGACGCTTCCACCACCTTGGCGAAGTCGAAATCCATCTGCGCGTCTGCCTTGCGCGTGAGCATGGTGAAGCGGACCACGTCCTTGCCCACTTCCTGCACCACGTCGGCCAGCGTCACGAAATTGCCCGAGCGTTTCGACATCTTCACCGGCTCGCCATCGCGGAGCAGGCGGACCATCTGGACGAGCTTCACGTCGAAGCGCGTCTTGCCGCCGGTGAGCGCGGCAACCGCCGCCTGAATGCGCTTCACGGTCCCGGCATGGTCGGCGCCCCAGATGTCGATCAACTGATCGGCAGCCTGCGCCTTTTGATAGTGATAGGCCATGTCCGCGCCGAAATAGGTCCAGCTTCCGTTGGACTTTTTGATCGGGCGATCCTGATCGTCGCCAAATTTGGTCGAGCGGAACAGCGGCAGTTCGACCGGTTCCCAATCGTCAGAGGCTTCGCCCTTGGGCGCTTCGAGCACACCGTCATAGACGAGATCGTGCGCGCGCAGCCATGCTTCGGCTTCCTCGGGCTTGCCCGCTGCCTGCAATTCGGCTTCCGACGAGAAGAGGTCGTGATGGATGCCGAGCAGCGCGAGATCGTCGCGGATCATGTCCATCATCGCGGCAACCGCCTGCCGCCGGAAAGGCACGAGCCAATCGCTCTCAGGCGCGGAGACCATCGCGTCGCCATATTCGGTGGCGAGTTTCTGTCCCACGGGGATCAGATAGTCGCCGGGATAGAGGCCTTCGGGGATGGCGCCGACATCTTCGCCCAGTGCTTCACGGTAGCGGACATGCGCCGAGCGGGCGAGGACATCGACCTGACCGCCTGCGTCGTTGATATAATATTCGCGAGTAACCTTATGCCCCGCATATTGGAGCAGCGTCGCCAGTGCATCGCCGACGACAGCGCCGCGGCAATGGCCCATGTGCATGGGGCCGGTGGGGTTGGCAGAGACATATTCGATGTTGACGTGCACACCCTGCCCCATGTCGGAGCGACCATAGTCGGCGCCCTCGGCATGGATCGCAGCGAGTTCGGCCCGCCATGTGGAATCGGTGAGGCGCATGTTGAGGAAGCCGGGACCGGCGACCGACACTTCGGCCACTTCCTCCAGCGCCTGCAATCCCGCCGCGATCTTTTCCGCCAGTGCGCGCGGGTTGGTGCCCGCTGGCTTGGCAAGGATCATCGCGGCATTGGTGGCAAGATCGCCATGGCTGGGGTCGCGTGGCGGTTCGACCGTCACGCCCTTGCGATCCAGCCCTTCGGGCAGATCGCCAGCCGCGACCATCCGGTCGAGAACGGTATCGAGATAAGTCGCGAAACGCGCGTAGAGAGTCACTGCCATTGTCCTTGAATCTGTCGCTTAGGCCGTTCGACCTTTCGACAGGCTCAGGACGAACGGGATTGCAGCATCATATTTATGCGGATCAGCGCGTTACATTATACTGCAACTGATCCTGCGTCAGGTTGAAGCCGACGAGCAGCTCAAAGCTGGTTCGCTGCAACGCGGCCTTCACTTCCGGCGCGGAGAACGGATCGAGCGCAGCGTCGGCATCGCCTGCCTTGCGCTTTTGCGTGATGCGCTGCTGAATGTCGGCTGGTAGGGTAGCGACATCCTTGTCCACGTAGGACGCTGCCTTCGCCGAAGCGGTTGCGCGATATTCGCCCGGTGCGAAGCGCAGGACCACTTGCCCGACGCGCTTGGCAATCACGCTGTTGCCGCCGCGCACGACCGACGCGAAATAGGGCAAGGCCACTTCGCGCGCGGCGGTCGCATCGCTGCGGCGGGCCTGAACGTCGAAGGTCGCTTCGGTATAAAGCTGCGTGCCGTCGGCGCAGGTGGCGCGAACATTGGTGATGCTGGCCACCACGTCGATGGCGGCTGCGTCGCGGCTGTTTGCAGGATTGAACAGCGTCACATCGCCGGTGTAGGCGGGAATCGCCGCCGTCGGGCAAGCCGAGCGAACCGTGGTGATACCGCCGGTCGGATCGATTTCCCCGCTACGCGAACAGCCCGCAAGAGCGACGAGAGCGAGGCTGACAAGGGCGGTTCTGGCAATGGTCACGGGAATTCCCTGAAAAATAAGACTGACCGGCTTCTTATCCATCCACCCCCCGCGAAGCAACACGGATCAGGAAGCGCCTTCCCACGCGCCGCTCCATCGCTTAAAGGCGGAAGCCATGATCGAGCCTGTATCCCAAACCGCCAAAGCCCCCTTGCTGCTGCTGATCGCTGCCCCACGCGGCTTTTGCGCCGGGGTCGACCGCGCCATCATCATCGTGGAGCGGGCGCTCGAAAAATATGGTGCGCCGGTCTATGTCCGCCATGAAATCGTCCACAATCGCTTTGTCGTCGACGGATTGAAGGCCAAGGGCGCCGTGTTCGTCGAGGAACTGGACGAAGTGCCCGATGGCCTGCCCGTCGTCTTTTCCGCGCATGGCGTGCCGAAGTCCGTTCCAGCCAACGCGGAAGAGCGTGGCCTGTCCTATCTGGACGCGACATGCCCGCTGGTGTCGAAGGTGCATCGGCAGGCGGAGCGGCAGGTGGAAGCCGGGCGGCACATCATTTTCATCGGTCATCGGGGCCATCCCGAAGTCATCGGCACATTCGGTCAGGTGCCCGAAGGGACGATGACTTTGGTGGAAACGGTAGAGGATGCCGAATCATTCGCGACCGACGAACCCCAGAACCTGTCCTTCCTGACGCAGACGACGCTGTCGGTGGATGACACGGCCGCCATCATGGACGTGTTGCAGCGCCGCTTTCCCGATATTGTCGGGCCGAAGGGCGAGGATATCTGTTACGCGACATCGAACCGCCAGAATGCGGTCAAGGCCATCGGGCAATCATGCGATGCCATGTATGTCATCGGCGCGCCCAACAGTTCCAATTCTCTGCGCCTGGTTGAAGTGGCCGAGCGGCAGGGGACGCGGGCGCGATTGATCCAGCGGGCCGACGAAATCGATTTTGCCTGGCTGGAAGGCGTGACGACGCTGGGCATCACAGCCGGGGCGTCCGCGCCCGAAGTGCTGGTGCGCGAAGTCGTCGAAAAACTGGCCGAGCGGTTCGAGATCGAGGAACGGCAAGTTGAGACCGTGCGGGAAAACATATCGTTCAAATTGCCACGCGGCCTCGAAGCGGCCTGACAGCATATGGCCGTTTATACGCATGTGCCCGCCGAAGACATGGCGGTCTTCCTGACGCGCTACGATGTTGGCAGCCTGGTTTCCGCCAAGGGGATCGCCGAGGGAGTCGAGAACAGCAACTACCTGATCGAGACGACCAGGGACCGCTACATATTGACGCTGTATGAAAAGCGGGTCGATGAAAGCGACCTGCCTTTCTTCATGGACCTGCTCGATCATCTGGGCGCGCGGGGGTGCAAGGTGCCGCGCTTCATCGGCGACCGTAGCGGACAGAAGTTGCAGCAGTTGGGCGGACGACCGGCCTGCCTTATCGAATTTCTGACCGGCGTTTCCGTGACCGAACCGACAGCGGCGCAGACGCGCGGCGCAGGCGTGGCGCTGGGGGAACTGCACCGGGCTGCAGCGGATTTCGCCGGGTCGCGGCCCAATGCGCTGGATCGGCAAGGCTGGCACGATCTGGCGGAGAAATGCGGCGACGATTTCGACACCATCGCACCGGGCCTTGGCGCGCGGGTGGCCGATGAACTGGCGTGGCTCGACGCGCACTGGCCCACGGACCTGCCCCGCGCGGTGATCCATGCGGACCTGTTCCCCGACAATGTGCTGATGCTGGGCGACGATGTCACCGGCCTCATCGACTTCTATTTCAGTTGCACCGATATTCGCGCCTATGATCTGGCAGTGACGCATACGGCGTGGTGTTTTGCCAATGATGGCAGCGTCTATCATCCCGAGCGGGGGGCAGCGCTGGTGGCGGGATATGACGCAGCGTTCGGGCTGTCGGATGCGGAGCGTGCGGCGTTTCCGGCGCTGTGCCGGGGGGCTGCCCTGCGCTTTTTGCTGACGCGGGCCTATGACTGGATCAACACGCCGCCCGATGCGATGGTGACGCGCAAGGATCCGCTGGCGTTTCTGCGGCGGCTGGATTTCTACGCTGCGGCCGAATCGGGCGAGTTGCCGGGCGCATGAGCGAGGCAACGAAAGTCCAGATTTTCACCGATGGCGCGTGCAAGGGCAATCCCGGCCCCGGCGGCTGGGGCGCCGTCATCCGGTCGGGCGCGCATGAGAAGGATCTGTCGGGGGGCGAGAAACTCACCACCAACAACCGCATGGAATTGATGGCGGCTATCGAAGCGCTGAATGCGCTCAAGCGCCCGTGCCATGTCGTGCTGACTACCGACAGCAATTATGTGAAGGACGGCATCACCAAATGGGTGTTCGGCTGGCAGAAAAATGGCTGGAAAACGGCGGACAGGAAGCCGGTGAAGAATGCCGAACTGTGGCAGGCGCTGGTCGAGGCGACGCGCCGTCACCAGATCGACTGGCGCTGGGTCAAAGGGCATGCCGGGCATCCCGACAATGAGCGCGCCGACCGGCTGGCCAGCGATGCCGCCGATGCGATGCGGGCGAAAGCATAAGGCGTGGAAAAGGGCGCCATGGCCATTGCCTTGGCCATGGCGTTCGGTAAGTCTGAAGCGTGGGAAAAGGCGAGGCGGGACCGTCATGACGCAGCATAAAATGGTGAGCCAGTGGAGCCGCAGGAAGAAGAGTCTGGTCGCGCTGGCGCTGGCCACTCTGGGCGTAAGCGGCACGGTGTGGGCGTGTGCGGATTCCTCCTGCTATCCGACATGGCAACTGGCTGCGCCTTCCTATGACTGTGCGGGGCGCGGCGTCCTCAATCCGGGGAACGATACGCGCATCAATCTGGTGCTGTTGATGCGCAGCCTGTCGCCTGTCGCGGATGCCGGGGCGCGTTCCGCCGGCGATGAGGACAACCGGCAGTTCGGGCAGACGTTCATGAGCTGGGTGGGGCTGAAACAGACATTCTGGCCACAGGCAACGCCTGATCCCGAGCCGAGTTACGATGCTGCGCCTGCCTGTTCCGTGTCGCCCGATGTCGCGTCGGATTTCAACGCTGCGTTGTCCGCCGAGCAGCGGCTGTCGCCCGCCGAGCGCACCGCATTGGGCAAGATCCGCGCGCAGGTCGGCTGTGGCGAGGTGGCCTGGGACGATGCCGCGGTGACGAGCGCGCAGGGGCGCGATTATCTGGCATATCTCAAGGCAGCGGATGCTTTCTACAAGGAGGATTGGGCAGGCGCGCGTCAGAGTTTCGCTTCGCTGAGCCGCGCGAAAAGCCGGTGGGTGGCGGAAACCGCAACCTATATGCCGATCCGTATCGGCCTGCGGTCCGCGATTGCAAAGGCAGTCAACGAATATGGCGATTTTGCGGGGCCGGATAAAGTCGATCCGGCAGCCGTGGCGGAGGCGCGGAGCGGCATCGCGGCCTATCTCAAGGCCTATCCCAAAGGGCGCTATGCGGCATCCGCCGAGGGGCTGAAGCGGCGCGTGGCGTGGTTGACGGGCGATACCGCCGCGCTTGCCCGCGCCTATGAAAAGCTGATTACGACGACATCGGGCGGCGACGAGGCAGCCGCCTATCTGGCCGAGGAAATCGACATCAAGCTGCTGGAGCGCGAGGACGCGACCGCAGCGATTGCAAAAGCAGGCGACACGCCGCTGCTGCTCGCCATTGCCGACCTCAAGCAGATGCGTGCCGAGGAAAGCGAACCTGCATCCTTCGCCGCTGCCGATCTGGCGAAGCAGAAGGCACAGTTCAGCCGCTATGGCGACCTGTATGGATTGCTGCAGGCGACGCGCGCTTATTATGCGGGGGAAGAGCCCGGCGCGATCCTGGCTTTGCTGCCGGATGCGGCGCGCGCCAAAAGTTATACACCGCTGGCGTTCAGCCGTCAGGTCATGCGCGGCATGGCGCTGGGGCGGAAGAACGATCCGAATGAAGCGGCATTCTGGCGCGATCTGCTGAGCGGGGCGAGCGCCGTGTATCAAAAGTCGCTGGCAGAGATGGGGCTTGCCGTGCGGTGGCAGCGCGACGGGCGGCTGGACACAGTTTTCGCGCAAGGATCGCCTGTCGTCGATCCCTCGATCCGCGAAGTGCTGTTGCAGACGATGGCGTCCCCCGCGATCCTGCGGGACACCGCCAGAGACAACGCGCGCCCGGCGCATGAACGCGATGTCGCGCGCTTTACGCTGTTGTTCAAAGACCTGCGCCGGGGTGCTTATGGCGATTTCGGGACGGATATGGCGCTGGTGCCTGCCGATGCCAATATCGATGCGGGGTTGTGGGCGTTTGCGCAGCAGGAGAATATTCCGGTCGGCTTGTTCCGCAGCGCCACATGGTCCGATGGCTTCCCCTGCCCCGCCATAGCACAGACGGCGCAAACGCTGGCGCGGACGCCGAAGGATCACAAGGCGCTGTTGTGCCTGGGCGATTTCTATCGGCTCAACGGGTTCGATGGGTTCGGGCTTTATACATCGGGCGAAGGCAAGGATGTGCTGGGCAGCGGCCCTGACAGCTTCCCCGGCAAGCCGCTGCTACGGTCCGATATTTACAACGCGATCATCGCCGACCGCAGCGCGTCGCCGGACAACCGCGCCTACGCTCTCTATCGCGCGGTGATGTGCTATGCGCCGTCGGGCTATAATGGATGCAGCGGACCTTTCACCACCAGCGCAGCCATGGACGCGGCGCAGGTGCCCGTATCCCAGCGCAAGGCGTGGTTCACCGAACTGAAGACGCGCTATCCGGCGAGCAACTGGGCCAAGACGTTGCGTTTTTATTGGTGACCCGACGGGTTTGCCGATGGGCGATGGCGATGCTGGCGTCGGCGATGCTGTCGGCGTGTCAGCAGCCTGCCGCCCCGGACAGTGCCGAGGTGACCAATGATGCCAAGGCGACAGTAAACGCGCGCAATTACGATGCCTTTTACGTCTGGCCGGGAGTCCGCCCAGCCGAGGGCTTGCGGGAAAAGACGCTCTATCTGCTGGATGGCGAAGTAAGGCGCAACGGGCCGCCGCAACTGGTGCGCTTGCGAATGGGTGTGCCGCGCTTGCCGGGCAGGACGGTGTGGCTGGTAGTCCGCACCGATCGGCTCGATTGGGATGAGAGAACCTACGCCACGGTGCTGTCGGACATGGCAAAGTGGCAGGAGGCGGGGAACGCCATTGCGGGGCTGCAAATCGATTTCGATGCGGCGACACGCGGGATCGATCGATATGGCGAATTTCTGTCCGACCTGCGGCGTCGATTGCCGCAGCGATGGCGGCTGTCCGTAACGGGGCTGATGGACTGGAGCGCGCATGGCGACCCGAAGGCGCTGGTCAAACTGTCGCAGACGATCGACGAAGTGGTCGTGCAAACCTATCAGGGGCGTACCACTATTCCGGGATACGAAGCCTATTTCCGGCGGATGGAAGGCTTTCCCATCCCCTTCCGGGTGGCGCTGGTCGAAGGCGGGGCGTGGGAAGCACCGGCCATGCTCGCGCGGCATCCGCAGTTTCGGGGCTATGTCGTGTTTCTGCTCAACGCCCGTGACAAACCGTAAACTTATACCGCTGTACCGACCAGCTTGCCGATGCCAGCCGTCAGGCCCATCGCCAGCGCGCCCCAGAAGGTGACGCGCATTACGGCGCGCCAGATATGCGCGCCGCCCGCGCGTGCCCCGATACCGCCGAGCAAGGCAAGAAACGCGAGCGATGCGACCGCCACGGTCGGAACCAGTGCGCGAGTTGGAACGAACAGCACCAGCGCGAGCGGCAAGGCGGCGCCGGTCGTAAACGTGGCCGCAGACGTCAACGCCGCCTGTATCGGACGCGCGGTCGTGGTTTCCGATATGCCCAGTTCGTCGCGGGCGTGTGCGCCCAAGGCATCATGGGCCATAAGCTGTCGCGCGACTTCGGTGGCCGTATCGGGCGCGAGACCGCGGTTGATGTAGATTCCCGCAAGCTCTGCGCGCTCGCTCTCGATATCCTGCGCCAGTTCGGTGCGTTCCCGCGCGAGATCGGCCTGTTCGGTATCCGACTGGGAGCTGACCGAAACATATTCGCCCGCCGCCATCGACATGGCGCCAGCGACCAAGGCCGCAGCCCCCGCAATCAGCACCGCGCCGGACGCCGGCGTGGCCGCAGCGACCCCGATGATCAGGCTGGCCGTCGACACGATACCGTCATTGGCACCAAGGACGGCAGCACGAAGCCAGCCGATACGCGACACCAGATGCCGTTCCCGATGGATATACTGGCGTGCCATGATGAGTCCCCCGCAAAGATGTTGTCGAGGAATGACAGGCGGACGGAATTGCACAATACGCATTATGCCCGCGATTATCCCGATCCCCGGTTGGCAGGATGCCATTGCCATAGTATCGCCCCTCGGGTTCACTTACAGAAAGTCACGCATGGCCCAGGATAGCGACACGATTTCGATGCAGATGCGCGGTGGATTGCGCCGACTGGCCAAGGCCGTTGTCGTTATCACGACCAAGAAGGACGGTCAGCGCCACGCCATGGCCGCGACCGCCGTCAGCGAACTGAGCATGGACCCACCCTCCATGCTGATCTGCGTCAATCAGTCTGCATCCCTGCATCCCATATTAGAGTCGGGCGCGGATTTCTGCATCAACATCCTCGACGCGGCGCATGTGCATATTTCGGCGGCGTGCAGCGGCAAGGTGAAGGGGGAGGCGCGGTTCGAAATCGGAAGCTGGGCCGACAGCAGCATCGACATTCCCCGGCTGGAAGACGCGCAGGCAAGTTTCGTGTGCCGCCAGACCAAGCAGGTGCCTTATGGATCGCACTCGATCTTCATCGGCGATGTCGTCGAAGTGTTCAGCAGCGAAGCCGTCGATCCGCTGGTCTATGTCGATGGGCGCTATACGCGGGTCGGCGAGGACGTAGCGGCGACCGCCTAAAGCTCTCGCAATGCCCGTGCGGGCCGTGCGGCCAGCGCGGGCAATGAACCGATAAGACCCAGCACCAGCGTCAGCAGCGCGCCGCCCGCCAGTGTCAGCAGCACGACTGTCCAGTCGGGCGCCCATTGCAGGCCCAGAGTTTGCGTGGCGAGATACCAACCTGCGCCCGCAGCCACCGCCAGCGCTATGCCCGAGACAATCAGCGCCAGCAGCGTATATTCCATCGCCTGCACCGCCAGCACCTGACGCCGGGTCGCGCCGAGCAGCTTGAGCAGGACGGCATCGTACGTGCGCGAGGCGCGCGCGGCCGCGATGGCACCGACCAGCACGGCGATGCCCGCTGCAATCGCCACCGATGCCGCCACACGCACCGCCGCCGACAACTGACCGAGCAAGTCGCCGAGCGAAGCGATCACTTCCTTGACGCGGATCAGCGAAGCCGACGGGAAAGCGCGGATGACATCCCGGTTGATCGCCTTTTCCTGCGCCGCCCCTGCCCCGCCGGGCAAGGCGATGGTGGCGAGATAGCTATGCGGTGCGCCCTCCAGCGCGTTGGGGGAGAAGATCATGCCGAAGTTGAGGCCCATCGAATCCCAGTCGATTTCGCGAAAGCTGGCGATGCGGGCAGGGATTTCGACACCCAATACGGCGACGGTCAGCATGTCGCCGATCTTGAGATTGAGCGCCTTTGCCGCGCGGATATCGACCGAGACGAGCGGTTCGCCAGTGTAGTCCTTTGGCCACCATTTGCCGTCGACGATGCTGTTCCCCTTGGGCAACGTATCGGCATAGGTCAGGCCACGGTCACCTCGTAATATCCAGGCGTCTTCGGGAATGTCCTTCATATCGGACACGCGCTGATTGCGGACGGCGACGACGGGGCCGCGTAGCGAGGGCACGGTGACGATATCGGCGGCGGGTGCCTGACGCTTTACGATAGTGCGGAACTGATCGACGCCGTCGGACGGGATGTCGAGCGCGAAGAAGCTGGGCGCGGTCGCGGGGATGCTGCTCGCCATCTGGCCGGAGAGGTTGGTTTCGACGACCGCCAGCGTGGTGAATAATGAGAGGCCTAGGCCGAGTGCGACGATCAGGCGGCCGGTTTGCGCTCCGGGTCGGTGCAGGTTGGCGAGCGCCAGTCGGGCGAGAGGGTGGCTGGGGCGCGGGAGGCGCGCGGCGATCCACTGAACGAGCGCGCCGAGGACCGACAGCAGGCCGAGCAGGACGACGGCTGCGACGAGGAAGATCGCGGCGAGTTTGGGCTCGCGCGCAGTGGCGATGGCGAGCGCTGCTATGAGAGCGGCTGTCACCAGCACGGCGATCCATACGCCGCGCCCGGTCTTGCCCCCCTGCCCCAGTCCGCCACGGAACAGCGTGGCGGCGGCGACATGGCGCGCGCGGACGAGCGGGACGAGCGCGAAGAGCAAGGCAGTGAGCAAGCCATAAGCGGCGCTGGTAGCCAAGGGGACCGGATAGAGGCCGAGGCGCGGCGGGACCGGGAGCAAGTCCCCGGCCAGCACCGTAACGAGCCAGGGCAGCAGCGCGCCGACGACCAATCCGGCCAATAAGCCGATGAGCGAAACAAGAATGATCTGAAACAGGTAAGTCAGGAATATCGTGTAACTTGAAGCGCCTAGTGCCTTTAGCGTCGCAATGCCGGGGCGCTTTCCGTCGAGATAGCTGGCGACACCGTTGCCTACGCCGATCCCGGCGACGACGAGCGCGGTCAGGCCGACGAGCGCCAGAAACTGCCCCATGCGGTCGATGAAGCGACGGGTTCCGGGCGATCCGTTGGAGCGGTCGCGGGTTTCCCAGCCTGCTTGGGGGGCATCGGCATTCGCGCGGGCTATGGCTGCCTGCGGATCGACACCGGCGGGCAGGCGGACGCGATAGTGGGTTTCGTAAATGCTGCCAGGTTGCAGCAGGCCGGTCGCGGGGAGGCTATCGGCAGCGACGATGGCAGTGGGGCCGAAGGTGAAGCCGGAACCGAGGCGGTCGGGCTCCTCAGCGATGATGCCCGACACGCGGAAGAGTGTGTCGCCAATCCGGACCTGCCCGCCGCGCTTGACGCCCAGCCGGTCGGCGAGGGCATCGGCCAGCGCGACTTCGCCGATGTCGGGCCGCGCGCCGCCGGGGGTAAGGGTGAAGGTGCCGTAAAGCGGCCAGACGGCGTCGACGGCCTTGAGTTCGCTCAGCACGGCGTCGGCCCCGTCGGCGCGGGCGACCATCGCGCGCATGCGGGTGATTTGCGTGACCTCCCCCTGCTTTTCCAGGGTGGCGCGTTCGTCGGGCGTGGCGCTGCGCTGGTTGAGATCGAAGGCGATGTCGCCGCCCAATATCGTCTGCCCCTGTTCGGAGAGCGCAGCGTTGATCGACGCGGTCAGGCTGCCGATTCCCGCCAGCGCGGCGACGCCCAGAAACAGGCACACGACCAGCAGCCGCAGCCCGGTGAGGCCGCCGCGCAAGTCCCGCAGTGCGAACCGCAGCGCCAGCTTCACGCGATGCGCCCGTCGCGCATGGTGACGATCCGGTCGCAGCGGTGGCTGAGCGCGATGTCATGGGTAATCATCACCAGCGTCGCGCCGGTTTCCTTTTGCCGCGCGAACAGCATGTCCATGATCGTTTCGCCGGTCGCGGCGTCCAGATTGCCGGTCGGTTCGTCGGCGAAGAGCAAGGCGGGGCGCGGCGCGATGGCGCGGGCGATGGCGACACGCTGCTGCTCGCCGCCCGAGAGTTGCGCGGGATAATGGGTGAGGCGATGGCCGAGGCCGACCGAGACGAGTTCCGCTTCGGCACGGGCGAAGGCATCGGGTGCACCCTCCAGCTCCAGCGGGACGGCGACATTTTCGATGGCGGTCATGGTGGGGAGCAAGTGAAATGCCTGCAGCACGATGCCGATGCGGCCGCGACGGGCGAGCGCGAGGCCGTCCTCGTCCAGCGTGCCGAAATCCGCGCCCGCGACATGGATCGACCCGCCGCTGGCCCGCTCCAGACCGGACAGCACCGCCATCAGCGAGGACTTTCCCGACCCCGAAGGACCGAGCAGCGCCACGCTCTCCCCCGCCGCGACCGACAGGCTGACGCCACGCAAAATATCGACGCGCGCGGCATCCTTGCCGAGCGAGAGGGTGACATCGCGGGCTTCGATCACGATATGGGGGTCAGTCATGGACGATGGAGACTTTCAGATGCAGGCGGACCGAGATGCGGCCAGGAAACTAT
The DNA here is from genome assembly GCF_027925545.1 of Sphingobium sp. BS19. Classification (NCBI taxonomy): domain Bacteria; kingdom Pseudomonadati; phylum Pseudomonadota; class Alphaproteobacteria; order Sphingomonadales; family Sphingobiaceae; genus Sphingobium; species Sphingobium sp. BS19. The sequence goes on from NZ_BSEF01000006.1 coordinate 252,771, forward strand.
ATGGTGCGTTGCGGCATCTTGTCCAAGCCATTGCATTGTTTTGTAGTGTTGCTGCGGTGCCCGCTTATGCCGCCGAGAAACTGGTGCTGGCGTTCGGGGACAGTTTGACCGCGGGCTATGGCCTGAAACCCAATGAAAGCTTTCCGGTGCAACTCGAAGCGGCGCTGCGCAAAGGCGGGCAGCCGGTGCGGGTGCGCAATGCCGGGGTGTCGGGCAATACCACGGCGCAGGGCAAGGCGCGGCTCAACTGGGTGCTGAAATCGCTGGGGCGCCAGCCCGATCTGGTGATCGTGCAACTGGGCGGCAACGACATGCTGCGCGGGATCGACCCGGCGCAGACGCGCGCGAATTTGAACGGCATACTAGCGGAGCTGAAGCGGCAGAAGATCAAGGTGCTGCTAGCCGGGATGCTGGCGCCGCCGAATATGGGGAGCGCGTATCGCGCGAAATTCGATGCGCTGTACCCGGCGCTGGCCAAGCAATATGGCGTGCGGCTGTATCCGTTTTTCCTGAAAGGGGTGACGGGGAACCGGGCGTTGTTGTTGAAGGATAATCTGCATCCCACGGCGCAAGGTGTGGGTGTGGTTGTGCGGGGGGTCGCGCCGGTGGTGAAGGGGATGCTTTAGGGGATGTGTCGGAGTGGCGAAGGGGTGGTTTGCGACGACGCATCCCCCCTTCGTCGTGCCAGCGCACGCTGGCATCTCAGGCGATGGCTCGGGACCGTTGGGCTTGGAGCAGCGGGCGGTTGCGCCCTGTCGACGCTGTGTGGGCAACCGCCATCCCGCCACCGCATGAGACCCCAGCTTTCGCTGGGGTGACGGTTATTGGTGGGGAGCTGCCGTTGGTCGATCGCGTCAGTTCGATCAATCACCGCCCGCGACGTCATACCCCGATGTGCTGCTCTCATCTCTACCAGACGGCGGCCCGCCGCCCCCGAAAAACTGGATAATGCACCAGAGCATGAAAGCACCAACAGGAATTATCCACCAAAGGCTACTCATCGGCGTGGTTACTTTCGTTGCCCGCCCTCCTGAATTGGAGAGAGTGGCTCAATATTAGTGCCGCCCAGCAACTTGTCATCCGCCTTGTGAATGCCCCGGATTGGGGCGTTACCTGCCCCGCCTACATTCCTGCATGAAGCTCCCCATCAATTAACCGGCGCGCGCCTGCGGTAGCTAAGCGCCTCAGCGACATGCACGCGGCCTACGCCTTCACTGCCGGAGAGGTCGGCAATGGTGCGAGCTACGCGCAGGACGCGGGTGTAGCCGCGGGCGGACATGCGCATGGCGCCTGCGGCCTGGGCCAGAAGCTGTCGGCCCGGTTCGTCGGGGGTGGCGACGGCTTCTAGGAGATCGCCGTCGACTTCGGCATTGGTGCGGATGGCGTGGTCGGCATAGCGCGCGGTCTGGATCGCGCGGGCGGCGGCGACGCGAGCGGCGACTTGTTCCGATCCTTCGACGGGGGGTGGCAGGACGAGATCGGCGGCGGTCACGGCGTTGACGTCGACGTGCAGGTCGATCCGGTCGAGCAATGGCCCCGACACCTTCGCCTGATAATCCGATGCGCAGCGCGGCGCGCGGGCGCAGGCCAGCGCGGGGTCGCCCAGATGGCCGCAGCGGCAGGGGTTCATCGCGGCGATAAGCTGAACGCGGGCGGGGAAAGTGACATGCGCGTTGGCGCGGGCGACGCTGACGGTGCCGGTTTCGAGCGGTTGGCGCAACGAATCCAGAACGGCACGCTGAAATTCGGGAAGTTCGTCGAGGAACAGCACGCCCAGATGCGCGAGGCTGACTTCGCCCGGTTTGACGCGCAGGCCGCCGCCCACCAGCGCTGCCATCGATGCACTGTGATGTGGCGCGCGGAAGGGGCGCGCGCGGCTGATCCGTCCGCCATCGAGCGTGCCGGCGACGCTGGCGACCATCGAGACTTCGAGGGCTTCGGCAGGGCTGAGTTCGGGCAGGATGCCGGGCAGGCAACTGGCCATCAGCGATTTGCCTGCGCCGGGAGGACCTGCCATCAGCATATTATGCCCGCCCGCCGCCGCGATTTCGAGTGCGCGCTTGGCGGTTTCCTGCCCCTTTACCTGTCGCAGGTCGGCGGTGCGGACCGGTGCGTCGACTTCGCCGGGGTGCGGGGCGGAGAGCAGGGCGGTGCCCTTGAAATGGTTGAGCAAAGGCAAGAGGCCCGGCGCGGCGACGACTTCGACATGCCCTGCCCACGCCGCTTCGCTGCCTTGCGCAGCGGGGCAGATCAGCCCCAGCCCCTGCTCGCCCGCATGGAGTGCCGCGAGCAACACGCCGGGCGACGGCGCGATTCGTCCGTCCAGCCCCAGTTCGCCGACGACGACATAGCCGCTCAGCGTCTCCGCATCGATGACACCCATTGCGCCCAGCAGGGCGAGCGCGATTGGCAGATCGTAATGCGATCCTTCTTTCGGCAAGTCGGCGGGCGAGAGGTTGACGGTGATCCGCTTGGGCGGCAGCGACAGGCCGATGGCGGCGATCGCGTTGCGCACGCGTTCCTTGCTCTCGGTGACGGCCTTGTCACCCAGACCCACTACGATGAAGTTGGGGAGGCCGGGGACAAGCTGGCACTGCACTTCGACCCGGCGCGCCTCCAGCCCCAGATACGCCACCGTCGATACTGTTGCGACCAAGCCGTTGCCCCTCAATCTGTGCCGCTTTTGTTCGCGCCTCTTCTGGCGAGGGTGCGGCAAAAAGTCGAGCGGTTTATCGGCGCGCGCTGAGGTCCGGCGCAGTGGGCGGCAGGGGGAACAGGGACAGGAAGCGTTCGAGCAGCTTGCGGTCTCCGGTGACGGCTAACTGGTCCGCCACGTCGGCTAAAGGGACTTTGCCGTAGAGGCACGCGACGAAGGCGTTGTGGTCTCCGGAGAAAAGGATGTCGACATCATCGATCTCGCCACGGTCCACGGCGATCGTACCGTTGCGGATTTCGGCCAGATAGGTTTCCAGCCCGAAAAATAAGCCGACACGTAAAAACATGTCTTTCGCCTGTTCGGCGCAGAACATGGTGCGCATCGACAGGACGATGGAGACGGGGCTCATGGGACCGGCTTCCTTGTGCGGGGACCGCGCGGCCCAGCGGCCCATGACCTTGAGCAGTTCCTCGGCTTCCAGCCCCCAGGGCGTGAGTTCATAGACTTGTACGGATGCAGGCGGCGGCAGTTTGCGGCGCTGGACGATGCTGTTGCGCTCCAGTTCCTCCAGCCTTTGCGTCAGGACATTGGCGCTAAGGCCCGGCAGAGCGGCGCGCATGTCGGAAAAGCGGCGCGGCCCCAGCATCATTTCCCGCATAACGGGCAGCGCCCAGCGATCCCCCACAAGATCAAGGGCATGCGCGGCTGCGCAGCCATCGGAATAGGCTCTCTTCTTCAAATCGGACCCCAAAAACAAACATTAGTTATTTTTTATAACTTTGCTGTTGCCTTAAATAATCATCTTGGCATGATTGTTCAACATAGCGACTCAGAGGCCTGCGCCGTTCGAACGCGCGTTGGCGGATTTCACACCGAGGTGCACGAAGGAGTAGCAGCATGAGCTATATCGACGGATTCCTGGTTCCTGTGCCGGATGGCAATAAGGAAGCCTATCGAACGATGGCGGCGAAGGCGGCGCCGATATTCATCGAACATGGCGCATTGCGCGTCGTCGAAGCGTGGGACGATGACATCAAGACCGGAAAGACGAATGATTTTCGGACCGCGATCATTGCCGAAGAAGGCGAGAAAGTCGTCTTTTCCTGGATCGAATGGCCATCGAAGGCTGTCCGCGACGCCGGGATGCAAAAGGTCATGGTGGATGAACGTATGAAGCCCGATGGCGACCTGCCGTTCAGTGGGCCGCGTATGATCTATGGCGGGTTCGCGACAATCGTCGACGAAGCCGCGTGAGGGAGGGTGCGATGGCCAGTGTAGCTGAGGGCGGCAATCCGTTCGTCTGGTATGAACTGATGACCAAGGACGTTGCGAGCGCCAAGGCGTTCTATGCGCAGGTGACCGGGTGGACCTATACCGACATGGAGGGCAATGGCGCGCCCTATACCGTTTTTCTGGCCGATGGTCAGGCCGTCGGCGGCATCATGGCGGCTCCGGTGCCCGATGCGCCGATAGGTTGGTTAGGGTATATCTCCGTTCCCGATGCTGCAGCGGCGCTGGCCGCGATGGTGGAGGATGGCGCCACGGCGCAGATGCCCGTTACCTATATTCCGCAGGTGGGGCACATCGCCATGCTGGCCGACCCGCATGGAGCGACATTCTATATCATCCAGCCGGAAGGCGAAGGAGAGATAGCGCCATTTTCGGCCATGCCCTGCCCCGGCAAGTTCGGGTGGAACGAGTTGCTGGCAGCGGACGCGAAGGAAGCACGGGCATTCTATGGCCGTCACGCCGGGTGGGAAGAAAAAGGCGCGATGGATATGGGGCCGATGGGGCAATATCATTTCTTTGGTCTGCCCGGTGGCGCGACCTTGGGTGGCCTGATGACCGCGACCGAAGACATGCTGCCGCCCAAATGGAAACATTATATCTGGGTCGCGGATATCGACGCAGCGCATGCGCGCGTGACAGCGGCAGGCGGCGAAGTCTGCTCCGGTCCGCATGAAGTCCCCGGCCCGCTGTTCATCCTCGAATCGGTCGACCCGCAGGGCGCGACATTCGCCCTGGTCGGCCATCGCAATGGCGCGGAGGAAGCATGATGAGCGACCCGTCCGAAACCTACGAACTGTCGATCGAACGGCATATCGACGCGTCGCCCGCGCATGTGTGGGAGATCATGACCGAGCGGATGGCGGAATGGTGGTGCCCCAAGCCGTGGACGGTCGAGCTGGTGGAGATGGATCGTCGGCCCGGCGGCCGATCCGCCATGATCATGCGCGGTCCCAATGGCGAGGCAATGCCGCAGGAGGGAATCTACCTCGCCTATGAGCCGGGCCGCCGATTCGCGTTTACCGATGCGGTGACGGCGGACCTGAAGCCTGCGAGGCCATTCATGATCGGGATATTCGAGATCGAAGCGGATGGCGACGGCACGCTGTACCGTGCCTGTGCACGGCACTGGACCGAGGAGGCCATGAAACAACATGCGGAAATGGGCTTTGAACAGGGCTGGGGCGCGGTCGCCGATCAATTGAAGGCGTTGTGCGAAGCTTAGCCAATAGCGCCCTTTTCGTTGCGCGCCCGGTTGACTTGCAGCGCCCTTTTGCCTATCGGACCCGCTCGACACGCGGCTGCCGGATTGGCGGCCCTTTTTTGTCTTGCCGATTTTAGACTAGTATTTTGAGGAATGAGCGATGAAGCGCACCTTTCAACCGAGCAACATCGTCCGCAAGCGGCGGCACGGGTTCCGGGCACGGATGGCAACGGTCGGCGGCCGCAACATCCTGCGCGCACGCCGCAGCCGCGGCCGGAAGAGCCTGAGCGCCTGATCGTTCCGTCCGGAAAAGACGGCGCCATCGCGATCCTCGCGAAGCGCGCCGATTTTCTGGCAGCGAATCGGGGACGCAGGCAGCCGATGCCCGGTTTCGTGCTTTTGGTGCGAGACCGACAGGATGGCGATCCATCCAAGCGAATCGGCTTTACCGTGACCAAGAAGATTGGCGGCGCTGTCGTCCGGAATCGGATGAAGCGCCGTTTTCGCGTTCTCGCGCGGGAGCTGTTGCCCGAGCTGGGGATCGCCGGTGCGGACCATGTGCTGATCGGTCGCGCGGGCGGTGTCGAGCGTGACTTTGCGCAGCTTCGGGCGGAAATGGTGAAGGCTTTGCGGAAGCTGTCGTCCAAGGATGGCGCACCTTCGCAGCGACGGGATCACAGAAAAGCCGCACCGCCGCGCGGGGATGATGTTACTGGGTTCCTGCCTGCGCAGGAACACATAGAGCGCGGGCAGTGATCGCGCGCTTCCTCACTTTGATTGCGCGCGGTTGGCAGCTTGGCCCTTCGCGCATTTTGCCACCCACTTGCCGCTATGCCCCCAGTTGTTCGGAATATGCGATCGATGCGCTCCAAAAATATGGTGCGGTCAAGGGTAGCTGGCTGGCGACGAAGCGGCTAATGCGATGCCATCCCTGGGGCGGGTCGGGTTACGACCCGGTTCCTTAGAACCCCTTCAACATAGACTTTCATCGGCGGGAGCCAATCTGACGTGGACGACAAGCGGAACATCATTCTCGCGGTAGTGCTGAGCGCACTGATCCTGTTCGGATGGCCCTATCTGCAGGCCCGGTTCTTCCCGGTGGCCAATCCGCCCGCGACCAAGATCGTCGGCGGCAAGACCATTCCGGTGGCCGCGCCCAATGCCGACCCCGCCGCCGACAACCCTGCAGCGACCATGGATCGCACAGTGGCGTTGAAGGCCGGACCGCGTGTCGCCATCGAAACGCCCAAGCTGCTGGGTTCGATCAACCTCAAAGGCGCGCGGATCGACGATATCGTGCTGCCGACCTATCGCGAGACCATCGCGAAGGATTCGCCGGCGATCCGGCTCTATTCGCCCGCCGGGACCAAGGATGCCTATTTCGCAGGCTTCGGCTGGTCGGGCGAAGGGCTGAAAGGCCCGGATGCCAATACCGTCTGGACCGCGTCCGGGCCGAAGCTGACGCCGACATCGCCGGTTACCCTGTCGTGGAACAATGGCGCGGGGCAGCTTTTCGAGATCGGCTTGTCGGTGGACAAGGACTTCATGTTCACCGTGAACCAGAAGGTGACCAACACCGCGGCTGCCGCCGTGGGCGTGCGGCCTTATGGCTATATCAGCCGCGACGGACATTCGAAGGATCCGACGAGCTGGACGATCCACACTGGCCCCATCGGCGTGTTCAACGGCGCGACCAATTATGATGTGGATTTCAAGGATCTGGACAAGGACGGCAATCAGTCCTTTCCCAGCACCGGCGGCTGGATCGGCTTTACCGACAAATACTGGCTGTCCGCGCTGGTCCCCGATCAGCGCACGGCCTTTACGGGGCAATTCCGCAAAGGTGCAGGCATACAGTATCAGGCCGATTATAGCCTGAACCCCACTCTTCTGGCCCCCGGCAAGTCCATCACGCAATCCTCACGCCTGTTCGTCGGCGCGAAGGAAGTGCGGACGCTCGAAGCCTATCAGGATGCGCCCGCGCCGCAGGGCATTGCCCTGTTCGACCGGGCAATCGACTGGGGCTGGTTCTACTGGTTCGAAAAGCCGATCTTCTCGCTGCTGCACTGGTTGTTCACGCAGATCGGCAATTTCGGCGTGGCGATCATCTGCCTCACGCTGGTCGTGCGTGCGCTGATGTTCCCGGTGGCGCAGAAGCAGTTCGGCAGCATGGCGGCGATGCGCGCGGTGCAGCCCAAGCTGAAGGCGCTGCAAGAGAAGTACAAGGACGACAAGCCCAAGCTCCAGCAGGAAATGATGGAGCTGTACAAGCGTGAGAAGGTCAATCCGCTGGCAGGTTGTCTGCCGATCTTCATTCAGATTCCGATTTTCTTCGCGCTCTACAAGGTGCTGCAGCTTACCATCGAAATGCGGCATCAGCCGTTCGTGCTGTGGATCAAGGATCTGTCCGCGCCCGATCCGCTGCATGTGCTCAACCTGTTCGGCTTGCTCGATTTCCAGCCGCCTGCCTTCCTGGCCATCGGCGTGCTGGCGATCCTGCTCGGTATCTCGATGTGGTTGCAGTTCAAGCTGAACCCCGCGCAGATGGACCCGATGCAGCAGCAGATCTTCTCGCTGATGCCGTGGATGATGATGTTCGTGATGGCGCCGTTTGCTGCAGGTCTGCTGGTATACTGGATCACCAACAACCTGCTGTCGATGACGCAGCAATGGTGGCTGTATAAGCGGCATCCTGTGCTGAGCACGCCGGTGGTTGTGGGCAAGTAACACTTTCAACAATCCGTTCGGGCTGAGCTTGTCGAAGCCCTGCTCTTTCGCGAAGAAAAGTATGGCCCTTCGACAGGCTCAGGGCGAACGGAATTGAAGGCTTTCCCATGAACGACATGACAGATGACGACCGCACCGAACTGATCGAAACCGCGCGCAAGATTTTCGCGGGGCCGATCAGCTTCCTCAAGTCCGCACCGGATTTGAAGTTTCTGCCCGACGCCGCGTTTAACGAAGTGGCGTTTGCGGGGCGGTCCAATGTGGGCAAGTCCACGCTGCTGAATGCGCTGACCAACCGCAACGGGCTGGCGCGCACGTCCAATACGCCGGGGCGGACGCAGGAGCTGAACTTCTTCGACGTGGGCGAACCCACGACCTTCCGCCTCGTCGACATGCCGGGCTATGGCTATGCCAAGGCGCCCAAGGATGTCGTGCGCAAATGGCGGTTCCTGGTGAACGACTATCTGCGCGGGCGCGCGGTGCTGAAGCGGACGCTGGTGCTGATCGATAGCCGCCACGGGATCAAGGATGTCGATCGCGATATCATGCAGATGCTGGACGATGCCGCCGTCAGCTATCGCATCGTCATGACCAAGGCCGACAAGGTGAAGGCGACCGAACTGACCGCCGTGGTCGCGCGCACCGCCGAAGAGATCAAGAAGCGGCCCGCTGCGCATCCCGATATCATTGCGACGTCGAGCGAAGGCGGCATGGGCATAGCGGAACTGCGCGCCGCCGTGCTGGAAGCCGTTACCGGGTAAGTGTATCCAAAGAGGTGGCAGTATGTTGAAACTGATCATCGGCAATAAAGCCTATTCAAGCTGGTCGTTGCGCGGCTGGCTGGCCGTCAAGCAGTCGGGTCTGCCGTTCGAGGAAGTGGTCGTGCCGCTGTACGACGACGCCTGGGCTACGCGGAAGCAGCAGAACGATCTTGCCCCGTCAGCGGGCAAGGTGCCGACGCTGTGGAACGATCAGACGCCCGTGTGGGACAGTCTGGCGATCATCGACTATCTCAACGACCTGACCGGCGGCACGCGATTCTGGCCGCAGGATCTGGCCGCGCGCGGCATGGCGCGGTCGATGGCGGCGGAAATGCACGCGGGATTTGTCTCCCTGCGCCGCGCCTGCCCCATGAATACGCGGCGGATATTCGATCCCGTTACGCCCAACGAAGCCATTGCAGCCGATCTGCATCGTATCCAGCAGCTTTGGGCGCAGGCCCGGGCCAGCTATGGCAGCCAGGGCGATTTCCTGTTCGGGCGGTTCGGCGCCGCCGACATCATGTTCGCGCCGGTCGTCAGCCGCATGGTCAGCTATCAGCTACCGCTGGAGCGCTTTGCCCGACACTATGTCGATGCGCTGATGGCGCATCCGTGGATGCAGGATTGGATCGCGGCCGCGCAGGAAGAAGACTGGGTGCTCGATCAGTATGAGCAGCAGCCGGTACTGGATTCCTGATCCTTACAGGGGTGCTTCGGCGGCCAGATATACCCGGTTGCGGCCATGTTCCTTGGCCAGATACAGGGCGCGATCCGCAGCCTTCAGCGCTGCGCGCGGGTCTTCATAGGCCAGTACGTTGGCAACGCCGGCTGAGAATGTAACGCGCTCCATCCGTGTACCGGTCGACCTGTTCACGAGACTACGCGTCGCCAGATCGGCGCGCGCCGCATCGACCATTGCACACGCCTCTGCTGCGGTTTTACCCCGGAACAACATCACGAATTCTTCGCCACCGTGGCGCGCGACGTGGCATTTGTCGTTCGACACCTTGGCCAGCAATCCGCTGACAAATTTCAGAACGCGATCGCCGGTTTCGTGGCCATGCGTGTCGTTGACCACCTTGAAATGATCGATGTCGCAGAATGCTACGCTGATCGGTTCATTGGCGGCCTGCGCGGCGAGCGTTTCCGCGGCGAGCGTCGTTTCGAAAGCACGGCGATTCGGCAAGCCAGTCAGATGATCCTGTTCGGCGGCACGGCGCGCGCTTTCCAGACTTTGCTGAAGCGCTCTGGTCTGCTTGGCGCTGTCGCGCATCTGGTTTTCCACCAGCCGGGTCTTTTCGACCATGGAACGGGTCAGGCTGATTAACTTCGCAAGGACGGGCTCTGCTTTTGCTTCGTCCGAAAGGTCACGCACCTGCTCCTGCAAAGCAACGCCGTAATCCTTGGCAGAATTGCGCGATTCATCCACCAGTCCAGTGAATTGCGAAAGGTTCTCTTCCACCTTTTCCAGCATCTCGTGCAGCGATTCCGGCGTCACATCCTTATTGGTTGCGCTGGCGGCGACCGATTCGACCCAACCGTTGGTAATCTTCCCGCGCTCTGCCAGCACGGCAGCCACAGCCTTTTCAATGCCATGATCGTTGCCGGTCAGATAATCATGCGCGACCCCGAAATTGAGCGGCGTCAGATCCAGATCATGGGCAAACAGGAAAGACCCGATATCCTGATAAAGCTGTCGACGACGGTCGACTTCGCGACTGAACGTCTGCCCGGGGGGCGTGCGGACAGGGGCAGCGTCTTCGCCTTCATCCTCGCCCTTTACGCCCAGACGACTGGCCCAGCGGGCTATCCTGTCGGTGAGGCCGGCTTGCACGGCGATGGCTGGTGAATGTGTGGCTGTGTCCCTCATGCCCACCATAACGACAGGAGCGAAACGACATTTAGGTTAAAGCCGCGAAAATCATATGTCCACGCCGACCAACCAGTCGTGGAAAATCCTAACCGCCCGATTTTGCAGCGCTTTAGGGCGACATACGAAAAAGTACCGATAGGGACTTTCCACATGCTGATCGAACAGGCGCATCAGACGGGGATCATGCGCGTCGTTATAATGGCTGGCGTGCATGACGGCGACGCCCAGCCCCTGCGCTGCTGCTTCGAGCATCAAGGGACCGGAATCATAATTGTCGATGGCTGCGGGGGTTAATTCCGGAAGCCCGATGGCCTCTTTCCAAGCGTCGAAGCTGGCGGACATTTCGCGGTGGAGCAAAATGGTATGGCGCGAAAGCTGTTGCGGGGCAGTAATCGAACCTGGACCTTCCACCAATGCCCGGCTGGCGATGAGATAGACTTCATCGCGATCCAGCTCATGTGCGTACAGCGCGGGGTCGATGTCCTTTGCCAGCACGATGGCCGCGTCCAGCCCCTCCCCCAATCGCGTGACAGCATAAGGGGTGGTTTCGACATCCAGATGCAAGGTGGGATGCAAGCGACGCAATTCACCGAGGCGCGGAAACAGCCGCTGACTGGCGAACAGCGGCAGCACCGCCAGACGAAAGCGCAATTGATTGCCGCCGCTTTGGATATTCTCAATCGCCGTGGACATCGCGTCCAGCGCAGGCGCTATGTCATCGAGCAGGCGCTGACCGTCGGTGTTGATTTCCATCGACTGGTGTTTGCGATCGAACAGGGATTTGCCGATGAACCGCTCAAGCGCCTGAACGCGGCGGCTTAGCGCAGGCGTGGACAGCGCGAGTTCCTCCGCAGCCGCCTTTACCGAACCCAGGCGTGCGACCTGTACGAAAGCCTCCAAGGCCGTAAGAGGCGGCAATCGACGCATTTACCTTTAATCGGACCCCACCCTTGTTGCATCGCACCATAGCGACATATGCCGTCGTTGATCAACGGCGACAAGCATCCTTCAAGCAAGAAGCCAGAAACGACACGCATGTGCAAGATGCAAATTTTGCAATTACAACATCGCCCTTCGCACTTGCGGTAGAACAATTGGAAAGCCATAGAGAAGGTGCCTTTCAGGCATCCTCTCCTAAAACTTTTCAGGCTGGTCTTCGGACCGGCCTTTTTTTTGCCTTGCAGCAGGGCGAAGGGCTGGTGGACCTGTCGGATGAACCAGTCGTGCCGCCGCGCGTTAATGATGCGCTCCGGCATGGCGCTTGCAATCAGATGACAATTTTGCGACGCCATGCCGATAACGACAACGGCAGGAACCGAATGGCGACCGTACAACTGAAGAAGCTGCAAAAGGCGCACGGCCCCGTGGCCCGAGCGCTTCGCACCTTACGTCCCTGGGCAACATTCTTTCGCCAGTTCGTAAAACACCCGGCGATGATCGGGTCGATTATCCCGTCATCGAATGCCCTGGTGCAGTCCATGCTGGCCCCCGTCGATTGGTCGACGACCCGGCTTTTTGTGGAATATGGGCCGGGTGTCGGCACCTTTACCCGTCCGATACTGGACAAGATGCGCCCCGACGCGATGCTGGTGGCAATCGACACAAACGCCGATTTCGTACGATATCTAAACGGGGATATCGCGGATCACCGGTTTCGCGCGGTGCATGGATCGGCCGTCGATGTTCGCAGCATCATAGCCGAATATGGGTTTTCGGAAGCGGACTATATCCTTTCAGGCCTGCCCTTCTCGACATTGCCCGAAGGCGTCGGCCCGCAAATTGCCGAAGAAACCCACGCCGCGCTGCGCCCCGGCGGCACATTTCTGGTCTATCAATATTCCCGGTTCGTGCAGGCTGTGCTGTCCCCCAGCTTCTCCAAGATCGACACTGCGCTCGAATGGATCAACATTCCGCCGTGCCGGATGTTCTGGGCCACAAAGGAAGCACCCTTGGCGCAAGCAGCGTAGCGGAAAAGGGCGGCAATTTACGTTTGATCATAAGATTGTCGCCAGATGCGGGCTGCCATCAATCCGTAGCCGACAGGGCATAGATCAAGATCGACGGCCCAGGTAAGCATAGGCCAACCGGGCGTAGGGGATTGCGTATGACGGCCTTATCTCAGCAGCGGGCAAAGGCCCCCGACTGGTGGCGCGGAGCGGCCATCTATCAGATTTATCCGCGCAGCTTTGCCGATTCCAACGGCGATGGCATAGGCGATCTGCCGGGGATCACCGGCAAGCTGGACTATGTTGCGTCACTGGGCGTCGACGGGATCTGGCTGTCCCCTGTCTTCCCGTCGCCGATGAAGGATTTCGGTTACGACGTGTCCGATTACTGCGGGGTCGATCCGATCTTCGGGACGCTGGACGATTTCGATGCGCTGATCGCGCGCGCGCATGCGCTGAACCTGAAGGTCATCATCGATCAGGTCTACGCGCACACGTCCGATCAACATGCCTGGTTCGAAGAGAGCCGGTCGGGCCGTGAGAACCCCAAGGCCGACTGGTATGTATGGGCGGATGCCAAAGCCGATGGTTCGCCGCCGACAAACTGGCAGTCGGTCTTCGGCGGCCCCGCGTGGACATGGGACGGACGGCGGCGACAATATTATCTGCACAATTTCCTGTCGTCACAGCCGCAATTGAATGTCCATGCCGAGGCGGTGCAGCAGGCTTTGTTAAGCGCAGCGCAATTCTGGCTGGATCGCGGTGTCGACGGGTTTCGGGTCGATGCGATCAACTTCGCCATGCACGACCTGGAGATGCGCGATAATCCCCCTGCCCCGGACACAGGCGCGATCCGCACGCGGCCGTTCGATTATCAGTTGAAGATCTATAATCAGAGCCATGCGGATATTCCGCGCTTCATCGAACGGCTACGCGCGCTGACCGACCGGTATGGCGCGAAGTTCACTGTCGCCGAAGTAGGCGGCGACGATGCCGAGCGGGAAATGAAGCTGTTCACGCAGGACGACAGCCGGTTCAACAGTGCTTATGGATTCGACTTTCTTTACGCGCCTGCGCTGAAACCGCAGGTCGTTGCCGAGGTGATGGCCGGCTGGCCCGATACACCGGGCATGGGTTGGCCAAGCTGGGCGTTTGAAAATCACGATGCCCCGCGCGCCATTTCGCGATGGGCGGCTCCGGAGGAGCGGCAAGCCTTCGGCATGGTGAAGATGCTGCTGCTGACCTGTCTGCGCGGCAACATCTTCCTTTATTATGGCGAGGAACTGGGGCTGACGCAGGTCGATATTCCGTTCGACAAGCTGCAGGACCCCGAAGCCATCGCCAACTGGCCGCTGACGCTGAGCCGCGATGGTGCGCGGACACCGATGCCGTGGGCGGCCGATGCGCCTTCGCTGGGGTTCGGCGCGGCAGAGCCATGGTTGCCAGTGGGAGACGATCATGCCGCGCTGGCCGTGGACCGGCAGGAAGCGGACGGCGCATCCATGCTGGCCGTCACCCGCAGATTGCTGGCGCTGCGCAAGGCGACCCCGGCGTTAAGATGGGGCAGTCTGGAGATAGTGGAGGCGACCGGGGATTTGCTGGTGCTCCGGCGCGTTCACGGCGAGCAAGCGATACTCTGTGCATTCAATCTGGGGAGCGCGGCGATGCAATGGACAGCGATGCACCCCGAAGGTTTGCGTGTGGTGGAGAGCGTGAACGGAGCGACTCTCAATGGGCTGCCGGGATATGGGGGCATCGTGATCGAGGAACCGCGCCCGGAAGCACGCGCGGAAATATAGTATCATTTGACACCATATCCGCGATAGCCGATAAGAGGGAAAATGCCTTTATCGGAGAGTGATGCCACCATGACCGACATTCACGAGAACCCTCTGGGTCTCGACGGGTTCGAATTCGTCGAATTCACAAGCCCCGAACCGGAGGCTCTGGCCAATCTGTTCGTTGCCATGGGCTTTACCCATCTGGCCAATCATCGGTCGAAGAATGTGCGGCGCTATGCGCAGGGCGACATCAATTTCATCCTGAACATGGAAACCCAGGGGCAAGCCGCCGAATTCCGCAATGCCCATGGCCCGTCCGCCAATGCGATGGCGTTCCGCGTTCACGATGCCCGCGCCGCGTTCGACGAAGCCGTGCGTCGCGGCGCGACGCCGATATTGGGGCCGGTCGGTCCGATGGAACTCAACATCCCGGCGATCGAAGGCATAGGGGGTTCGAACCTGTATCTGGTCGACCGCTATGGCGCGCAGGAAATCTATGATGTCGATTTCGTCGCAGTCCCGGGTGCGGAACGCGACGCCACCGCCGCCGGTCTGCACACGCTCGATCACCTGACGCACAACGTCAACCGTGGGCGCATGAACCACTGGGCGGACTTCTACGAACGCATCTTCAACTTCCGCGAAATCCGCTATTTCGATATCGAAGGGCAAGCAACGGCGTTGCTGAGCAAGGCCATGACTGCCCCGGATGACAAGATCCGCATTCCACTGAACGAGAGCCAGGACGAGAATAGCCAGATCGAGGAGTTTCTGCGCGCCTACAAGGGTGAAGGCATCCAGCATATCGCGCTGGCCACCGACGATATTTTCGCGACCGTCGATCAACTCCGCGCGAACGGCATACGGTTTCAGGACAGTCCGGACAGCTATTTCGACATGATCGACAATCGCTTGCCCGGCCATGGCCATGACGTCGAGGAAATGCGCAAACGGCGTATCCTGATCGACGGTGCGCCGGAAACCGGTGGCGGCCTGCTGTTGCAGATATTCACCGAGAATATGGTGGGGCCGATCTTCTTCGAAATCATTCAGCGCAAAGGCAATGACGGCTTTGGCGAAGGGAATTTCAAGGCGCTGTTCGAATCCATTGAGTTGGATCAGATCCGGCGGGGCGTGATAACAGTCGATGGTTGATGTGCAGACGACATTGGCGGGGGTCGATGCGACGCATGATCCCGCGCGGACAAGCTGGGTCGACAGTGCAAATGGGCATCGGGAGTTTCCGATCCAGAATTTGCCGCTGGGGGTGTTCAGTCCGGTGGGATCGGATCGTCTTCGTATCGGCGCCGCGATTGGGGACAGTATACTCGATCTCACTGCGCTGGCGGCGGCAGGATTTGTACCGCAAAGCTGTGTCGCGCCATTGGGCCAGTCGGTACTGAACGGGGTGTTCGGTTTGCCCAAGGCGGAGCGCGTTGCGCTGCGGCAGCGGATCAGCACCCTATTGTCGGATGCGGCGCAGCGGGATGCATTGCAGTCCATGCTCCATCTGCAGGCGGATTGCGCGATGCACCTGCCTGCCGCCATTGGCGACTATACCGATTTCTATGTGGGCATTCACCACGCCAACAATGTGGGACGGCTGTTTCGACCCGATGCGCCGTTGTTGCCCAACTATAAGCATATTCCGATTGGCTATCATGGTCGGGCGTCGTCGATACGCCCCTCCGGCGTACCGGTCACGCGGCCCAATGGGCAGCGCAAGGCACCCGATAGCGACGCGCCAGTATTCGGCCCATCGGCGCGCCTGGATTACGAATTGGAGCTAGGCATCTGGATCGGGCCGGGCAATGCATTGGGCGAGCCGATCGCCATCGCGAATGCTGCAGACCATATTGCAGGCTATTGCCTGCTCAACGACTGGTCTGCGCGAGACCTGCAAGCGTGGGAATATCAGCCGCTTGGGCCATTTCTGGCCAAGAATTTTCATTCGACCATCTCGCCTTGGGTCGTAACGGCCGAAGCGCTGGCGCCGTTCTATGCTGCGCAGCCGGAGCGGCCGGCGGGCGATCCGGCACCAATGCCGTATCTTTGGGATGAGGGAGATCAGGCCGCGGGCGCGCTGCAGATCGCGCTTTCGGTCGCGCTGGCGTCCACGGCCATGCGCGCATCGGATATACCCCCTGCCGTTCTGGGGTCCGGGCCTGCGTCGAACATGTATTGGACCGCTGCGCAAATCGTGACGCATCATGCTTCCAACGGATGCAATCTGCTGCCCGGCGATCTGCTGGGGACAGGGACGATCTCAACGCCGGACGACAGTGGGCTGGGCAGCTTGCTGGAGCTTACGCGCGGCGGCAGTCAGCCCGTGCATTTGCCCAATGGCGAAAGCCGGACTTTCCTGGCCGATGGTGACGTGGTGGTGATGCAAGCGCATGCCTCAGCCGATGGATATGTGTCGATAGGTTTCGGCGAATGCCGGGCTGAGGTTGTGCCGACCAGGACGGTCGCGCGATAAAAGCACCGCGTGATGCGTAGAGCGATGAACTTTGCGCTGCATTGTTCATCGCGGGCGCAGGGGGTCAATTAAGGCTAGAGCGGCTTGGAGCCCTTATGGGCGCTCGCGCGCATGTTCTCGTTCCGCACGATGTGATCGAAAATGGCCGGATGGAGCGGCCGTTCGAAATTGCAGCCGCCTTCATGGTCGCGTACCCACATCACGGTCGCCTTGCGACCTTCGAAGCCTGGAAGCATGACCCACAATTCCATGCCGACGGTCAGTTTGACGAAAGTCTGTACGCGGAACCCCGTTGCGGACAGATCGGCAATCCGGCTCGAGAACCAGGTCTCGCCGGGACGACGCAACTTCACGTCGATCAGCACGTTGCGGCGACCAGCTATCCGCCCCGTATCCGATCCGATGTTATGCTTTGCGACCATGCTCTGTTACGCTTGTACCTGAACCACCCCTCTATATTAGACGGCAATCATAACAAATCTGTTAACTTATTGGTTCAACGCAAAAAAAAGGGCCGCTAAATGCGGCCCTTTTCAATGAGATAGCTCTGATCCGACAGAAAACTATGCGTCAGAACGAACCATATTGTTCGTTGCCGACGAAGCCCAGCTTCGTGACGTTGGCCCGCTTGATTTCAGCCAGAACCTGATCGACGACGACATAGCGCGTCTGTGAATCAGGCTGAAACTGCAGTTCCGGTTCGACCGGCATTGCCAGCGACTGCTTCAGATAGAGACGCAGCGTCAGCAGATCGATCGGCGAACCGTTCCACGTGATCGTCCCGGCAGCGTCGATAGCAACCTTGTTCTTCACAGGATCGACCGGGCTGTCCGTGGGGGGCGCGTTTTGCGGCAAGTCGATCTTAACCGCGTGGGTCTGGATCGGGATGGTGATGATGAACATGATGAGGAGAACGAGCATGACGTCGATCAACGGCGTCGTGTTCATTTCCATCATCGGCTCACCATCTTCAGAGGCTGCAGCCATCGCCATAATCTATAACTCCTGTCTGGTCTCTTAGAGACGCTGGATCGTGAGCGACGAGGGATCGGGCTCGGAAATGAAGCCAACCTTCGGGAAGCCCGCGCGCTGCATGGTGTAGATCGTACCGCCGATGCAACGATACGGCGTGTTGATGTCGCCGCGTATATGCACTTCGGGGAGATCTTCCGGCGTCATATTCTCGATGCCGCCAACCTTCTTGATATCCGCTTCCAGCTTGGCAACGGCGCGGTTCAACAGGTCTGTCGAATCGACCTTGGTCATGTTCCAGTAGACTGCGCAGCTACCGTCCTTTTCCGTGGTAACCGACAGGGAAACATTTTCCGGCTTCGTCGTCGTTACTTCGAATGCGACCTTGGGCAGTTCCAGATCGACAGTCTGGATAACAACCGGAACCGCGATAAGAAAGATGATGAGCAGCACGAGCATGACGTCCACGAGCGGCGTCGTGTTGATCGTGTTAATCGGCTGGTCTTCGCCGCCGCCTCCAACACTCATTGCCATGTATCAATATCCTAACATGTTGTCTTTGGCTCTAGGCCAGGGCCGGAGCCAAGGGGCCGGACGGAACGCAGCCCGTCCTGTCCGGCTTCCCTATCGCAATCAGGCCTTGGTGGGCGTTGCAGCAACCGGCTTTGCAACCGGAGCGGCAGGTGCCGACGAAACGGTCGGCTTCACGGCGCCGTTGGACACCATGTAACCCAGCAGGTCGGTCGAGAACGAGCTCAGGTCTTCAGCAATCGCCTTGTTACGGCGCTGCAGGAAGTTGTAAGCAAGCACGGCAGGAACAGCGACGACCAGACCCAGAGCGGTCATGATAAGCGCTTCACCGACCGGACCGGCAACGGCGTCGATCGATGCCTGACCCGATGCACCGATCTTGATCAGTGCGCGGTAGATACCGATAACCGTACCGAACAGACCGACGAACGGCGAAGTCGAACCCACGGTTGCAAGGAAGGCGAGACCGCCGCCGAGCTTCCAGTTGATGGCGTTTTCCGAACGTGCCAGCGAACCGTGCAGCCAGTCATGGGCTTCGACGGGATCGGTCAGCTTGCCATGCTGTTCCTGAGCGGCAATGCCGTCATCGACAAGCTGCTTGTAAGCCGAGTTCTTTTCGAGCTTGGCCGAGCCTTCCTTAAGGCTGTTCGAGCGCCAGAACGTGGTGCGCACCTTCTTGTACTGATTGATCACCTTCTGCTGTTCGATCAGCTTGGTGAACAGGATGAAGAAGGTTCCGACGGACATGCCGACGAGAATGATGAAAACGGTCCAGGCAATGACACCGCCCTGTTCGAGCGCTTCCATAAGACCATAAGGGTTGGCTGCGGCCTTTGGGGCGGCGGCGGCTGCGATAGACATCAACATGTTCGTGACTTCCCTCTCAATGGGTTCGGTAAATAGGGGCGATCCTGCGCTGTGCGGCTGGACCGCCCCAAATTGTTAACGCATTAACATTACTGCGGCAGTTTCCAGACGATACGGCTGCTGAAACTATCTGCCATCGGCTGGCCATCCGATCCCACCGCTGCCTTAAAGCGCGCACGGCGAGGGAGAAGCCGACAGGTTTCAGCATCGAGATCGGCATGGCCGCTGGACGATGTAACCGTGCAGTTGGTAACCCGACCGTCGGGACCGATTTCCAGCCGGAATCCTGTAGTACCCGAGCGTTCTTCACGCTGCGCACGGCTGGGATAATCGGCATCCGTCACCCAGCTTCCCGGCGAACCGCGGGGCGATGCCTTTGTGGCAGCGACCTTCGGCGCAGGGGGAGGTGGCGGCGGCGCAGCGACCGGCACCGGATTGAATACCGGCGGAGGCGTACGAACCGTCTGGATCGGCGGCGCAGGCGCCGGCGTCTGGACGATTGGCGGAGGCGCAACGACCGGCGGCGGTTCGATCGGCTGATCTGGCGGCGGTGGCGGCGGTTCCTCGTCTGGTGGTGGCGGCTCTTCCTTAACGTCGATGACGTTCAGTTGCTCCGCCGCCTTTTTGACATATTGCATGCCAAGACCGGACACGAACGCGTAACCGAGAACAGCATGAATCAGGGCAACGATGACGATCGAGACCGTGCGACTCGAACCCTCTGAGTGGTCAGCATAAGCCATTCAGCAACGACACTCCTTAACTCGGCTTCTTGAAAAATGACGACCTATGGCCAACATGAGCCCCAAGGTGAGCGGTTCCCCGTTCATCTTTAAGGCCCTTGTCCGCTTGTTTGCTATCGCCGTAACTCCTATCGCGGGCAATCGCATGACGCAAACGCTTTATCAGACCAGCAAGATCCATTTCCTAAAAACTGACAAAAACACTTGCCCGTGACAACATCGCCACGGCTAGCAGGAGGTCAAACGAACATGCAACGGGTATCCTCCAAAAATCTCCTCGGAAAATCGGCGGCGGCGTGCCTTTTTTTTGCCTTAAATACAGCGTTTCCGCTGGTTTGTTCAACCGGATGGGCGCAAAATGGGGTTAACGCGCGCCCTTCTGCGGACGCCTCCGGCAACGCGCTTGCCTATGCCGATCTGGCCGATCTGGCATCGGCCGCGCCGCTCATCATCAATGCGGAAATTTCACAGGCGATTTCTCTGAAACCCGAGCAATCCGCCGGCGTCCCCGCCGGATTTCGCCGCGCCTACATCACCGCGAAGACCGAAGGGTTGATTCGGGGGGATGGCGGAGTCGCGCCCAACCTCTCCTATCTGTACGATGTAGCCGTCAACGCGCGCGGGAAGATGCCGAAGCTGAAAAAGCAGCGCGTCCTGCTGTTTGCGCGTGCGGGAACCCGGCCGGGGGAAATCCAGCTTGTTGCCCCAGACGCGCAGATTCCTGCGACCCCTTCGAACGAATCGACCGTGCGCAGCATCGTGGCGGAACTGCTATCGGCCAAGGCAGCGCCTAAGATCATCGGGCTGGGCGATGCATTCTATGTGGCTGGCACGGTTGAGGGCGAAGGCGAAACGCAGATTTTCCTGCGCACCGACAGCGGCGACCCCGTATCGCTCTCTATCGTCCGGCGTCCCGGTGTGGAGCCCCGCTGGGCCGTCGCATTGGGCGAAATCGTCGACGAGGCGGCCGCCACGCCCAAGCCGGGTACGTTGCTTTGGTATCGCCTGGCCTGCGCATTGCCCCCTGCCCTGACGCCGCAGTCCGTGCGCACGCTTTCCGTACCGGATGCCGAAGCGGCGCGCGCCGACTATAAGATAGTGCTCGCCGGTCTTGGTCCCTGTGGACGAACACGCACCGTCCGCTGATTCGCGTATCGATAGCCCTTGGAAAACGCTGCCCCCCCGTCTATCAGCGCCGCCAATCGTTACAGACCGGCGTTTGAGGGACGGGAAACAGTATGACGGATCAACGGTCAAATGGGCTGAAACCGCTGCGCGTGGCCATAGTCGGCCTGGGCACGGTAGGCGGCGGCGTGATCCGGTTGCTGGAGACCAACGGCGCGCTCATCGCCCGACGGTCGGGACGACCGATTCAGATCGTGGCGATTTCGGCGCGCGACAAGACCAAGGATCGGGGCATCGATCTGTCCGCCTATGAATGGGTGGACGATATGACGAGTCTGGTCCAGCGGGCCGATGTCGATGCCGTGGTGGAGCTGATCGGCGGGGCGGACGGTCCGGCGCTCACATTGGCGCGGCAATGTCTGGCGGCAGGCAAGCCTTTCGTCACCGCGAACAAGGCGATGATCGCGCATCACGGACTGGCGCTGGCGGGCGCTGCCGAAACTGCAGGCGTTGCCCTGAAATATGAAGCGGCGGTTGCAGGCGGCATTCCGGTCATCAAGGGACTGCGCGAAGGCGCTGCGGCGAATGAGATCGGCCGCGTCTATGGCATCCTGAACGGCACCTGCAATTACATCCTGACGACTATGGAAAAGGCCCAGGAAGCAGGCAATCCACGCGACTTTACCGAAGTGCTGAAGGACGCGCAGGCATTGGGCTATGCCGAAGCCGACCCCAGTTTCGACATAGATGGCGTCGATGCGGCCCATAAGCTGTCGATTCTGGCCAGTCTGGCGTTCGGCACACGGCTCGACTTCGGCGGTGTCGACATCACCGGGATTCGCCATGTGATCGCTGCGGATATTGCGGAAGCGGCTGCGCTTGGGTTCCGAATCCGTCTGGTCGGCATGGCGCAGAACGGTGCGGAAGGCCTGTTCCAGCGGGTGCACCCGATGCTGGTGCCGCTCAACCATCCGCTGGCGCATGTCGATGGATCGCTGAATGCGGTGGTGGCGGAAGGCAATTTCGTCGGTCGCCTGTTCTTTCAAGGCGCGGGCGCAGGCGATGGCCCGACTGCCTCAGCCGTGGTCGCAGACCTTATCGACGTGGCGCGGGACGAATATGGCGATGCGTTCGCGATGCCCGTCGCGTCGCTGGCGGATCAGACCAAGGCCGATGCAGGTGCACGAATCGGGCGCAGCTATCTACGGTTCCAGGTTGCGGATCGTCCGGGCGTGCTGGCGGAAATCGCCGCAGCGACGCGCGACGCAGGCGTTTCCATCGAAAGCATGATCCAGCGCGGGACCGCCGCGGCCAATGACGGCGGCGTCCTCGTCGCCATAGTCACCCATGCAGGGCAGGAACGCTGCATCGCCGACACGCTGGCGCGGCTGGCGGGGTCGGACAGTCTGCTCGATCAGCCGATGGTGATGCACATATTGGATTGAGGTCAGGGCGGCGCAGCGCCTTTGTATCGATCGGGTATTGCAGGATACAAATCCGGTTCCGATGCATCCAATATTGGGCTGATCGCCCCTAGCACTGTGGCTTGGCTTTCAGACGGATCAGAGCGGCCCACGCTCAATAACTTCAGCCCGCCGTTGCAACCAGCGCTCTCGGACGCCACGATACCGCAAGACCCCATTTTGACTTTGGCTGCCGATGCCCGCGGCGCCTCATTCCGGACGATCCCGCTCTGCGCCGCGTCGCGTTCTTCGGGTAGCGGGATTCGTTCACGGGCGTTGCGTTCCGCTCTGCTACCGCAGACGACGATGCTGCCCGGATCGCGTCGGCAGGGGCGGACGATTTGGGTTTTGTCGCGATAGGCAGCCATGATGGCATCGTCCGACGCACTCTGCGCAAAGCAGACGCCCGGAACGATGGCCGCGAGGAATGGCGCTCCTACCATCGCTATGTGTGCGACACTGCGTTTTTCCACCATTTCGTCGTTTTGCCGCTGGTTCATGGCAGCAATATGACGCACATCATGCCACATCTTATCGAATCCCGTTCTCGACAAGGATGGACGCACCGCCTATCGGCTTACCCACGTGCAGCAACGATTACAGACAGTTTAAAGGGGCTTAGGATATGCAGGCTAGTTCGATCCTGGATCGCGTATTGGTGCTTGAAATGGTGCGAGTCACCGAAGCAGCGGCCATCGCCGCATCCAAGCTGATCGGCCGCGGCGACGAAAAGGCCGCCGATGCCGCCGCCGTCGAAGCGATGCGAATCGCCTTCAACGACCTTTACATGGACGGCACTGTCGTCATCGGCGAAGGCGAACGCGACGAAGCCCCGATGCTCTACATCGGCGAAAAGGTCGGCAATGCCATCGGCACCGGCCCGAAGATCGACATCGCGCTCGACCCGCTGGAAGGCACGACGATCACCGCGAAGGCCGGTCCCAACGCGCTGGCCGTGCTGGCAATCTCCGAAGAAGGCGGTCTTTTGAACGCGCCGGACGTCTATATGGAAAAGCTTGCCGTCGGCCCCGGCTATCCCGAAGGCATCATCGACATGAACAAGTCGGTGCGTGAGAATGTCGAAGCCGTCGCCGCGCATAAGGGTGTTGAGCCGGGCGACATCATCGTCTGCGTACTTGATCGTCCGCGCCATGAAAAGCTGATCGGTGAACTGCGCGCCATCGGCTGCGGCATCATGCTGATCCCGGACGGCGACGTTGCCGGTGTGATCGCGACCACCAATCCGGAAACGACCATAGACATGTATATGGGTTCGGGCGGCGCACCCGAAGGCGTGCTGGCCTGCGCAGCGCTGCGTTGCGTCGGTGGCCAGTTCAAAGGTCGCCTGCTGTTCCGCAACGATGACGAGCGTGGCCGCGCCCGTAAATGGGGCATCACCGACCTCGACAAGATCTACGACCTGAAGGAACTGGCAATCGGCGATTGCATCTTTGCCGCAACTGGCGTGACCGACGGCTCGCTGCTGGCCGGCGTGAAGCGTCTGCCGGGTGGCAAGATGACGACCGAAAGCGTCGTGATGCGCGCCAGCTCCGGTACGGTACGCTGGGTGAAGGGCGAGCATCGCTCCGCCTGACGCGATCTCCGATCATCAAAATTCGCGGCGCTCTCCCCCCGGGAGGGCGCCGTTACTTTTTGAGCCGATAGCCCGTGTTGAACATCCATGTGATGATCGCGAGGCAGAGGACGAGCATGGCGGCAACGATCCCCATGCTCCAGCCGATGCTGACGTCGCCCTTATCGAAGAAGGTCCAGCGGAACCCGCTGATCAGGTACACAACCGGATTGAACAGGGTAATCGTCCGCCATGGCTCCGGCAGCATCTGGATCGAATAGAAGGCGCCGCCCAGGAACGTCATCGGGGTGACGACGAGGAGCGGAATCACCTGAAGCTGCTCGAAACTCTGCGCCCATATCCCCAGAATGAAGCCGAACAGGCAGAAGGTGACGGCGATCAGCACGAGAAAGCAGACCATCAGCACAGGGTGCGCGATAGGCAGGGCAACGAAGAGATGCGCCGTCGCGAAAATGATCAGGCCAAGAATCAGGGATTTGGTCGCGGCCGCCCCGACATACGCGACGACCGTTTCCAGCGCCGATACGGGCGCGGACAGCAGCTCGTATATCGTGCCAGTGAACTTGGGCATGTAGATGCCGAAGCTGGAGTTGAAGATGCTTTCGGTGAACATCGACAGCATGATCAGGCCGGGAACGATGAACGCGCCGTAAGGGATGCCGTCGATCTCCTTCATCTGGCTGCCGATCGCAGAACCGAACACGATGAAGTATAGCGACGTCGTGATGACCGGCGTCGCAAGGCTGGTGAGGATGGTGCGCCCGAAGCGTGCGAGTTCGAACGTGTAAATCGCGCGAACGGAATTAAAGCTGAAGTGGATCATGCTGCCGCCCCCTCTGCCGGTGCATGGACAAGGCCCACGAAAATATCCTCCAGGCTGCTCTGCCGCGTGTTCAGATCCTTGTACGCGATGCCGAGATCGCCCAGCCGCCGCAGGAGAGACGAAACGCCGGTGCGCTCAGCATGAGTATCGAAGAGATATTCCAGTTCATGGCCCTCCGCCTTCAATGCCACATCCCATTCGGCAAGGTCCGATGGAATGGATGCAAGCGGTTCGGCGAGCATGATGGTCAGCGTCTTCTTCCCCAGCTTTTGCATCAGCGTGGCTTTTTCTTCGACGAGGATAAGCTGGCCGCGATTGATGACGCCCACGCGGTCGGCCATTTCCTCGGCTTCCTCGATATAATGCGTCGTGAGGATGATGGTGACGCCGGTTTCCCGCAGTTGCCGGACCAGCGCCCACATATCGCGCCGCAACTCCACGTCTACGCCCGCCGTCGGCTCATCGAGGAACAGCACGCGCGGTTCATGGGACAAGGCCTTTGCGATCATGACCCGCCGCTTCATCCCGCCGGACAATTCCATGATTTTCGAATCGCGCTTGTCCCACAGGGACAGGTCGCGCAGGATTTTCTCGATCAGCGCATCGTTGCGGGGCTTGCCGAACAGGCCCCGGCTGAACCGCACCGTCGAAATGACTTTTTCGAACTGATCGGTGTGCAATTCCTGCGGCACCAGCCCGATGGCAGACCGCGCCCCGCGATAATCCCGGACAGTGTCGTGTCCTGCCACGGTGACTGTGCCTTCACTGCCGTTCACATTGCCGCAAATGATCGAGATAAGCGTCGTCTTACCCGCGCCATTGGGACCGAGCAGTGCGAATATCTCGCCCTCCTCAATCTCCAGATCGACACCGTGCAGCGCGACGTGTCCCGAAGCGTAGCGCTTCGTTAAGCCGGATATGTGTATGATGGATGCCATGCTGTGGCGAATGCCCCTTGTATGAGGGTCCAAAAATAAGGCGAAGGTAGCGATTTACAACCCATCGTGCCGGATAAAGCCAGCTAGCCCAAAGGCGCCGCTCTTGCGGAAACACCCGAAACATTGAACAGCGACAGAAACCAATATGCGGACGATCATCTTATGAAGCGCCTTTCAGTCCTGCTGCCACCCAGCTTGCTGCTTCTCTTGTCCGCTTGCGCCACCCACCTGCCCCCGCCTGACCCCGCTGCATGGGTGAAGGATTGCGTGGCGACGCCTATCCCTGCCCCGACGACGGATCAAGGCACGGGACCATTGCTGTTCGCCACGACGCGCCTGCCCGACTGTCGCACCGGAACGTTCGATATGTCCACCGAACGGGCCAACACGATCCGTCTGGGCTGGTACGACGCATCCGAAGCGGTGAAGCCGGGCGATCCGGTCGTGCCGAATATGGCGGCAGAAGGCGATTGGTGGGATACGCTGGGCCAACAGCTCGTCCGGGGCAATGGCCGCGTGCTCCTGTTTGTGCATGGATATAACAACAACTTCGCATCCCCTGCTGCGCGGCTTCGGATGATGCGGGTGGCAGGGGCGTTCAAGGGACCGGCGATCCTCTTCACCTGGCCGTCGCAGAACGCTGCCCTCCGCTATCTGTGGGACGAAACCAATATCGACTGGTCGCAAGCCTATCTGAACGTGATGATTCGGCGGCTGGCGGCGGACGCGGCGGTAAGAGAGATCGTTCTGGTCGGCCATTCGATGGGCGCGCGCAGCGTGATCGATGCAATGGAAATGCTGGATGCCGCAGGCCTGGCGAAAGTGAAGACGGTGATCCTGGCGTCGCCGGACGTCGACCGCGAACGCTTCGGCCAGATCATACAGGGTATTCCCGGTCGCCCCGGCATTGCCAGCGGCCAGCGTCATTATACAGTGTATATGTCCGGCAAGGACGGCGCGATCCGGGTGTCGCGCGGTCTGCACCATTATCCCCGCCTTGGCAGCCCGTTCTGCCTGACCAAGGACAAATATCAGCGTTGTTACCCCAAACCCTCCCCCGTTGTGGATGTCATCGACACGACAGCCGTGAGCCGGAAGGGCATCGGCCACAACGACTTCCTCGATAGCCCCGAGGCAGCAGAGGATCTCAAGCTGGCCTTGCAAGGCAAGGGTGGCGCGCAGCCGGGGCGTTTGCCTGCCGTTAGTGGCATTGAAGAAACGCCGGTCGGCGAAGGGATCTGGCGGTTGTGCCCCTCCGAAGGCTGCAAGCCGATCAGGAAGAAACAAAAAAACTAAGGGCGCTATCGCCCGCGCTTCATTTTCACGATGGCTTCGTCGAGCGACTGAAGGAAGCGGGAGCGATCCGTTTTGCCGAAGGGTGGCGGCCCGCCGATAGCGGTGCCGTCTGCGCGCAGATCGGCCATGATCGCACGGGTAGCGATGGCCGCACCGATGGAGCTGAGCGTGAAAGGCTTGCCGTTGTTGCCGATGACGGTGGCACCTACTTTGAGGCAGCGGTCGGCGAGCAGGATGTCTGCCGTGATGACGATGGCGTCAGCCGCTGCCTTCTCCGCGATCCAGTCATCCGCTGCGTCAAAGCCATCGCTTACTACGATGCGGTCGATGAGCGGATGGGCGGGAACGCGGATCGGGCTGTTGCTGACGATCGTCACGGCGACCTCGTGGCGATAGGCCACGC
The DNA here is from genome assembly GCF_027925545.1 of Sphingobium sp. BS19. NCBI lineage: Bacteria > Pseudomonadati > Pseudomonadota > Alphaproteobacteria > Sphingomonadales > Sphingobiaceae > Sphingobium > Sphingobium sp. BS19. The sequence goes on from NZ_BSEF01000006.1 coordinate 280,240, forward strand.
GGTAGATTTCGTCTTTTACCGGGCAGGCGTCTGCATCGACGAGGATGCGCGGCATACGGAAACCTCAGATGTCGTCATCCCCGCGCAGGCGGGGATGACGTGTTATTGGGAACAGGTGTGGTTAGCCCGGGCGACCGCCGCGTGGCTTCCCTGCGAAGGGCTTACCACCGCCGCCAGGCTTACCGCGGAATGTCGGACGACCGCCGCCGGGGCCGCCGGGTCCACCCGAACCGCCGGGACGACCGCCGAACGGCTTGCCGCCGCCACCATTGCCGCTGGGGCGTGTGCCGAGTTGCTTGCGCTCGGTCGGCGCAGCGTCATAGCGACGCGGCGGCGGACCGTCGTTGCGACGATTGCTGCGCGCTTCATCGCGCGGCGTACCGCCCTTCACTTCCTCGATCAGCACTGCGCCTTCGCCATCTGGATCGTCGCCTGCCGTCCGGTTGACTGCGGTCATGAAGCGCCCGGCGACAGGGCGCGGGATTTCGAACAGAGTTTCGCTGGCGGCGAGACGGATCGCGCCGATTTCACCGCGCGTGATATGTCCGCGACGGCAGAGCAGCGGCAAAATCCAGCGCGGATCGGCATTGTCCTTGCGCCCGATGTTCATACGGAACCAGACAGTATCCTCAAAGCCGGGACGCGGGCCGTCGTTGCGCTGGGGCGACTGCGCACCGTCCAGCAGTTCTTCGGGTGCAGGCATACGGGCGCGATGGACACGCACGAGAGCGGCGGCGATATCCTCCGCACTGCGTTCGGCCAGCACGCGCTTTGCCAGTTCGCGATCTTCCTCGTCGATTTCCACCGGTTCAAGCAGTGTGGCTATCAGGCGTTCGCGGTCGTTGCGGCGAATGTCCTCAGGCGTTGGTGCGCCGATCCATTCTGCATTGATCTTGGCGCCGCGCAGCATCGATTCGACACGCTTGCGGCGGGGATAAGGCACCAGCAGAACGGCGGTCCCCTTCTTGCCTGCACGACCCGTACGGCCCGAGCGATGCTGCAGCGTTTCGGCGTCGCGGGGGAGTTCGACATGGACGACGAGGCTGAGGGTGGGCAAATCGATCCCGCGCGCGGCAACGTCGGTCGCGACGCAAACGCGAGCGCGGCGATCCCGCAGCGCCTGCAGCGCAGCGTTACGCTCGTTCTGGCTATGCTCACCGGACAAGGCGACGACGGCAAAGCCCCGCTCGGTCAGACCGGCGTGGAGATGGCGGACATTGTCGCGGGTAGCGCAGAAGAGCATCGCGGTTTCGGCTTCGTGAAAACGGAGCAGATTGACGCAGGCGTTCTCGATGTCGGCAGGCGCGACGGTCACCGCCTGATAGCTGATGTCGCCATGACCGCGATCTTCACCCACGGTCGAGATGCGCAGTGCATCCTTCTGATAGCGCTTGGCCAGCGCCACAATCGGCTTGGGCATGGTTGCCGAGAACAGCAGCGTGCGGCGGCCTTCGGGGGTAGCGTCGAGGATCTGTTCGAGATCTTCGCGGAAACCCATGTCGAGCATTTCGTCGGCTTCGTCGAGCACGGCGGCGCGCAGTTGAGCAAGGTCGAGCGCGCCACGCTCAAGGTGATCGCGCAGACGGCCCGGCGTGCCTACGACGATCTGAGCGCCTTGGCTGAGGTTACGACGCTCTTTCGAAGCGTCCATGCCGCCAACGCAGGTCGCGATGCGCGCGCCAGTGGGGCCATAGAGCCAGATCAGTTCACGGCTGACCTGCAGGGCCAGTTCGCGGGTCGGCGCGATGATGAGCGCGAGTGGCTTTTGCGTCGGCATCGCGAAGCCTTCGGCATTCAGCAGATCGCCTGCCATGGCGAGACCGAAAGCGACGGTCTTGCCGGATCCGGTCTGCGCGGAGACGACGAGGTCGCGACCGAGCGCTTCGGGTTCGAGAACAGCGGCCTGAACCGGGGTAGGCTCAGCATAGCCACGGGAAGAGAGAGCCTCTGAAAGAAGCTTGGGCAGAGTCGTGAAGGGCATTACATACTCGAATCAGTTTGGCACGCCGCAACGGCTGGAATTATGACATGTGACGTCGGAACGGCCGGTTCCCCATTTTTCTTATGTTTTACAGCATGTTCCGTATCGTCAGGGCTTTATACCCGACGGGAAAATGCTTCTCCGGCCTGAAATCACTCCGGGGCAGCGTGCGCTAAAGAGCCTGCCCGGCTGCCCACCCACTAGCCCATGCCCACTGAAAATTATAGCCCCCTAACCAACCTGTTACGTCAACGGCTTCTCCGATGGCATAAAGCCCCGGATTTTTGCGGGATTCCATGGTCTGCGACGACAGATCGGCTGTGCTGATTCCGCCCAGGGTGACTTCGGCCTTGGCAAAGCCTTCGGTGCCGTTGGGGTGAAATTGCCATGCGGACAGGCGCTGCGCCGCCGCCGTCAATGCCTTGTCAGTCTGGCTGGCCAGATCGCCGGACAGCGCCAGCCGTTCCGCCAGGGTTTCGGCGAGGCGGTCGGGCAAGGCCGACGCCAGCGCGGACCGCACCGTTGCGCGCGGTTTGGCGCGCTTCGCTTCCACCAGCCATTCGGTGCCGTTGGCGGGCAGGAAGTCGATGGCGACAGGTTCGCCATGCCGCCAATAGGACGATATTTGCAGGATCGCGGGGCCAGATAGCCCCCTGTGCGTGAAAAGCGCCGCTTCGCGGAACCCTACCTTGCCGCAACGCGCCACGACATCGGCGGAGACGCCCGACAGATCGCGGAACAGGGTTTCATCGCCCCCCAGCGTAAACGGCACCAGCGCCGGACGCGGCTCGACCACTTTCATGCCGAATTGGCGGGCGAGGTCGTAGGCGAAGCCTGTGGCGCCCATTTTGGGGATGGACGGTCCGCCTGTCGCGATGACGAGTGCAGGCGCGGACACGGTGCGTGCGCCGAAGGTCACGCGATAATGCGCGTCGGCATGGGTTACTTCGGTGATGGCGTCGCCCAAAGCGATCTCCACCCTGCCCTTCGCACATTCCTCCAGCAGCATGGCGACGATCTGCCGTGCAGAACCGTCGCAGAAAAGCTGCCCCAACGCCTTTTCGTGGAAGGCGATGCCGTATTTCTCGACCAGCGCGATGAAGTCTGCCGGAGAATAGCGACCCAGCGCGGACTTTACGAAATGCGGATTGGCTGACAGATACCGGTCCGCCACCGTGTTGACGTTGGTGAAGTTACAGCGACCGCCGCCGGAAATCAGGATTTTCTTGCCCGGCGCGTCAGCATGGTCGATTACCAGCACCCGCTTGCCACGCTGCCCCGCAACGGCGGCGCACATCAGCCCGGCGCCGCCTGCGCCGAGTATGATCACATCATAATAGTCGCTCATTCGCCGCGACGGACGAAGCGAAATACCGTGGCGGGCGGGAAATTACGGACGGTCTGGCCAACGCGCACGACGTCCAGATCGAGTGCGTCCAGCACCGATTGCGAGACGGGGGGGCGCAGGGAATAGGTGAACTGCACGAAGCTGCCGCCCGGTCGCAGCATGGCGAACGCTTCGGACAGGATTGCGACATGCGCGCTCTTGTCCATCGCCAGAAGGGGCAGGCCGCTCACCACCATCTGATAAGAGCCACGCTCCCCCGCCGCATGTGCCGCGACATTCTGTGCCGGCACTTCCAAAATCGACGTCTGCGGGAAATGGCGTTTCAGGCTGCGCGCGAAGCCGGGGTTGATTTCCACGACCTCAAGCTGATCGGCGGGAAGGCCGGTGGACAGGATGGCGCGGGTAAACACGCCAGTGCCACCGCCAAGTTCCAGCACGCGCCCCCCGGCCGGGTCCAGTCCGCGCACCATCATGCGCGCAAGATAGCGGCTGCTCGGCACCACCGACGCCGTCTGGCGCGGCTTTTTCACCCAAGCGGCGATGAAATTCAGATATTCGGTTGCTACCGTCCGGCCATCGTGAAGCGCGATGGCGCGAAATCGTTTGGGCTTGGAATGGATTGGCAAGTTGCAAACGCTCCGTGGCGACCCTGTTATGTGTTCCATTATCGTGGCGCAGGCGGAACGCCAAGCGTCGTAACACGCTGATGTAGCCATTGCGCCACTGCGGCGATCCGCGCAAGGCTCCTCAAGTCCTCATGTGTGCCCAACCGGAAACGGCGCACGATTTCGATCCGGTCGCGCATGAGCCGAACGAGGCGCGGATCGCGGTTGCGTCGATGCCGAGCAGTCGCGCGGCTGGCGCGATCTTGCACGCACGCGACGGCGAGGAATATGCGCAGATCGCCCCAGTCGAACCTCGAACACTCGCCCCATTATTTCAGGATCGGAAACCTGCATAATTGCAGCGCAGCGCTGCATTTCTGCGCCATTGCATGCAATTACGCAATGGCGCAAAAACACTCCATAAGTTTCCGAGTCGAGAGGATGACGAGAAATGCGCGAGATTACGCACAAGCTGGCCCCGTCGGTCGTATTGCCCACCGCCACCGGACCCGCGCGCTACAGCGATGTTTTCGATCCCAATAATGGCGGCGTGCAGGCGCGCGTCGAGCTGGGCGATCGCGCCGTGCTGGATGCTGCCGTGGCGGTCGCCAAGAAGGCGCAACCGGGCTGGGCCGCTACCAATCCGCAGCGTCGCGCGCGTGTCATGTTCAACTTCAAGGCGTTGGTCGAGAAGAACATGGACGAGTTGGCGCATATGCTCTCGTCCGAACATGGCAAGGTGATTGCTGACTCCAAGGGCGATATTCAGCGCGGTCTGGAAGTCATCGAATTCTGCTGTGGCATCCCGCATGTGCTGAAGGGCGAATATACGCAGGGCGCAGGACCGGGCATCGACGTCTATTCCTTCCGCCAGCCGCTCGGCATCGGTGCAGGCATCACGCCGTTCAACTTCCCCGGGATGATCCCGCTGTGGATGTCCGGCGTCGCCATCGCGACCGGCAATGCTTTCATCCTCAAGCCTTCCGAACGCGATCCTTCGGTGCCTGTGCGGCTGGCCGAACTGTTCAGCGAAGCGGGCTTGCCCGACGGCATTCTACAAGTGCTGCAGGGCGACAAGGAAATGGTCGACGCGATTCTCGACCACCCGGATATCAAGGCCGTTAGCTTCGTCGGCTCCTCCGACATCGCGCATTATGTGTACAAGCGCGGCGTCGATGCGGGCAAGCGCGTGCAGGCGATGGGCGGCGCCAAGAACCACGGCATCGTCCTGCCTGACGCGGATCTCGATCAGGTGGTCAACGATCTGTCCGGTGCTGCCTTCGGCTCAGCAGGCGAACGCTGCATGGCGCTTCCGGTCGTCACCCCGGTGGGCGAGAAGACGGCGATTGCGCTGCGCGAAAAGCTGATCCCCGCGATCAATGCACTGCGTGTCGGCATTTCGACCGACAACGAAGCCCATTACGGCCCTGTCGTGACGGCCGCCCACAAGGCGAAGGTCGAAGCATGGATCACCAAGGGCGTCGAGGAAGGCGCGGAACTGGTCATCGACGGTCGCGGCTTCAGCCTGCAAGGACATGAAGAAGGCTTCTTCGTTGGCCCGACATTGTTCGACCATGTGAAGCCGACGATGGAAGCCTATAAGGAAGAAATCTTCGGCCCCGTGCTGCAGATCGTCCGCGCCGACAGCTTTGAGGAAGCCCTCGCGCTGCCCAGCCAGCATCAATATGGCAATGGCGTCGCGATCTTCACGCGCAACGGTCACGCCGCGCGCGAGTTCGCCAGCCGCGTCGATGTGGGCATGGTCGGCATCAACGTGCCGATCCCGGTGCCGGTCGCCTACCACACCTTTGGTGGCTGGAAACGCTCGGCATTTGGCGACACCAACCAGCACGGCATGGAAGGCGTAAAGTTCTGGACCAAGGTGAAGACCATCACCCAACGCTGGCCCGATGGCAGCGCCGATGGTAGCAATGCGTTCGTCATCCCCACAATGGGGTGACAGGTGAGCCGGGCCATCATGGTCCGGCCTTACCCTTTGGAGAACGCCGTAATGAGACTTCGCACTTTTTCCAGCCTGTTGCTGACAACCGCTGCGACTTTGGCATTGGCGGCGTGTCAGAAGCCAGCCGACGCGCCGGTGAGCGAGAATGGGGCCAGTGCGGTCAATGGTGTCGACAGCGTCGAAACTATCGGCGAACCCGACGCCAATATCGCGCCGCCTGCGAACAGTGTTGGCCCAGCGATCAAGGAAATTCCAACGGCGTTCCTTGGCCGGTGGGGCATGGCGCGGAACGATTGCGATCCGAGCCGGGACGACGCAAAAGGATTGGTCACTGTCACGCCCGACGCGCTCAAATTCTACGAATCCATGGGGCGTCTTGAGAGCATCGAAGGCGTGTCGCCGACTGAAGTGAAAGCCACCTTCGCCTTTACCGGTGAGGGACAAAGCTGGACCAAGACGATGACGCTGGCACTGGATGAAGGTGGCACAACGCTGGTACGGACCGAGCAAGACCCATCCGGGACATATCGTCACCAAAAGTGCGACTGATCGCCCTTCCCTTCCGCAGGACAACCGACTTACCATGACCCAATTCGACCTAACCGACGATCAGCGCGAAATACAGGAACTGGCCCGGCGGTTCACCGCTGACGCCATCACGCCTTTCGCCGCCGAATGGGACGAAAAGCACATCTTCCCGCGCGACACGATCGAGGCTGCGGCTGAGCTGGGCTTTGGCGCGATTTACGTGTCGGAGGAATCGGGCGGCATTGGGCTGGGGCGGCTGGAATCGGCGCTCATCATGGAAGCCATGGCCTATGGCTGTCCTTCAACCAGCGCGTTTATCTCTATCCACAATATGGCCGCGTGGATGATCGACCGTTTCGGCGCGCAGGCAGTGAAGGACAAATATCTGCCTGCCATGGTGTCGATGGACACGCTGGGCAGCTATTGCCTCACCGAAGCGGGGTCTGGCTCCGATGCGGCTGCGCTGAAGACCAAGGCAGTGCGGGATGGGGATCACTATGTCGTCACCGGGTCCAAGCAGTTCATTTCTGGTGGCGGTCAGAATGAAATCTATGTCGTCATGGTCCGCACGGGTGAGGACGGGCCCAAGGGCATCAGTTGCCTTGTCATCGAAAAGGACATGGAGGGCGTCAGCTTCGGCGCGAACGAGCGCAAGCTGGGCTGGCACTCGCAACCCACTGCGCAGGTGAATTTCGATGCTGTGCGCGTCCCGGTCGAGAACCGCGTCGGCGGCGAAGGCGAAGGCTTTCGGATTGCGATGATGGGTCTCGACGGCGGGCGTCTGAACATTGGCGCCTGCTCGCTGGGCGGGGGGCAACGATGCCTCGACGAAGCGATTGCGTATACCAAGGATCGCAAGCAATTTGGGCAGGCCATTGCCGACTTCCAGAATACGCAATTCACACTGGCGGACATGGAGACCGAATTGCAGGCCGCACGGACGCTGCTCTACGCAGCAGCAGTGAAAGTGACGGAGAACGCGCCGGACAAGACGCGCTTTGCTGCCATGGCCAAGCGGCTGGCCACCGATACGGGATCGTCCGTCGTCGATCGCGCACTGCAATTGCATGGCGGCTATGGCTATTTGCAGGATTACCCAATCGAACGCTTCTGGCGCGACTTGCGCGTCCATTCGATCCTTGAGGGCACCAATCAGGTCATGCGGATGATTATCGGCCGCGAGTTGGTGCGCCAGTGAGCGACGCCGTTCTTCCCGATGTCCTGACGTTCATTGAAGGCAGCGTCGGACGTATCCGCCTCAATCGGCCCAAGGCCATTCATGCGCTGACGCCGGGGATGGTCGACATCATCACGCGAGCGCTGCTCGCGTGGCGGAATGACGATGCCGTAGTAGCCGTAATGATCGACCATGCCGCCGCACCCGATGGCGATCCTAAACTGTCCCGCGGCTTTTGCGCGGGCGGCGATATTGCGTTGATTGCGAACAGTGCGAAGACCGACTGCGTCGAAGCCGAAGCCTTTTTGTTCCACGAATATCGGATGAATCATCTGCTGTTCGTTTACGATAAGCCGACACTCGTATTCATGGATGGCATCACCATGGGCGGCGGCGTCGGCATTGCTGCACCGTGCCGCTATCGGGTCGCGACCGATCGGACGATGTTCGCGATGCCCGAAACAGGTATCGGCTTATTTCCCGATGTAGGCGGTGGATGGTTCCTGCCGCGGCTGCCCGGACGTGTCGGCTTTTGGCTGGCGGCGACCGGGGCGCGGATCGACGGGGCGGATGCTTTGGCCATCGGCCTGGCATCGCATTACATGCCGAGCGATACGCTGGATGCGGTAAAAGCGCAGATCGTCGCTCATCCTGAGAACCTGCTGGCACTTCTGGATGCCGCGCACCAGACGCCGCCCCCCGCGAAACTTGACGGGCAGCGCGCGTACATCGACCGGCTGTTCGCTTCGGACCGCTATGAGGATATTCTCGCCGCGCTTGCAGCGGACGGATCGGAATGGGCGAACAAGCAAATCGCCGTGCTCGCGACCAAATCCCCGCAAACGGTGAAAGTCGCGCTTCGCCAATTAGCGGAAGGTGCGCAGTTCACGGACTTTGCCGACAATATGCGCAATGAATATCGGATCGGCCATCACGTCATTCGCCGTCCAGACTTTGTCGAGGGCGTGCGCGCCGTTATCTTCGACAAGGACAATGCGCCGAAATGGACCCCGGCCACTCCCGAAGAAGTGACCGACGACCTGATCGACTCGCTCTTCGCGCCATTGCCGCCGGAGAAGGAGTGGACACCTTTGCCTGAACTTGGAGCCAGAACCGCATGAGCTACGAAACCATCCTCGTCGAACAGCATGACGCCGTGACGCTGATTACGTTGAACCGGCCTCAGGCGTTGAATGCCCTTAACGGTCAGGTGCTGAAGGATTTGATTGCGGCCTTTGCCGCTTACGATGCCGATCCGTCGCAGCGTTGCGCCGTCCTGACCGGCAGCGAGAAGGCATTCGCGGCGGGCGCAGACATCAAGGAAATGGCCGACAAGCCTGCAGCCGACTTTTTCCTTGAAGATTTCTTTTCCGAATGGACGTCAAAGGTCGTCGCGACCCGCAAGCCGTGGATCGCGGCAGTCGCCGGTTTCGCACTGGGCGGCGGGTGCGAGCTGGCGATGATGGCGGACTTCATCATCGCAGCGGATACGGCCAAATTCGGCCAGCCGGAGATCAAGCTGGGTGTGGCACCGGGCATGGGCGGATCGCAGCGGCTGACCCGCGCGGTGGGCAAGGCGAAGGCGATGGACATGTGCCTGACGGGCCGGATGATGGACGCCGCAGAAGCGGAACGCGCCAGCCTGGTGTCCCGCGTCGTTCCCGCCGTCGATCTGGTCGCCGAAGCACTGAAGACGGCAGCGGCGATTGCCGCGATGCCGATGATGGCCACCATGGTGAACAAGGAAATGGTCAACATCGCGTTTGAAACCGGCCTCAATCAGGGCCTGCTCACCGAACGCCGCCTGTTCCAGATTCTGACCGCCACAGAGGACAAGAGCGAAGGCATGGCAGCGTTCGTCGAAAAGCGTCCGGGTGTGTGGAAGGGGCGGTAATCGCCGATCCATATTGGGCTGGCGTGACGTAGCTTCGCGCCGGCCTTCGAAATAACGCCCTGCGATACGCATGGGGCAAATGGTTGAGAGGGAATATCCATGACGCAGACAATTGCTATCATCGGCCTGGGCAATATGGGCGGCGGCATGGCGGCCAATCTCGTCAAGAACGGCTATGTCGTGCGGGCGTTCGATTTGTCGGAAGAGGCGCTTGCTAAGGCGGAAGCCGCGGGATGCGCCCGTGCCAGCAGCGCAGCGGAAGCCACCAGTGGCGCGGACGCCGTGGTCACGATGCTGCCTGCCGGCAAGCATGTCGAATCTGTCTATACCGGCGAAGTCTTCGGCGCGGCCAAGCCCGGTGCGCTTTTCCTCGATTGTTCGACCATCGACGTGGCGACGGCGCGTCGGGTTATCGAAGCCGCCACGGCCAAAGGTTTTGCCATGGTGGACGCCCCCGTCTCGGGCGGGATCGCGGCGGCAGCGGGCGGTACGCTGACCTTCATGGTCGGCGGCACTGATGAAGCCTTTGCGCGGGCTCAGCCGATCCTGTCGGCCATGGGCAAGGCCGTGATCCATGCTGGCGGCGCAGGTACGGGCCAGGGCGCGAAAATCTGCAACAACATGCTGCTCGGCGCGACGATGGTGGCCACCTGCGAAGCCTTCGCGATGGCGCAAAAGCTGGGCCTCGATCCGCAGACATTTTACGATATCTCCAGCGTCTCGTCGGGTCAGAGCTGGTCGATGACAAGCTATTGCCCTCTTCCCGGTGTGGGGCCGACGACTCCGGCTGACAACGACTATCAGGGCGGCTTTGCCGTGGCACTGATGCTGAAGGATCTGAAGCTGGCAACGCAGGCTGCGCAATCGGTCGATGCAAGTGTGCCGATGGGCAATGCGGCAGAAGCCTTGTATCAGGCATTGGCCAACGCCGGACAGGGCGGCAAGGATTTCTCATCCATTATCAAAATGTTGGGATAGGGCAGCGGGGCGTCGTTGTCCTGACGCCCCCCCCCCCCCCTTGAGCAACATCCGACGATCGCACCACGCCACGCCAAGAACGAATCGCAAACATTGGCGTGTGCATGTAGGATAGCCTTCAGCGGTTACCCGCCAGCCATGATGAAACGGCAAATCCCAAGCGTTTGCGATTCATCTGCTAATCCCAACGAGAAGCCCGACTCCTGCGGTCGCATGGTGGATTTCGTCATCAATGGCGATATCACGCAAAATAGCTGCGTATATTTCTTCGTTTTTGGAGCTTTGCATCCGCTAAAGCGGCACACATGTATGAAAATTAGCATGAAGGCGATGGACAGCTATTAAAATCCATGATTGAATTGCCCTCATAAGATAATACTCCCGGAGAGGCTCGTAATAACTAGAGCAACGCACAGGGGGCTAGTGTGGATCGGGTTCGCGCAAAACTGGAATGGTTCAAAACCACCTTGCTGCCGCATGAAGCGGCGCTTCGCGGACGGTTGAGGCGGATATTGCCGCCGACGCAGGAGCTGGAGGACACTGTCGCGGAAGTGCTCGCCCGGGCCTATGCCACCGACAACTGGCAAGCGGTGACGGCGGGCCGTGCCTATCTCTTCACCATTGCGCGCAATCTGGTCATCGACAATGCGCGGCGCAACAAGATCGTCAGCTTCGAAGCGATTGCCGACCTCGAAATGCTGCAGTCCGAAACAGCGCTGGAAGGTCAGTTGCATGCTCGCGATGCGCTGCGTCAGGTCGAGGCGATCGTCGCTGCCTTGCCGGCCCAATGCCGCCGCGTTTTCGTGTTGCGGCGCGTGCACGATAAATCCATGGGTGAGATAGCGGAGGAAATGTGCTTATCCGTTTCTACTGTTGAGAAACATCTGGCCAAAGCCATTGCGCTTGTTATGCGCGCATGGTCACAACGCGAAGAAACGGATCTGGAACGTGCAGGGGTCGGATTGGGGCAATCGGCAGGAGATCGAAGAGCAAGCCGCCCGGTTGCTTGTTCGGTATAATTGCGATCCCGACGAGGCCGAAAAGTCTGAAATTTGCAGATGGATCGATGCCCACCCCGCCCATGCCGTAGCATTCGCCCGTGCCGAAGCGGCATGGGAACGATCCGAGAGCCTCAAAGGGACGGCCCAAAAGGCGTCTATGAACGTCGTTGAAATGGAACCGGCATCATTCTCGCAGAGACGCAATATCGTCTAAATGTGGATGATGGATGTCATCGCCACAGCATTGGGCTGACCCGCCCAAGTGCTTTGGAAGCCTTACCATCGGCGTGTATGGGCCAGTGGAGAGTTATCCGCTGTGCGCATGGGCCCATGAACGACTAGACATATCGTCTATCACGGTACGCCAGCGGATTCCTGCATACGGCGTTCCGCAAACCATTGCCTGAGCATGGCAGCCGTACATCCGGTGGCGCCATAGCTGCCATTCACCGAGCAACTGCCGGGGATTGTTTGCCGCCCGATGGCTTCCATATTAGCAACCTGACTGCCCCAACCTGGCCCGCCGGACACCGCAGGCTTATCCCTCAACGTCTTGGGAATGCGGTAGCGTTCGGCTTCGGGCTTTCTGGCGCAGACGACAATGTCATCGCCTTCCGCCTTCGGGCAGGCTTCATCGCCATACACCACCAAGGCGAATATCTTCTGCGGTGGGTCCGCAGCCAGCGCGGGCGGACTCACGATAGCGGCACAAGCCAGAAGAACTGATGCAACCCGATGTGTCATTCGCCGATCATCTGCTTACGCAAGTGAATGGCGCATGTATGGAACCGCCAATCCGTTAGCGTTCACTTCGGAGCGTCAGGTGCCGGTGCAGGCGTTTGCTTGGCCTTTGCAGCTTCTTCGGCTTTCACGCGCGCTTCGATTGCGTCCGAATCGGCGTCGATAGTGGACAAACGCTTTGCCCGTTCTGCAGCGACCAGATCGCCCCAGGAGGCACTGCCCATTTGCTTGCGCTCTTCCTTGGCATTGCGCGCAAGCTGGTTGAAGCAACCGGTAAAGCCACCGATGCCGGATGGCGAGCAGCTATCGATGCCGGACTTGCCGACATATTCAAGAGCCTTGTACTGCTGACCCCATGCCTGATTGGCAGGTGCATTGGGATCGCCACGCAAGGGTTCCGGAATGCGGTAGCGTTCTTTCTCTTCCTTACGGCCGCAGACGATCAATTCATCGCCAGTTGCCTGCGGACAAGGGTCGTCGCCATAGACGATGACAAGATTGATCTTCTCGTTATCCGGCCCAGCCACCGTCTGCGATGTTTGCGCCAGCGCAGGCGTTGCCAGCATGAGGATTGCCATTGCTGCGAAAGGCAGGGTTTTCATCATTCGGTCCTTCAAATACGCGCCGAGAGTTTGATCGCCGCACGGCAGCCCAAGCGGATAACGCCCGCCAACAGGGGATAGGCCATCGCCTTTTCCGCACCGTTCGCGAGTGCAGTGTCGCGATGTTCGACTTCCTCAGCCTGAAAATCCGCGATGGTGTCGGATAGTTCCGGATCGGCGTCACCAAGCTGCTCCCGCTGCTCGGCATAGTGCCTGTCGATTTCGGTTTCTATCGCTGCGGTGCAGGCCATTGCCGCTTCCGGGCCTATCGCGGCCGTCACCGCACCGAGGGCATAGCCCGCGACATTCCAGAATGGCTGCAATATGGTGGGGCGGACGCCCCGTTCGATCATCATACGATCGAAGGTACGGCGATGGTGCTCCTCCTGCGCGGCCATACCCGCAATCAGGCGGCTCATGGGATGCCGGTCGCCCATGACGGCGAGTTGCCCGGCATAGATACGGGTGGCCCCATATTCGCCAGCCTGATCGACGCGCATCATCGATGCAGTGTCGGGCTTGTGACCTGGCTTTGGATAGTCCCTGAGTGCAGTCATGCGGCCCTCCGTGCCTTTGCCAACAGTGCCAAAGTGGCGATGGCAGCGGCCACCGACAAGAGCGCATTGTACCCTGCCAACGATATGCCGAACAGCGACCACGGCGCAACGTCGCAACGCACCAGCGGGGTTGCCATGATGCTGTCGAGAATATCGGCAGCGCTGCCGCCAACCGGCGTCGTAGAACATGCGGTCAAGCCGACCCACCAGCCATATTCAACCCCCGCATGGAAAGCGCCGATACCGCCGCTGATCGCGATCGCCATCGCTGCGAATGCCGTGAACGCGGTACTGGTCGATCGTTGCGTCCGCGTGACAATGGCCACGAGCGCCAGTGCGATTGCAGCAAGGTGCGGCCAACGTTGCCACATGCACATTTCGCAGGGGTGCAGGCCGAAGACATATTGGGAGATCAATGCACCGCCCAGCAGTGCCGTGGGGGCAAGAATCGCAATGAGGCGAGCTTTGGATAGCGGCGTCATGACAAAGGCTCGTCATTCCCGCAAAGGCGGGAAATGCGGATGACCACGAAAGCGAACATTCAGCGTGAAGCGGGCTTGCGAGCGGGAGGCGTCGCCCGCGCTACCAGTGTCGGCTTCATACCGCCCGAACGCCCGATGGTCTGCATCGCGTAGTAGAGCTGGAAGTCTTCGATACCCTTTTTCTTCAGCTCTTCAGACGACATGGTGAAGCGCGGATCGTCCTTCGTGTCTTCTTCCAGCGTACTGTTATCCACCTTCATTTCGTTGATGAGGTGGCGGCGCAGATCGCTTTCGCGGAATTTCGGACGCGCCTTGTAATCCGGATCGGATATCTGCGGGACACGGATGTCAGGTTCGATCCCGCCTTCCTGCACCGAACGGCCCGATGGCGTGTAATAGCGCGCCGTCGTCAGCCGCAGCGCTGTCGTCTGGCTGAGCGGCAGCAGGGTCTGCACGCTGCCCTTGCCGAAGCTGCGTTCGCCCATGACCAGCGCGCGATGCTGATCCTGCAAGGCACCGGCGACGATTTCCGACGCGGAAGCCGAGCCGCTGTCGACCAGCACGATGACCGGCAATCCCTTCGCGTCATCGCCCGGCTTGGCATAGTAACGCTCGACATCGCCCTTCGCACGGCCACGCTGCGACACGATCTCACCACGTTCAAGGAACACGTCGCTGACCGAGACGGCTTCATCCAGCAGGCCGCCCGGATTGGAGCGAAGATCAAGGACATAGCCGGTCGGCTTATGGCCCAGCGACTTGTCGATGCTGCGAACAGCGGAACGTACGTCCGCGCCCGTGTTGGCCGAGAAGCTGACGATGTTGATGATGCCGATATTGTCTTTCACTTCCCACTTCACCGGCTTCAACTCGATGATCTCACGGGTGAGCGAAAGGTCGATGGGCTTGTCGCGACCGGGACGCACGATGGTCAGCTTGACCGCCGTACCGGGTGCACCGCGCATCTTGTCGACGGCTTCGTCCAGGGTACCACCGTAGATAAGTTGGCCGTCGAGGTGAGTGATATAATCGCCGGCCTTGATACCTGCGCGGAATGCCGGGGTATCCTCGGTCGGCGCGATCACCTTGACGGCACCATCCTCCATCGTGACCGACAGGCCAAGACCGCCATAATTGCCCTCGGTCTGCGTACGCAGATTGGCGAAGTCGCGCGCATCGAGGAAACCGCTGTGCGGATCGAGGCTGGCCAGCATCCCTTCGATTGCGCCCTTGATCAGCTTTTCATCGTCGACCTTTTCCACATAGTCGCTCCGGACCTTCTGGAACACATCCATGAACTCGTCGAGCGCCTTGTAGCTATTCCCTTCCGCCTCGGCGAGAGCGGCAGTCGTAGCGGGAATAAGGGCAAGCGCGCTGAGAGCGACGGCGCTTTTCAGGAAGGCGGATTTCATCGGGTCGTGGAGTCCTGACTGGAGGTTCTGCAGTAATATAGGCGTAATCTGACCGAGGCGCAAAGCCGCGCTCGACCAACGTCGCACAAAGTCGATGAGCGTGGCGTTAATGCGATAGCATAGCCCTCAGCTTGCCGCCAACGCTGCCTTCGTCCGCTCTTCGATACGCCGTTCCAAGATGGACAAGGGCATCCGACCGTCCTTCAGCACATCGTGAAACTGCTTCACATCGAATTTGGCACCCATAGCCTCTTGCGCCTTGTCGCGCGCGCGCAGCCATGCGGCATGGCCGACCTTGTAGCTGCAGGCCTGACCCGGTTGCGTGCAATAGCGTTCGACTTCGCGCTGCGAACGTGGCTGCGCGAAGCCCGTCTTTTCGACCAGATAGGCCGTCGCTTTTTCACGGCTCCACTGCTTGGTGTGGATGCCGGTATCGACGACGAGGCGAGCCGCGCGGAACAGGAAGGATTGAAGATAGCCTGCCCGTTCCAGCGGATTGGCATAACCGCCCAAGGTTTCGGCGACCTGCTCGGCATAGAGCGCCCAGCCTTCACCATAGGCGCTGTACCCGCCCATCGAGCGCAGGCGGGGGAGATTACCCGCGAACGAGGCGATGCTGTTTTGAAGGTGATGGCCCGGCACGCCCTCATGATAGGTGAGCGAGGGCAAGGTGTATTTCGGCCAGTCTCCCACATCCTTCAGGTTGATGAAGTAGAGCGCAGGGCGCGACTGATCGAGCGGCGCGCGGCGGTAATAGCCGTTGGAAGCGCCGTCCTGAATTTCGACCGGGACCGCGCGAATTTCCAACGCGATGTCGGGCACGCTGGAGAAGGCTTGCGTAAGCTTTGCTTTCATCGCGAGGTAGCTGCTGTTGAGGTCCGCAATCAGCGCTTCGCGACCGGCGGGGGTGTCGGGATAGAGTTGCGCGGGGTCGGCATTGAGTTGCGCAAGGCGCGCACCGACCGATCCCTTGGTCAGCCCCTGCCCTTTCAGGATCGTGTCGAGTTGCGCGCTGATATCGGCAACCTGTGCCAGCCCCATCTCGTGGACCTGCTGCGGCGTAAAGTCGGTGGTGGTCGCCTGATTGAGCGCAGCGGCGTAGATTTCCTGTCCGCGCGGTACGCGCCACAAGCCATCGCCCGCTTTGGTCGTGCCGCGCAATTGCTTGAGCAAGGCAATCTGACGATCAAGCGCAGGATAGATCTTGCCATCGAGTATGGCGCTGGCCTGCGATTGCCAGTTGCCTGCGACATTGGCGGCGGCAGCACGCTTTACGAGCGAGTGAACCAAGGTGCTTTGGGCGGACGGCTGCCCACGCAATTTGGCAAGCTGCCCCAAGGTCAGGTCAAGCGACCAGCCGGGGGCAAGATAACCGCGTGCAGCCTCCGCCTTTTGCACTTCGCTGTCATTGTCGAGGTTCGTTGCAAAGGCATCGAGGCGCGCCAGATAGGCATCGCAATCGGCTTTATTCGCGATGCTGTGCGCGGTGTTGAGGAAGTCGGGCGTGTTGAAGTAGCTGCCGCCCTGCTGAAAGATACGGTAGGGGCGGATGACCGATGAGAGGCCGAATTTTTCCGGTGCAGTCGTGTCCTGATCGAGCGTGTAGAGTACCACTTCCAGATTGAGCGCCGCAGCATCCGACAGCTTGGCAGACTTGAAGGGCGCAAGCTGTTCCAGCGCAGCGCGAGTCAGCGCCAGATCGTCTTTTATCCCCTGCGCACTGTTGTCGCCAAGCTGGCTCTTGGCCCCTGCCCGCGCGCCTTTGTCGAGGCCCAGTGAGGTCACCATCGTCGGCGAATGGTCGAGATAGCGTTCGAAGATAGCGTCGAACGCAGCATTCAACTGCGCGTCGGTCGTTCCTGATTGCGCCATGACGCGGTCGGCGGCGGTGGCAAGGGCAACGGCACCGCTGGTCAGCAGGAAAGCGCGACGATCCATGAGCATCTTCTCCAAGATATTGATCACGCTACCTTAATCGCAGTTGCACGGACGTCCAGCGGGCATTTTGGATGCGGGCTTATTCGCGCGCTAACAAGGGGACGATATCGATCGGGCGGCTGTTGCGGCGCAACTCGACAGTGACGGTCGTCGCGACGGGGCCTGCGATGGCGAGCGGCGTTCCCTGACGCACCGAATCGCCTACACTGACCGACAGGCGGTGGAGGTTGGTGATGAGTGTCGTCCATCCCTGCCCGTGATCGATAATCAGGATCTGGCCGAAGCCGCGATAGTAACCGGCGAAAACGATCCTGCCTGCGGTCGGTGCCACGACCTGCGCATTGGGCTGTGTCGCCAGCGTCAGTCCACGCGAGCGCACCCCGCCTTCCGACACTTCGCCAAAGCCGGTGACAAGCTGTCCGACGACCGGCATGCGGTAGGCAGGCAGGCGGTTTTGGGTTGCAATGGCCACCGCCTGTGGCGAGGCGATCTGGCCCGGTTGATTAGGCCGCAATGTCGGGCCGGGCAAGCTGGCCAGCCGTTCCCGGACGGCACCCGCCTCCTCCAGCCGATCCATCAGATCGACGATGTCACGGGCGCGCTCTCCCAGAGCAATGGCGCGATCAGCCTCCACATTCGCGCTGGACCGATAGTCACGCGACGCAATGCGCTTTTCGGTTTCCAGGCGGCGCAGTTCGCCTTGACGGGTTGCAAGCTGGGCCTGGCTGAGCTCAAGGGCTTTGGCGGCCTGTTCGGCAACACCCCGCAGTTTTCGGCTGCGTACCAGCTCTGCGCGGAGTCCCGCCGTTCGCGCCCGGATTACGGGCAACACGGCGTCGAGGACAAGGCGCATATGCACCGCATCGCTGATCGATCCGGGCTGCGCGATGGCAAGCGCAACAGGACGACGCGCGAGCATTTGCAATGCCGCCGTCAGTTTCACAATCGGTTGCTGGCGTTCCGCAAGCCTGTGCGCCTGCGCACGTTGCAGGCGCGTGATGATGGCGATCCGCGCCTGTGCCGCCTGAATATCGGCTTCGGATTCCTGAATGCGCGCAGCGACGGCGGCGGCGCGGCGACTGGCGCGGTCCGCATCCTGCGTAGCCTGATTGGCCTGTGTCTCGAGGAGCCGGGATCGACGCGCAGCGTCCTGCGCCTGCTTGCGCGCGGAGGTCAGGGCTTGCTGTTCCGACGCCAGACTGGTCGGGCCGGTGCCGGGAAGAACGACATCCTGCGCCAGCGCCGCATAGCCGAGCAGCGCGGCGACACCCGCTGCCGCTATGCCTGCACTGATCCGCCCCCTGCCCATAACATCACCCTTCGCGATGATAGGGGTGATTGGCAAGGATGCTCGTTGCGCGCCACAATTGTTCGGCAAGCATCGCCCGCGCCATCATGTGCGGCCATGTCATCGCGCCGAAGGCGATCAACAGGTCCGCATCGGCGCGCGCAGCATCGTCAAAGCCATCCGCCGCGCCGATCAGGAAGCGGCATTCGCGCGTGCCGTTGTCGCGCCAGCCTTCGATCCGGCGGGCGAAGACCATCGACGAAAGCTGCTGCCCCTTTTCATCCAGCATCACGGTCACGGTACCGGGAAGGACGGGCGGCAGCTTACCGCCACGGTCAGGCATCTCGGTCACTTTGGTCGGCAGCGTGACACGCTTGAGATAGCGGTCGACAAGGTCCGCTTCGGGCGAGCGGCCGATCTTGCCACGCGCGATGATGTGCAGGAGCAAGTGACGGTCTCCCGATGTAGCGCTTTACTGCACCCCGTTCGGTTCGAGCTGATCGAGAACGCGGGTCGAAGTTCTCGACAAGCTCAAACCGAACGGAGGTGGTTTGAGGTCTTGGTAGGCGGCGTTAAGCCGTGCCAGCGACCGGCGCGTCGACGAAGCCCCACATCCGTTCCAGATTGTAGAAGCTGCGCACTTCCGGCCGGAACAGGTGGACGATGATGTCGCCTGCGTCGATGAGTACCCAGTCGGCAACCGGGAGCCCTTCGATACGCGCGCTGCGTCCGGTGGAATGCTTCACGCGCTCGGCCAGCTTCTGTGCCATGGTAGCGACCTGACGCGACGAACGGCCGCTTGCGATCACCATATAGTCGGCGATGCTGCTTTTGCCTTCGAGCGGGATCGAGATGATGTCCTGCGCCTGGTCGTCGTCAAGCGACTGCATGACAAGGGCGTGCAGGGCGGCCACGGATTCGGTGTCGGCATAAGGACGATCTTCGATCTCTTCATGCTGCGCCGTATCGTTGGCGGGGGTCGGTCTGGGCAATTCTACTCCTTCATACAATCATTGCGCGCGTGAGCGGATCGCGCACGCGCAAATTCTTAAACTCACGATGCCAGAGGGGGTCCGCCTGCCGCAGCAGGGTCGCCGATCTTGGATCAGGGCGAAAGCGCAACAGCACAAGCGCTGGCGGTCTCCAGTCCGTCCAGTGTCTGCTCTGGCGCGCGGGCCGGACGAAGCGCCGCAGCCACGCCATGGCGAACGTGCCATGAGCCTGTCCCTCATAGCCCGGACGCGCGATTACGGCAATGGGCATGATTCGCGCGATACCGCGCCAGTTCTTCCATTGGCCGAACTGAATCAAATTGTCCGCGCCCATCAACCAGATGAAGTCATGCGCGGGGTAGCGCCTTGTCAGCTTTCGGAGCGTATCGACGGTATAGCGCGTACCCAGTTGCCGTTCGATTGCGGTCGGGCGGATAGGCGCGCGGCGCGCCTGATGCCCGGCGCTGGCGAGGCGAGCGGGCAGCGATGCCATGCCCTTGGCCGGTTTCAGCGGATTGCCCGGGGAAACGAGCCACCACACTTCATCCAGCCCCAGCGCCTTGAGCGCGAAGAGCGAAATGGCGCGATGGCCGCCATGCGCGGGATTGAAGGAGCCACCCAATATGCCGATCCGGGCCATGGTCCCGCTTTGGCAGACTGGGACGCGGGCGGCAATCTATGGCTTGCGACGATAATGGGTACGCTTGCAAAGAAATAGCGCGAGCGGCACTGTTTACGGGCGCGTCTGCCCCGTGCCCCGCACCAGCCATTTGTAAGTCGTCAGCCCTTCCAGCGCGACAGGGCCGCGCGCGTGGAGGCGTCCGGTCGAAATGCCGATTTCCGCGCCCAGGCCAAATTCGCCCCCATCGGCGAACTGGGTGGAAGCGTTCCACATGACGATAGCGCTGTCGACGGCGTTGAGGAACTGCTCAGCAGTTGCGGCATCTTCGGTGATAATGGCATCGGTATGATGGCTGCCATGCGCAGCGATATGGGCAATGGCGTCCTCCGGCCCATCGACCATTCGCACCGACACGATGGCGTCGAGATATTCTGTGTCCCAATCGTCATCGGCCGCAGGCGTAGCGCGCGTGTCCAGCGCCTGCACGTCGCCATCCCCCCGCACCGCGCATTTCGCGTCGAGAAGCGCCTGGACGAGTCGGCCTGCGCTAGCGAAATTACGATCGATCAGGACCGTTTCCGTGGCGCCGCAAACGCCGGTCCGCCGCAGCTTGGCATTGACCACCAACGCGCAGGCCATGTCAGGATCGGCCGCAGCATGGACGTAGCTGTGGTTGATGCCGTCGAGATGCGCGAGAACAGGAACGCGCGCTTCCTCTTGCACGCGCGCGACAAGGCTTTTGCCGCCGCGCGGGATGATGAGGTCGACAAATTCGGATGCCTTGAGCAAGGCCCCGACGGCAGCCCGGTCTGTGGTCGGCACGATCTGAACCACGTCGGCAGGCAGGCCCGCTGCCACAATGCCGGACAACATGGCGGCGTGGATGGCGCGGTTGCTTTCGACCGCTTCGCTGCCGCCGCGCAGGATGACGGCATTGCCAGCACGCAGACACAGTGCTGCGGCATCGGCGGTGACATTGGGGCGGCTTTCGTAGATGATCCCGATCACGCCCAGCGGCACGCGGACACGCTGCAGGACAAGACCATTAGGCCGTTCGCTGCTGTCGATGATCGCACCCAGCGGATTGGGGAGCGTGGCGACCGCTTCCACACCGTCCGCCGTGGCAGCGATGCGGCCGGCATCGAGACGCAAACGGTCGAGCATGGCTGGCGACAAGCCGTTGGCTGCGGCGTTTTCCATATCGCGGGCATTGGCGGCTGCGATGGCCGGGGCCGCATCGCGCAGAGCCTGCGCGGCGAGTTTGAGCGCCTGCGCCTTTTGTTCGTCGGTAGCCTGCGCCAGAATCGCCGCTGCCTTGCGCGCGCGCGCGCCGAGCATGGCGATGAGCATTTCCGGTGTTTGAGTCATGTCGTTCATGGGCGCGTCACTACCATGATTTGCTGGTGTAGGAAACGCACCCATGCAGCCGCGATGAGCAGTTGCCAAGAGAAGCGCGCATGATAGGATCGACGCCATGACGGGGGAAATCGAAGCAGCGGGCGATGCCCTGACAGGCGGCATGATCGCGCGCGCTGTCGAACCGGCCCATGGTGCGGCTGCGCATGACGTACATGGCCCCTGCGCCAATTGTGGCGCGGCGTTGACCGGCCCCTATTGTGCGCAATGCGGACAGGCCGGGCATATTCACCGCAGCCTGGGATCGCTGGGTCATGACATATTGCACGGCGTATTCCATTTCGAAGGGAAAGTGTGGCGCACGTTGCCGGAGCTTGCGTTCCACCCCGGCAGGCTGACGCGGCGATTCATCGATGGCCAGCGTGCCAGATTCGTGTCGCCGATGGCGTTGTTCCTCTTCACGGTGTTCCTGACCTTTGCCGTCTTCGGCTTTACCGGCGGCGCGCTGCTGGGTGGCAATCAGAACGTCAACATCGGTGGCAAGGATGTGCCGGTCGGGGATTGGCGCGCGGGCATCAAGGAGGAATATGCCCGAACGCAGAAAGAGATCGACACGTTACAGAAGGTGCGGCTGGATCCCAAGCTTAGTGCCGCCGAAAAGGCCAGACTGGATACGCAGATTGCCAACAAGATCGACGATCGCGACGGCATGGCGGCGGTAGCAACGGGTGACTGGTCGAAGCTTGCAGAACTGGACAAGCGCACTTCGAGCAAGGCGAACACTGGCGGCAAGAGCGATCGTTTTGACGCCAACACAGGCTGGACGGCGCTGGATCACGCGATCGAGAAGGCGCAGGATAACCCGTCGTTGCTGATCTACAAACTCAAAACCAACGGCTATAAATATAGCTGGATGCTGATCCCGCTCAGCATTCCGTTCCTGTGGATCATGTATTTCTGGCGGCGGGACATTCACCTGTACGATCACGCCATTTTCGCGACCTATTCGATCAGCTTCATGCTGTTGTTGCTGATCGTTTTGAGCATCGCGGCGTCATTGGGGGTCGGCATCGCCATCTGGGGCGTGGCGTTGATGATCATTCCGCCGATCCACATGTATAAGCAGTTGCGCGGTGCCTATGGCAGTTCGCGGGTGGGCAGTGCGTTGCGGCTGATGGTGCTGATGATGTCGACCGTCATCGTGCTGCTCCTGTTTGCGATAGTCCTGCTGCTGCTCGGGGTGCTGGAATAACGATCAGTAAGGCGGCGTTTTGGCGGCCCGCTGTGTCTTTGCCGCTTGTGCCCACCATGACAGATCGTCGGCGAAGCGCGGGAAGGCGCGGTCGAGCGATTTGCCCGCGTCGCCGGTGGTCTTGCCCTGTTCGTCGAGAGTCTGGGCAATCGGTCCGACGGTCAGGGTGCTGGAAATGACGACCATGCCCATCTCGCTGAGCGTAGGATGCCACATGCTGTTGGCGCGTGCCCCGGCAAGCCGACCCGCCGAATAGCTGGCGATGGCGGCGGGACGCCAGAACCATTCTTCGAGAAAATGGTCGGTCAGGTTTTTGAGGCCCGGCTGCATCCCCCAATTATATTCGCCGGTGACGAAGACGAAAGCATCTGCGTCACGGATTGTTTCGGCCAGCTTTTTCATCGCGGCAGGCGCTTCGCCCTTGGGATATTCCTTGTACATGCGGTCGAGCATCGGCAAGTCGATGGCCTTTGCGTCGATCAGTTCAGGCTTGTCACCACGCGCAGTCAGGCCCGCGACGATATAGTCCGCGAGACGTATGCCCATCCGGTCGGAGCGATAGGAGCCATAGAAAACCGGAATCGAGAGGGACATGGCGTGGCTCCTATAGTTGTCAGTCCGCGAAGGGGTCGCGCACCAGGATCGTGTCGTCGCGTTGCGGCGAAGTCGATACCAGAGTGACCGGGCAGCCGATCAGTTCCTCGATCCGGCGGATATATTTGATGGCCTGCGCAGGCAGGTCCGCCCAACTGCGTGCGCCCGCAGTGGTGTCTGGCCAGCCTTCGATGGTTTCGTAGACTGGCTGTGCGCGGGCCTGATCCTGCGTATGGGCAGGCAGATAATCGTAAGTCTTGTCACCGATGGTGTAGCCGACGCAGATCTTCAGTTCCTCGAACCCATCGAGCACGTCCAGCTTCGTGAGCGCGATTCCGGTGACGCCGGACACGGCAACCGACTGCCGCACGAGCACGGCATCGAACCAGCCACAGCGACGCTTGCGGCCGGTGACCGTGCCGAATTCATGGCCGCGTTCGCCGAGGCGCTGACCGGTTTCGTCCTCCAGTTCGGTGGGGAACGGGCCGGAGCCGACGCGGGTGGTGTAGGCCTTTACAATGCCCAGCACGAACCCGGCGGCCGAGGGGCCGAGGCCGGAGCCGCCTGCCGCCGTGCCTGCAATCGTGTTCGAGGAGGTAACGAAGGGATAGGTGCCATGATCGACATCGAGCAGGACGCCCTGCGCGCCTTCGAACAGGATGCGCTTGCCCTGCGCCTTGGCCGTGTTGAGCGTGAGCCAGACGGGCTTGGCATAAGGCAGGATGAAGTCGGCGACTTCGCGCAGTTCCGCCATCAGGGCGTCGCGGTCGATCGGCGGTTCGCCGAAACCGGCGCGCAGAGCGTCGTGATGCGCGGTCAGACGGTCGATCTGCGGGCCGAGATCGTCGAGATGCGCGAGATCGCAGACGCGGATGGCGCGACGGCCGACCTTGTCTTCATAAGCCGGGCCGATGCCGCGACGGGTAGTGCCGATCTTGCCCGCGCCGCTGGCATCTTCGCGCAGTCCGTCGAGATCGCGATGGAACGGCAGGATCAGCGGGCAGGTTTCGGCGATCTGAAGATTTTCGGGCGTGATGATGACACCCTGTCCCGCCAGCTTCGCGACTTCATCGCGGAAGTGCCACGGATCGAGCACGACGCCATTGCCGATGACCGAAAGCGTGCCGCGCACTATGCCCGAAGGGAGCAAGGACAGCTTGTAGACATTTTCACCGACGACCAGCGTGTGCCCGGCATTATGACCGCCCTGAAAGCGAACGACGACGTCGGCACGTTCGGCCAGCCAGTCGACGATCTTGCCCTTGCCCTCATCGCCCCACTGGGCACCGATCACGGTCACATTGGCCACTTGGTAATCCTTGCGCTGGGAATCCTGCCGCAGCAGGAAAAGTCCCGGCCCCTCTAAGGATCAAAGACCAACATCGCAAGGCTTGCACAAGCCTTTGCGTATTGTCGTGCAAGCTGGAATATCGCGGCCCCGCAATCTTAGGATTACTGCATGATTCCCGTCGTCTTGCTTATCGGATCGAACGTGATGATGACGATTGCGTGGTATTGGCACCTGAAAGGCGGGATGAGCAAACCGCTGTTCGTGGTGATCCTGATAAGCTGGGGCATTGCGCTGTTTGAATATTGTCTGGCCGTACCCGCCAACCGGATCGGCTATGCGCATGGGTGGAGCGGCGCGCAGCTCAAGATCACGCAGGAGGCGATCACGCTGATCGTGTTCGGCGTGTTCATGGTGCTGGTGCTGGGCGAGCCGCTAAGCTGGCGGCACTTTGCGGCGTTCATGTGTATTATGGGTGCGGTGGCGTTTCTGTTCGTGGGGAAATAGCCAGTCAGGCGTCGCGGCGGGCAGCGAGTGCGCGGACGCGGTTGGGATCGGGCATGCCGCGGATCGCGATTTCGGCATAGTCGCCTGCGCTGAAAATCTCGATATTGCCGACGCCTAGCATCCGCTGAAAGACGCTCTGGCTGATGCGGACGGTGCGGACGCTCGACAAAGCGAGTTGCGTGCGTTGCTTGGAGAGGAGGCCGCGCTCCATCAGGATTTCGCTGTCGCTGACGGCGAGGCGTTCCCCCTTGCACTTGATCCACCATATGCCGAGGCCGACGATGCCGACGACGGAGATGAGCAGCAGGATGAAGAGCAGCGGGTTGCTGCGGAACATGGCGGGGTGCGCGTCGTAGAGCCAGTTTTCGGTCATGTCGTTTCACTCACAGCCTTGGATGATGTCTCATCCAATGCCGGGCTGCGATGGTCAAGCGCTGCGTTATAGATAGCGATTGGGGCGAGCGAAACTGTGTCCGCCCGCCCCATAGCCTTTGCCTTAGCGGCAGGTGGTGCCGCCGCGATCGATTTCGCGACCGACCAGTCCGCCGCCGCCTGCACCGATCAGCGTGCCGAGCAGGCCGGAGCCGCCATTGTCGATGCGGTTGCCCAGCAAGCCGCCGATGGCCGCGCCGACGATCAGGCCCGTCGTGCCGTCATTGCGGCGGCAGTAATAGCGACCGTCACCACCGCGATAAACGCGAGTGTTGCGCGTCACGCGCTGCGGCTGATAATAGCGACCGTCGCGATAATAGCGCTGTGCGTCGTAGCGCTGGCCGCGTTCGGGGCGGTTCCAGTCGTAATTGCGATACTGGCGATAATCGCGCGCTTCCCGACGATGGTCGCGGCGGTCATCGCGCCGGTCGGCACGGCGATCCTGACGGTCGTCGCGACGATCGTCCCGGCGGTCCTGACGCTCTTCGCGGCGATCTTCGCGCTGATCCTGACGCCAGCCTTGTCCGGGCTGCTCCGCCATGGCGGGGGCGGCGGTGATGGCCATCGATGCGATGGACAGGCTGAGCAAGAACTTCTTCATGGCGTGTTCCCTTGTGTCTTTAGTGAGGGCAGAACGAGGGGCGCTGCAAAGTAGTTGCATGAACGGAACATAACCGCGTGGACGGGTGGGGTTCAGCTTTCCGTCGGAGCGCGGAACGGGCGGGAGGGGCGCAGCGTTATCCCGGCAGCTTGCTCTTTTGCATGAAGGATATGCCATGACCGCCCAGACCCCCAACACACCCCCCTTCCCCGATGCCGACCCCGACAATAGCGAGCAGGCCGATAGCGGCCAGGCGCAGGACGTCGCCGCCGATGCGCGGCGCCATGGCACCGAAGTCAATGAAGAGAGCGAGCGCGGCGGCAACCCGGACCGTACGCAGATCATCCCCGACGATGTCCCCGACCTGGTCGATACGATGAACGCCATGGTCTCCAGCGGGCATATCGACAATGGCGCCTATGCCGGTGAGCCGAAGATGGACGATGAGGAAGACATTATGGGCGAGACGGACCGCGACGAGGACGAATAGCCCCTTCCCGATTCGTGCCGCCCCTGCCGCCTGCTGCCTCGCATAGATGGGGTCAGGCGGCGGGGGCCTCGGCCTTTGCGGCGGCGAGGTTGATCATGCCCTGCGCCATATGACCCATCTTCTCCGCCATGCGCTCCGCAAGGTCGGCATCCAGAGCGGGCGTCGCCGTGCGATAGGCCGTTATGGCGCGGCCCATCGCGTCGGACCATTGGGTGGCGATAGCGGGGGTGATCGGGAAAGCGCGGTGCATCGACATGATGCATGTCCCCCGCTCAAACCAGTCGCGCGGCCCGCCGAGCCAGCCGGTCAGGAACCGCTCCAGCGAATGGCGCACGGGGCCCAGATCGGCGGCGTGAAGCGCCCGGAGCGCGGCATAGTCCGGCTCTTTTTCCACCAGATCGTAGAAGTAGCCGACGATGGCGACCACGGCTTCGTCGCCGCCGATCATGTCGTAGGGCGTGACGGGGGATGCGGCGTTCATAAGCGTAAGCCTTTGTCGAAGCGCCAAAAGGCACGGAAATGTTAAGTGTGATGGGGGCCGGGAGGGCGCGCATTGATATGAGTCAATCCGCGGCAGGCCGCGATGGGAATGGCCCATGCGTTCCAACAGGGATTTTGGCGCGGAAAGCCTCAAAGGTCACACTACGTCACTACCCATTGGGGGCGGTTGCGGGGTTGGTGGTGTTGGATTTTGGCGGCGTTGGGGGGAGCCTGCGACAGCACAGTTATCGGGCATGGCTTGCACATAGATCCTGCCGCGCCGCCGCTGCGCGGGCAGGAGAAGGTTTCCTTCGAGACGATGATCGGGGCAGTGGCGCGCAAACTCTGCGTTCTCAAAACGACCCATCGCCGCGCTGGCCGGCCCGAAGGCCCAATCGGCAAGCGCGCGGTCGATGCGGCTACCGCTGGCGGCGCACTCTTTCCGCGTAACAAGGAGCGGGAGGCGCAGCGGCGACGGATCGACTTTGGAGTACATCAGAGAGTCAGACGCGCGGCACCACCGATATATCGGGTTGAAGGAGCGGCGGTGTTAGCGGATTGGGGGGCGTGTAGGACAGGGGGAAATTGGGTTGTCAGGTTTGCGCCGATGGCCCATATTCAGCTTTATGAAGACGAAGCTGGCAGCCATCGACAAAGTGACTGAGACGCCGGGTGCAACCGAACGTGGTTATGCGGCGTGGAAGCAGGCGAAAGTCGCGCGTGGTTTGGAGCAAGCCAAGAACCGGGATGCTATGATCCCGATGGAACAGGTGCTCCGCGACTTCGGCCTTGAGGGTTAATTTCACACCGCAGGCGCGGGACGATCTGACCGATATCTATTTTATCCCGTCAGGGAAAAAAGCGCCAAACGGATTATCGGCGGATAATGGGTCTTCGAGCGCGCGCCGGATATGGCTCGAAATTTCGGCCTTGTAAGTCTCAATCTTTGGTACAAAGGCATATAAGTCAGTTGTATCTAGAATGATTGTTCGGCTTTGATTTATATCGAACGGTATTCGGTCCGCCTTTTCTGATTAGTTGAACAACTGGCAGATTTCTCGCATGTCTTATAGCCAATTCATAAAATACATTAGGATTGTGATAAGACAAGTCTGCTATCGCTAGCCTACTTTTCAACAAAAATTCGAATATCTGTTTGTTTATTAAGCCAGGATTCTGAATTTCATCCGCACGCTTTACTTCGAATCCTAACGGCTCCAAAGCTGGCCTTATTAAAGACTCAAGTACCAGATCAGAATGTTTCCGCTGATCCGAGTCTTCCTCTCCGATCGGTCCAATAAAGAAGCATACTCTATCGAAATGTGCATCGGAATGAACCACCATAGGCTGATCGGGTGCAGTTACATGTAATGTTCGGTTCGTACCGGAATTCGATGCTGGAAGTTGGTCAAGAGCATGGTCAACAGTTAATATACGCTCAGCCCCCGACAAAGTTTGCAGTAGGCCCACAAACCGAATGTTCACGATGAACATTTCGACGGCTTCTTTTCGTAGGTTTTGATCTATCCCTAGGGTCAGGACTCATTGATTGATCCAGAATATAACGGTCGCGGCGATGCAGATGGCGGACATGAAGGTATGGGCGCAACGATCGTAGCGCGTGTGGATGCGCCGCCAGTCCTTGATCCTGCCGAACAT